>NZ_JAXCEI010000009.1:0-355580 GCF_041463655.1 Actinomadura monticuli
CCTCACCCACATCGGCGACACCGCCGACCAGCGGCTGGCCATCCAAGCCGCCTACCCGATCCACGGCTGACACGTCGGGCCGACCTAGAATTCCCACACTCTGAATAAGACCCTCCGCCACTAACGGCGTCCTGCCGGTCCGCAGAGCGGCTGATCGTGGAGGCTACTTCTTGCGGCCGAAGAGGAAGTAGGAGATCGGGCCGGCGAAATTGATGAATGCGAGCATTCGCCAGAGTCGCTTCGAGCCCTTGATCTGGTCCTGTGGACGGCGTCGAAGGTCGACCAGCGCGGCCGCCAGAAGGGACAGTTGCACGACCGTGGCGCCCGCGATGAACGAGCGTTCCCGTCCGCTCAGTTCGGACCAGCGCTGAGAACCCACCATGCCTCCCCGTAGATCCGTTGCGGTCCCAGGCTAGACGAGGGTGGACATCGCGAAAGGGGCGCCCCTGGTGTAGGGGCGCCCCTTTCGTCAGCGACGCGGTCAGTCGGCGTAGCTGGGGAGCATGCGCTCGTGGGCCTCGCGCAGCTCCGACAGGCCGATGCTGAACAGCTCCTGCTGGTCGCCGTCCGAGCCGCGGCCGGTCACGTGGAGGCTGTCGCCGCCCGCGACGCCGATCTGGGTGACCGGGACGCCCGCGGACTCGCACAGGGCCGCCAGGCGCGACTCGGCGCCCGGCCGGACCACCAGCACGGCCCGCGCCACCGACTCGCTGAACAGCGACACGAACGGGTCGCCCGGCAGCGTGATGCGGGCGCCGAGGCCGCCGCGCAGGCACGCCTCGACGAGGGTCTGCGACAGGCCGCCGTCCGACAGGTCGTGCGCGGACGTGACCAGGCCGTCGCGGATGGCGGCGACCATCACCGACGCCAGCGCCGCCTCGGCCTTCAGGTCGACCAGCGGCGGCAGCCCGCCCAGGTGGTTGTAGACGACGTGCGCCCACTCCGAGCCGCCGAACTCCTCGCGCGTCTCGCCGAGCAGCGCGATCGTGGCGCCGTCGGTGGTCAGCGACATGTTCACCCGGCGGCGGACGTCGTCGTGCACGCCCAGGACGCCGATCACCGGCGTCGGGTTGATCGGAGTGTCACCGGTCTGGTTGTAGAAGCTGACGTTGCCGCCGGTGACCGGGATGCCCAGGTACTGGCAGCCGTCCGCCAGGCCCTCGACCGCGCGCGCGAACTGCCACATGACGCCCGGGTCCTCGGGGGAGCCGAAGTTGAGGCAGTTGGTGACGGCCAGGGGCCGCGCACCGGTCGCGGCGACGTTGCGGTACGCCTCGCTGAGGGCGAGCTGGGCGCCCGAGTACGGGTCGAGGCGCGTGTAGCGGCCGTTGCCGTCCAGGGACAGCGCGATCCCCAGCCCCGACTCGTCGTCGATGCGCACCACGCCGGCGTTCTCGGGCATCGCCATCACGGTGTTGCCCAGGACGTACCGGTCGTACTGGGACGTCACCCACGTCTTGCTGGCGAGGTTCGGGGACCCGGCCAGCCACAGGACCGTCCGGCGCAGCTCGTCGCCGTTGGACGGACGGGTGAGCCGCCCGGGGGTGTCGGCCTGCAGGGCGCCCAGGTCGTGCGGGGGCTCCAGCGGGCGGTTGTAGACCGGGCCCTCGTCGACGGCCGTGACCGGCGGGATGTCGACGATCGTCTCGCCCCGCCACGTCATGACCAGCCGGCGCGTGTCGGTGACCTGGCCGATGACCGTCGCCGGGATCTCCCAGCGGGCGCAGATCTCCATGAAGCGGTCGACCTTGTCGGGCGAGACCACCGCCATCATGCGCTCCTGCGACTCGCTCATGAGGATCTCCTCAGGGCGCAGCGTCTCGTCGCGGAGCGGGACGGTGTCGAGGTCGACGTGCATGCCGCCGGTGCCGGCCGCGGCCAGCTCCGTCGTCGCGCAGGACACGCCGGCGGCGCCGAGGTCCTGGATGCCGACCACGAGGTCCTCGCGGAAGAGCTCCAGGCAGCACTCGATGAGCAGCTTCTCCATGAACGGGTCGCCGACCTGGACCGACGGCCGCTTCTGGTGCGACTCCTCGTCGAACGTCGCCGAGGCCAGGACGGACGCGCCGCCGATGCCGTCCGGCCCGGTCAGGGCGCCGAACAGGATCACCTTGTTGCCGGGGCCCGGGGCCACGGCGCGCTGGATGTCCTCGTGCTTCATCACGCCGACGCACAGGGCGTTCACCAGCGGGTTCTGCTCGTAGCAGGCGTCGAAGACCGTCTCACCGCCGATGTTGGGCAGCCCCAGGGAGTTCCCGTAGCCGCCCACACCGGCCACGACGCCGGGCAGGACGCGCTGGGTGTCGGGGGCCTCGGCCGGACCGAACCGGAGCGAGTCCATCACCGCGATGGGACGGGCGCCCATCGACATGATGTCGCGCACGATGCCGCCGACTCCGGTGGCCGCACCCTGGTACGGCTCCACATAAGACGGGTGGTTGTGCGACTCGACCTTGAAGGTGACCGCCCAGCCCTGGCCGATGTCCACGACACCGGCGTTCTCACCCATGCCGACGAGGAGCTTGTCGGTCTTCGGGGCCTTGTCGCCGAACTGGCGCAGGTGCACCTTGGAGCTCTTGTAGGAGCAGTGCTCGCTCCACATGACCGAATAGATCGCCAGCTCCGCCGACGTGGGACGGCGCCCGAGGATGTGCCGGACGCGCCGGTACTCGTCCTCGTTCATCCCCAGCTCGGCGAACGGCTGGCGGCGCTCGGGGGTCGCGGCGGCGACGGCGACCGTGTCGGTGCCCTCGACGGGGACGGCGCCCTCGATCGCGGGCTGCGGCCCCGTCCCGGTCTCCACCGTGGGCCCCTGCCCGGCGCCCGGACCGAGCGCGGGTTGCGGGCCCGTGCCCCGGCCCACGGCGGGCTGGGGCCCGGTCCCGCGGCCGATGCGCGGCTGCGGCCCCGTGCCCGGGCCTTCGGCGCGGACGGGCAGCAGCGGCCCGGTGTTCATGCTGACGACGCCCTGCTGCCCGGTGCCGGACCCGACCGCCGGCTGCGGACCCGTGCCGAACCCCACGGCGGGCTGCGGGCCCGTCCCGGAACCGACCGCGGGCTGCGGACCGGTACCCGGACCGACCGCGGGCTGCGGACCCGTCCCCGGCCCCTCAGGACGCGCCAACGGACCCGAGTTCAGATCGAGGATGGGCTGCGGACCACTGCCAGGCCGCACGGTCGGCTGCGGGCCCGTCCCGGAGCCGACGGCGGGCTGCGGGCCCGTCCCGGAGCCGACGGCGGGCTGCGGACCGGTGCCCGAACCGACCGCGGGCTGCGGACCCGTCCCCGGCCCCTCAGGACGCGCCAACGGACCCGAGTTCAGATCGAGGATGGGCTGCGGAGCCGTGCCGGAGCCCACGGCGGGCTGCGGACCCGTCCCAGGGCCCTCAGGACGGGCCAGCGGGCCCGAGTCGAGGTCGACGACGCGCTGCGGCCCGGTACCGGCGCCCACGGCGGGCTGGGGGCCCGTGCCGAAGCCCACGGCGGGCTGCGGGCCGGTGCGGGTGCCGACGGCGGGCTGCGGGCCGGTGCCCGTGCCGACGGCGGGCTGCGGGCCCGTGCCCCTGCCGACCGCGGCCTGCGGGCCGGTGCCGGAGCTGCCGGGCTCGGCGGGCGGACGCGGCGCGGCGAAGCCGTTCAGGTCGGGCATGGTCAGCGACGGGTCGGCCACGGAGGGGTCGGCCACCGTGGTCGAGGGGTCGCCGCCCGCGGCGCGCTCCTCCTCCAGAGCGCGGGCGAACTCCTGCTCGGGCCCTTCGAGGGACCCCGGAGGCGGCTGCTCGCCGTCCAGCACCGGCATGGGACCCGTGAACGGCCCGGGAGAGGACTGGACGGCCGGGTCCTGCTGCGCCGGACGGCCCGCGGGAGCGGCGTTCCGGTCCTCCTCGATGATGGCCTTGAAGCCCTGGGTCACCGCCGGGTTGACGGGCTGGAGCTCGGGGTCGTCCGCGTCGGACCTGAGCTCCCCGAGCCATTCCATCGACGGCTCGTCGGAGGCGTCCCGGGTGGCTCGTCCGGACGGGTGGGGCCGTTGCTCACTCATGCGTTGACCAGTCTCTTGACGATCGAGGTGAAGAAACCGAGCCCATCGGTGGACGGACCGGTCAGCGACTCCACGGCATGCTCGGGGTGGGGCATGAGCCCGACCACGTTGCCGGCCTCGTTGCAGATGCCGGCGATGTCGTCGAGGGAGCCGTTCGGGTTCAGGTCGACGTAACGGGCGACGATCCGGCCGGTGTCGGCCAGTTCGATCAGGGTCTCCCGGTCCGCGGTGTAGCGCCCGTCCCGGTTCTTGATCGGGATCACCAGCTCCTGGCCCTCGCTGTACTCACTGGTCCAGGCCGTGCCGGCGTTCTCGACCCGCAGCCGCTGGTCGCGGCAGACGAAGTGCAGGCCCGCGTTCGGGAGCAGCGCGCCCGGCAGCAGGTGCGACTCGCACAGCACCTGGAAGCCGTTGCAGATCCCGAGGACGGGCAGCCCGTCGCCGGCGGCGGCCACCAGCTCGGTCATCAGCGGCGCGAACCGGGCGATCGCCCCGGCGCGCAGGTAGTCCCCATAGGAGAACCCGCCCGGCAGCACGACGGCGTCGACGCCCTGCAGGTCGTGGTCGCCGTGCCACAGGGCCACCGGCTCCGCGCCGGACAGCCGGACGGCACGTGCGGCGTCCTTGTCGTCCAGAGAACCAGGGAAGGTGATGATCCCAACCCGGGCAGCATCCATCTGTTCTGTTCCTCCGAGATGAGGGGCGGGCCGGGACGTCGGGATCTCCTCCGCCGATTACCCCGCTGCGCGTCGCATACCCCCCGCGCGCGTCCTAATCTACCCGGCGTTGTGCATGAGGCGGGCGTCGAGGCGGCCGATCAGCGCCCCGTCGCGCCAGGTCAGGCGCTTTCGCAGGTGAACGACGGTGCCGCTGTCGGGCGAGGAGTCGATGTCCAGGTCGTCCACGAGCGCCCGCATGATCTTAAGCCCGCGCCCGGACTCGCTCAGTACGCCCCGGTCCGCCGGGGCCGGCCGCGGCCCGCGTCCGGAGTCCATGATCTTGAGCAGGCACATGCCGTCGTCCACATGCCCCGTCACCTCGTACCCCCCGGTCGCGCGAGCGTGCTGGACGACGTTCGTGCACGCCTCGGAGGTGGCGACCAGAACGTCGTCGACGCAGTCCTCGGATACGCCGATGCCCCGCAGCGCGCCCCCCACCACCCGCCGGATCACCGGGATGCTCAGCGCGTCGCGCGGCAGCGCGAGCGAGAACCGCATATCCACCCGGACACCTCGTGTCATGCCCCGGGTTCAGCGACCGTTCCCCCGGTCCCGGGGCGTGCTCGACGACTCGACGCAGCTAACAGTTCCCCGGCGGAATACTGCGTAATCGCTATACTCGCGGGTCTTCTGGGAAATCCCGCGGACCCGCACAACGGATGGGAACGTACCGCACCATCCCGATACCGAGCGGTATTCCGCGCCATTTCCGGTGCGATCCGGCCGATCAGAGGACGTGCACCTCGTAGTTCTCGATGACCGGATTGGCCAGCAGCGTCTCGGCGATCTTGGCGACCCGCTCCAGGGCCGCCTCGTCGGCGTCCCCCTCCAACTCGACCTCGAACCGCTTGCCCTGCCGGACGGCGACCACGCCCTCGAACCCCATCTGCGGCAGCTTCCTGGCGATGGCCTGGCCCTGCGGGTCGAGGATCTCCGGCTTGAGCATGACGTCCACGACAACGCGCGCCACGACCGCCCCCTCCACTGATCTGCGCTTTCCCTTACGTGCTGAGCGTACGGCACCATGGCTGTTCACGAGCCGTCCGCACCCCCCGGAGCGATCCGATGAACATCGACGACCTGACCTCCTCGGAGCGCCGCCTGTGGAAGGGCTTCCCGAAGGGCGAATCCGTCGACCTGTCGACCGGCGACCCGGCGTTCGACGATCCCGGGCAGGCCGACCGCTGGGGACACGACCGGGTGGTCAGGGCCGAGGTTCTCGTCGCGCTGCTCGTCGGCGCGGTCGAGCGCGAGCCGGGGCAGGTCGCCGCCGTCCGGCTCTCCGGCGCCCGCATCACCGGGTCGCTGAACCTCGGGCACGCGGAGGTCACCGTCCCGCTGGCGCTCACCGGCTGCTCGTTCGACGAGGCGCCGCACCTGTACTGGGCGAGCATGAACAGCGTCCACCTGATGCGCTGCCGCCTGCCCGGCCTGGTCGCGTCCGGCACCAGGGTGGACGGCCACCTGTGGCTGGAGGGCAGCCGGATCAACGGCGGCCTCTGGCTGGACGGCGCGAACATCACCGGAATCCTGAACATGTCGGGCGTCCAGCTGACGAACCCCGGCGGGGACGCCCTCCTCGCCGACCGCCTCTCCGTCGAGGCGAACGTCTACTGCGACCAGGGGTTCGTCGCCAACGGCGAGGTCCGGCTCCCCGGCGCGCGCATCGGCGGCCAGCTGATCTTCCGTGGCGCGCGGCTCTACAACCCGTCCGGCGTCGCCCTGTACGCCAGCCGCCTGGACGTGGCCGCGAACGTGTTCTGCGACGGCGGGTTCGCCGCCGAGGGCGAGATCCGGCTCCGCGGCGCCCGCGTCGGCGGCTACCTCTCCTTCGTCGGCGCGAACCTGTCCGCCCCGCAGCGCACCGCCCTCAACGCCGACGACCTCGCCGTCGAGACCGACGTCTACTGCTCGGACGGGTTCACCGCCGTCGGCGCCGTCAGCTTCTCCGGCGCACGCGTCACCGGCCAGCTCAGCCTCCGCGACGCCCGGCTGAGTCACGACACCGGGACGGCCCTCAGCCTGCAGCGCGTCCAGGCCGAGGAGCTCCTGCTGCGCACCGCCGAACCCATCAAGGGCACCGCCGACCTCTCCTACGCGCGCATCAACCTCCTCCGCGACGACGCGGCGTCCTGGCCGGAACGCCTCCAGTTGGACGGCCTCCAGTACGAGACCCTCGAACCGCCGCTCACCGCCCGCGAACGCCTCGCCTGGCTGCGCCGCGACACCGACGGCTACGCCCCCCAGCCCTACGAGCGCCTGGCCCAGACCTACCGCTCCCTCGGCCTGGACGCCGACGGCCGCTCCGTCCTGCTCGCCAAGGCCCGCGACCGCCGCCAGACCCAGGGCCTCCCCCGCAAGATCGTCGGCTGGCTGCAGGACGTCCTGGTCGGCTACGGCTACCGCCCGTTCCGCGCCGCGAGCTGGCTGATCGGCCTGCTCGCCTTCGGCACGATCGTCTTCTCCCTGCACCGTCCGGACGTCCTGGACGAAGGCCACAAACCCCACTTCAACGCGTTCTTCTACACGCTCGACCTCCTCCTGCCCATCGGCAGCCTCGGCCAGGAGATCGAGTTCGCCCCCAAGGGCGTCTACCAGTGGATAGCGAACCTCATCGTCGCCGCCGGCCTCGTCCTCGGCCTGACCGTCGCCGCCGGCGCCACGAGAGCCCTCTCCCGCGAATAACTCCGGATTCCCCGACTCCGCCGCCGCTCCTTTCACTACGGTTCACAGGTCGAAAGGAGGCGGGTCATGACCCTGAAGATCGACGCCCGCGCCGTGCACGCCGAACTCCAGGCGATATCAACGGCGATGTCCGAGGTGACCCGCCAGATGGGCCCGCAGACCTGGCAGGGCGGCTCCGCCGCCGGCTTCACGAGCGACCTCCAGGCCCACAACAGGGCCTTGAACCGCTTAATGCTCGAAGTGGAACGCACGGTCGTCCGCTTCAACCAGGTCCCACTGACGTTGGACCCACCAGAGATCCCCCGCGCGACCCCGCCCGCCGGCAAGCCGGGCGTCGCCTCGGTCTCCCCGTCCGCCCTGGAACGCCTCGAAACCGCCCTGACCCGCGCCGCCGCCGACCTCCCTCACCGCGCCAAGATGATTCGCGGTCACCTGGCCCTCGCCCACCCGGACATCCCGAGCACCACGTCCTGCGACAACGCCGCCGCCTGGTGCCGCACCCAGGCGACCCGCATGCGCACCCGCATCATGTACGCCCTGGCCGAAACCGAAGTGACCGCGACCCCCTTGATCCAGGGCCCGGTAATCCAGGTCCCGGACGTGGAGCGCTTCGGCTCCAAGGAAATGACCGACCTGGCCCGCCTCCAGGCCCGCGCGTGGCAGAAACATACGACCCACCCGGGCAACGCCACCCCGGCCCTCATGTCGGAGATAGCCCGCACCCTGGCCGAGAACAGCAAGAACACCACCTACCTGGCGACGTTCTTCTCCAACATCCCACCGGGCTCCGCAGGCAAACTCCCCTACCGCCTGCACCAACTGAGCAACACCAGCGGTCTGACCCCAGAGGACAAGAAGACAGTAGGCAACCTGGGCACAGCCCTAGCCGCCCTATCCCGCAAGAAGGAAACCGAGGGCATTACCGCCGAAGCCTTGGGCCCAGCCGGCGCCGACATGCCCGGCCAAGCCCTTCTCGTCAAGTTGAGCGCCCCCAATATCAAATGGAGCAGTGCCATTCTGGCCGACCTGGGAAGGGCCGCCCTCCGCTGGCGCCAGAAACACCCGTCCTATGAGATCACGCACACCTATGACGAGGGCGACAGAGGCCGCACAAAAGTACTCAACCAGCCTTACGGCCTCTGGTGGAAGGCATGGGGGATCTCAGGCCCTTCCGGCAAGTACCCGGATGCGAAGACGCTGCGCGAGTACGACCCGGCACTCGCCGTGCTCGGCCGCATTTCCGGCCAGAAGGACCTCACCGCGGCCCGCAACCTGGCGTCGATGAAGCTGGACGACGCGTTCCTCATCGAGGACCCTGACAGAGCTCCCGCCGTGACCTGGCTGACCCGCGGCACCGGAGACACATACGCCTCGCTGATCGTCGCCCCCGACTGGCCGGACGGCGGCACCGTCGCAGGTTCGGTCATCCAGCTGGCGACCACCCCGGAAAAGAGCCACGAGAACCAGGCCGCTCTGAACGCTGCCGAGGTCATGAAGTCAGTAGGCTGGTGGAACGACAAGGGCCGCGAAAAAGCCGAGAAGCCGCTGAAGAGCGGAGCGCCGCTGGACCTGATTCCCTGGTTCGACATCCTGCCTCGAATGGACCAAGCCCCTCCTGGCACAGCACACAGCGAGCACTACACCCTCGAACTCGGCCCCGGACTGACCTCCGGTCTCCTGGCCATGACACGCATGTACCTCCCCGCACTCGGCCAGGCGAACCGAACTTCGAGCGGTACGGGGCTGACCACCGAGGACCCGGTGACGAGGAGAACGTTCGCGGAGATCGGAGGCGAGGACATGCAGCAGTTCCTGCGCACCTTCGCGGCGGACGACAGAGCCTGGGCCCAGATAGCCGTCGACACGGAGGCCTATCGACAGGGACTGTTCGCCTGGGGAATAAAGCACCATAACCTCAACGACGCGATCGTGAAAGCCGGCTACCTGGAGGGCGTGCTCATCGCCGCTTTCGGAAAGGAGCGGATAACCCGGGAAGAACTCACCAAGAAGCAGTACGAAGAGGCACAGAAGCATCTCGGTCTGCTTCGTGACGTCGGCGGGGCGGCACTCGGCGCCTCACCGGTCGCCGCGACTCCGGGAGCGACCGATGCCTACGCCATCGGCACCGCACTGGCGCTGGACAAGGTCAAGTACGCGGACTTCGACAAGAAGGTGCAAGAACTTCGAGGAACGTACGCGACGTACTCGGACCAACTATACCGGGACTTGGCCATTGGGTTGCATCTCGCCAAGGGATCCCGTACCGGCGACCCAGAAATGGACAAACTACTGTTGACGGCCCGGTCCTCGGGCTACCGCGGCCCTGAGATCGTCAGAGGCATTCAGTATTACGACTTCGCGGAGCCTGGAGCGGTGGAGCGGCGAACCGGGTTTGCGGTGATAGGCGATGTCCAACTGCAGGTCGAACACAATGCGCCTGAACAATAGCGGCTTATCGGGTATAGGGCGTCCCCGCCAGAGAGGACGGCAATCGAACCCGGTACGTCCGGCCGCAGGACTGGTCCACGACGACATAGTCACCGTTCTTCAGTCGACCGGCGGCAACCAGGTCCGCTGAGGCCAGCACCGCCATGGACCCGTCGAAGTCATCGCATATCAGTCGCTTCCCGTAGGACAGAACCTCCAACCTTCCGTCCGGACGGACCAGTCCTGGGCGCGGGCTGGGCTGGACCGCCGATGTACCGCCCAGCAGGAGCGTTGACCCGTCGTCCACGGGGAGCGCCGCCGACCAGTCCGGCAAGCCTCCGGATCGCATATGGATCCTGATGCCTTGGGAGCGGTCATCGGTGATCCGCAGAAGCCCAGTCGGCGCCAGGACGAGCATGCCGCGAGCGCCGACGGCGATGGCGCTGACCGGCCGAAGATCCGCGGCGCCCGCGAGATCGCGCACGGCCTCGCGGTAACCCTGCGGCATCCACTGCCTGATCTTGCCTGGCCCGGTCACCTCGTAAAGATCGCCTGCTCGGGAAACGATGACCGGCATGCCGTCTCCGCGGACGACGAATCTGGCTCCAGGCAAGGACTCGCGGAGTCTCACCTGCCTCCGCGCGCCTAACGGATTTCCCGAAGGGGCGAGCACCTGGGTTCCGGACTCCCCCATGTCGAGCACCTTCGTCTCGATGCGGCTGGGGAGCGACATCTTGGTGAGGCGCAGCCCCTGATAGGACGACATGATCCAAAGCGTCCCGGGAGTGAAGCCGAGTTGATCGCCCGGAGCCCTGGTGCGGAGCGTGGTCAGGGTGCCATCCCGCTCAATTCGCTCAACGGGTTTGTCGCTACCGCCACCAAGCACCCGGAGGTAGACGACCCCGTTATCGGCATCAATGGCCAGACCGCCTTCGGACTGGGCGCTGGACTTGATCGCGTACTCGCCGTCTCGCGGGGGCTCGTGGTTCTCCGGCGAGCCGGCGATCACCACCACCTGGCCGGGACGGTTCGGTCGAGGAGTCGGGTTGAAGGACGGAGTGTCTTGGGTGCAGGCGCTCAGGGTTGCCAGGAGGGCTACTGGCGGGATGACCCTTGTGTAACGCACCTGTCGATGATGCCAGAGCGGGGGTGGGGTTGATCGGAGGGCGGCGGGACTGGGATCAAGGGGCGCGACTGGGGTAGGGATCACGGTGGCGGGACTTGCATCGCAGGGTGTGATGTCTGCCACGATGGCATTGCGACTTTTGTCCCTTACCGGGGGCTCTGGTCGTTGGCATCGGCCGGCGGCGCGGCGATCCCGCGGTCCCGGCCCCGAACGAGGAGTGTCATCGATGACGATCGACTCCGTGCGCGGCGCGCCCGACACCCCGCAGCTCGTCGAGCCCGAGCTCGTCCAGCTGCTGACCCCCGAGGGGGAGCGCGTCGAGCATCCCGACTACCCCCTGGACCTCAGCGCCGAGGAAGTGCGCGATCTCTATCGCGACCTGGTGATCGTCCGGCGGATCGACCTGGAGGCCGTGGCGCTGACCCGGCAGGGCGAGCTGGGCCTGTGGGCGTCGCTGCTGGGGCAGGAGGCCGCCCAGATCGGGTCCGGGCGGGCGCTGTCCGAGCACGACATGGTGTTTCCGACGTATCGCGAGCACGGCGTCGCGTGGTGCCGGGACGTCGAGCCGCTCAAGCTGCTCGGGCTGTTCCGGGGCGTGAACCACGGTGGCTGGGATCCGGCCGAGCACGGGTTCCACCTGTACACGATCGTGATCGGCAGCCAGACGCTGCACGCGGCCGGCTACGCGATGGGGATCCAGCGGGACGGGGTGCTGGGCACGCCGTCGGCCGGGGCCACGATCGCGTATTTCGGGGACGGGGCGACTTCGCAGGGAGACGTGAACGAGTCCTTCGTCTTCGCGTCCGTCTTCAATGCGCCGGTCGTGTTCTTCTGCCAGAACAACCAGTGGGCCATCTCGGAGCCGCTGGAGAAGCAGTCGCGGATTCCGCTCTACAAGCGGGCGCAGGGCTTCGGATTCCCCGGGCTGCGCGTGGACGGGAACGATGTCTTCGCCTGTCTCGCCGTGACCCGGAAGGCCCTGGAGAACGCCCGGACGGGCCAGGGCCCGACGCTGATCGAGGCGTTCACCTACCGGATGGGCGCCCACACGACGACCGACGATCCCACGCGGTACCGGCTGAAGGCCGAAGAGGAGGCGTGGAAGCTCAAGGATCCGATCGAGCGGGTCAAGGCGTACCTGGTGCGCAACGACCTGGCGGACGCGGGGTTCTTCGAGAAGGTCGAGGACGAGGCGAAGCAGCTCGCGAAGGAACTGCGCGAGGGCTGCCGGGCGATGCCCGATCCGAAGCCGCTGTCGATGTTCGAGGACGTGTACGCCGAGCGGCATCCGCTCATGACGGAGGAGCAGGAGCAGTTCGCCGCCTACCTGGCGTCGTTCGAGGAGGAGTCGAAGTGACCACCCTGACCCTCGGCAAGGCGCTGAACGAGGGCCTGCGCAAGGCCATGGAGAACGACCCGAAGGTCCTGGTGATGGGCGAGGACGTCGGGAAGCTCGGCGGGGTCTTCCGCATCACGGACGGCCTGCAGAAGGACTTCGGCGAGGAGCGGGTCATCGACACGCCGCTCGCCGAGTCCGGCATCATCGGGACGGCGATCGGGCTCGCGCTGCGCGGGTACCGGCCCGTCTGCGAGATCCAGTTCGACGGGTTCGTGTTCCCCGCGGTCGACCAGATCGTCACGCAGCTCGCGAAGATGCGGATGCGGTCGCTGGGCAGGCTGTCGCTGCCGGTCGTCGTCCGGATCCCCTGCGGGGGCGGCATCGGCGCCGTGGAGCACCACTCGGAGTCGCCCGAGGCGTACTTCACGCACACGGCCGGGCTGCGCGTGGTGACGTGCTCCAACCCGGTGGACGCGTTCTCGATGATCCAGCAGTCGATCGCCTCCCCCGACCCGGTGATCTTCTTCGAGCCGAAGCGCCGGTACTGGGACAAGGCGGAGGTCGACGTCGACTCCACCGACTGGGCGCCGCTGCACGAGGCGCGGGTCGTCCAGCCGGGCGAGCACGTGACGGTGCTGGCGTACGGGCCGTCGGTGAAGACGTGCCTGGAGGCGGCCGCGGCGGCGTCCGAGGAGGGGCGGTCGCTGGAGGTCATCGACCTGCGCTCGCTCAACCCGCTCGACATCGGCGCGGTGACGGAGTCGGTGAACCGGACGGGACGCTGCGTGGTCGTGCACGAGGCGCCGGTGTTCAGCGGGTTCGGCGCCGAACTGGCCGCGCGGATCACCGAGAAGTGCTTCTACCGGCTGGAGGCGCCGGTGCTGCGCGTCGGCGGGTTCTCCACCCCGTACCCGCCGTCCCGTCTGGAGGACGACTACCTGCCCAACCTCGACCGCATCCTGGACGCGGTCGACCGGACCTTCGCGTGGTGACGCCGGTGAGCGAGCCAAGACTGTTCAAACTGCCGGACGTCGGCGAGGGCCTGACCGAGGCGGAGATCGTCAAGTGGCACGTCCAGCCGGGCGACACCGTCGAGGACGGGCAGACCATCGTCGAGATCGAGACGGCGAAGGCGATCGTGGAGCTGCCCTGCCCGTTCGACGGCGTGGTGGCCGAGCTGCTGGTCACCGAGGGCCAGACCGTGGACGTCGGGGTGCCGATCATCTCGGTCGGCACCGAGGGCGGCGCCGTCGCGACGCCGGTGTCGGAGCCGCCGGCGCAGACGGCTGCGCTGCGCGAGGAGGGCGTCCCGACGGCGAACGAGCCGGGCATGGTCACGCCGGAGGAGCCGCCGAAACGCCAGCCGGTGCTGGTCGGGTACGGGGTCAAGGAGGCGGCGACCAAGCGCCGCCCGCGCAAGGCGTCCAACGGCGCGGCGCGGGCCGTGCGGCCCGCGCCGGTGCGCCCCCCGGCCCCTCGTCCACAGCCTGTGGACAACGGGTTGCCGCTGGCGAAGCCGCCCGTCCGGAAGATGGCGAAGGACCTCGGCATCGACCTCGCCACCATCACCGGTTCGGGGCCGCAGGGTTCGATCACGCGTGAGGACATCCTCGCCGCGCAGGCCGCACCCCAGGCGCCCGCGCCGGTCCAGGCAGGCGCGCGTGAGGAGCGCGTACCGGTGAAGGGTGTGCGCAAGGCCACGGCGGCGGCGGTGTCCGGTTCGGCGTTCACGGCACCGCACGTCACCGAGTTCCTCCAGGTGGACGTGACCCGCACCATGGAGACCGTCCAGCGGCTCCGCGAACTGCCCGAATTCGCGGACGTGAAGGTGTCGCCGCTACTGCTGGTGGCGCGCGCGCTGCTCACCGCCGTGCGACGGCACCCGATGGTGAACTCCTCTTGGGTGGACGGTCCGAACGGCGCGGAAATCGTCGTCAAGCGCTACGTGAACCTGGGCATCGCGGCGGCGACCGAACGCGGCCTCATCGTGCCCAAGGTGAAGGACGCGCAGAACCTCGACCTGCCGGGCCTCGCGCGCGCGCTGAACGAACTGGCGACGAAGGCGCGCGCGGGCAAGGCGTCCCCGGCGGACCTCTCCGACGGGACGATCTCCATCACGAACGTCGGCGTGTTCGGCGTGGACACCGGGACCCCGATCCTGACCCCCGGTGAGGCCGCGATCCTCGCGTTCGGCCAGATCCGGGACATGCCGTGGGTGCACGAGGGCGAACTGGCGATCCGCAAGGTGACCACGCTCGCCCTGTCGTTCGACCACCGCATCGTGGACGGCGAGCTGGGCTCCCGCGTCCTGCGCGACGTCGGCGACATGCTGGAGGACCCGATCCGCATGCTCGCCTGGAGCTGACGGCCGGAGCGAACGCCGATTCCGTGGGGCCGGCCCCGTGCCGGCCCCACGGAACCGTCTCAGCGCGGCGGGTTGTCGCCGTCGTACATGCGCTCGTCCCGCCTGTCCTCGAAACGCGGACCGCGTTGCTGCGTGCGGGTCATCATCAGCAACTGGAGTGCGAACGACACCCCGCCGACGATGATGAGGATGACCCCGATGACGTGGATGTCCACCGGGTCGGTCATCGCGTCCGGCTTGATCGCGAACTTGAGGATCAGCCCTAGCGTGATCGTGAAAACACTGACGCCGATACCCATGACTCGACCTCCGCCGGACGATCCGATGCCCTGCTCTTTAACTATCCCTTTGGGTCGTCCGCCACACGTCGCGGCGGCCATGAGACTGATCTATGAGACGGGGACCTTCTCGACCTTCCCGAAGGGTCCGGCGTTGAAGGTCACTGATGTGACGCTGCCGGGCGGGGCGGGCAGGTAGAGGAAACCGCGGTCGGGCTTGCCCACGGCGGTGAGGAAGGTGGCGCGTCCAGGGTCGAGGTAGATGCTCGTACCGCCCGACCGTGCCGGGCCGACGCGGACGGCCCGGTAGACGTCCTTGCCGCCCGGCGTCTGGATGGAGAACGAGCCGAACACGCCTCCCGGATAGTTGGGGTCCGGGTAGGACGCGTCGGGCGGGGTGGTCCCGGGCCCCTGGTTCACGATGTCGAAGACGGCGACGATGTAGGCGCCGTCCCGGTAGAAGGGTTTGACGTCCAGCCGCCTCTTGGCCGCACCGAAGGGGGCTGTGCGGGTCGCCACCGTCTTGCCGTCCTCCGCGCGGAAGGCGGCCGGTGAGGTGGTGCCGCGCGCGCTTGCCTTCGTCCGGTAGGAGACCTCGACACGGTTGTTGCGGGCGGCGTCCTTGGCGACGGGCTCGGTGTTCCCCTTGCCGCTCGCCGTGTAGGTGAAGCCGTCCCCCAGGCGGGTCTTCATCTCCTTCATGACGGCATCGGCCCGGTCCGCGGACAACTTGGTGTCGTTCTCGCTGGTGTGCCCTTCGAATGTCAGCGCGCCCGTGGCGTTCGTCTTGATCTGCTGCGCCGCGTCGTCCAAGACGGCTTTCGCACGGCTCGACAGCTTCGCCGAGGTGCCGTCGAACAGCCCGTCCGCGCGCAGGCCGACGGTGACCTCCGACGGGCTGGACGTGACGTCCTTGGTCTCGCCCTCGACGATGTCGTACAGATCCCTGGGATTGCCTCCCGTCCCGGCCGAGGGGGACGCGGACGTCGACGGTGTGGCTGACGTTGAAGGCGTGGGGGCGGCGTAGGGCCTGACCCGGCCGAAGGGCTCGGCGCCGACCGACGGCCCAGCGGAGGGCGTCGTGGACGGAATGGACGGCATGGTCGGCATCCCCGTCCCGCTTGGAGGCGCCGACGCGCTCGGGCTCCCGGAGGCCGCGGCATCGGTCACCGGAATGCCGGTGAACTCTCCCGCCGTCCCAGGAGTGATCGCCGTGACCTTCCGGACGTCCGCCGGTATCGCCGGGTATTCGGCGGCCATCTCCCGCGTCGCTCCCGGGGTGAAGCCGGAGCCGCTCGTCGTCCCGGTCGGCTTGTAGAGCTTGCGTCCCACCGGGTCGACCAGCGCGATCTCGAACGGAACGGACTTGGTGGACGAGTCCAGCGACGTCACGCTGTACCGCAGCACCGCCTTGCCCGCCAGCCGCTGGACGCTCCGGACGTCGACCCGCGCGTGCAGGCCGTCCGCGCCGCCGAACCAGCCCTCCCTGGAGAACGCCCCGGCGCTCTGCGCGGCAGGGCTCGGTGCGCCGCCCACCGTGACGGTCGGCGGAGCGACCTTCTCGGCCCGGCTGCCGTCGGCGCAACCGGCGGCGAGGAGCAGGCCGACGAGGGAGGCGGCGAGGGGCGAGACACGCATCGGCCATCCGGTCGGAGGGAACGGGCGAGGGACGCGGCCGATAGTAGTGAACACCGCCACCCCCCGCCATACGCGCTGCCAGGCTGCACCGTGCCGCCACGCCGCGAACAGTTGGAGGCCATTCTCAAGCGATTCCCCGAGCGGCCGAACCCGGGCGCCCGCGATCCGGGGCTCGAACCCTCTACAAGTGGGGAAGTGCCCTAACCCCGGTTGCCACGCCATTTCTGCACCGGACACGTAACGGGGCCGGGCCGAGCACCCGATCCTGCGGCGACCGTGCCGATCAGGCGTCCTCGATACCGTCCACCTTCCCCGCCGCGGCGGCCGACCAGACACCGAGGGCGATGTGGTCATAGTGGGAGTACGTCGTGATGTCGTCCTCGATCGACAGCGTGAGCGCCATCGTCTCGCGGTCCCAAATCTCCCTGACCCATCCGGCCGTCAGGTCACCGACCGTACGGGTAGGCGGACCGATCCGGTCTTCGACGAGCCCGCGCACGCGGCGGAATTCGGCCTCGAACTCGGCTGGCCCGGCATCCGGATACCGAATCCACTCGGCCGAGAAGTCCTCGTCCAGATCGTCCTCGTCATCGTTGTCGTCCCCATCATCGTCGACACCTTCGGCGACGAGCGGCGGCCACAGCAGCGCGAACGGAAGCGCCACGAACGAGTGGTCCGCCGCGCCGGCCTCACCGGAGTCCTCATCGGGCGGCGGCGCACCCAGATCCAGTTGCCAGCCGGCCCCGTCCGGGTCGCCCGCCCCAGATCCGGAAGCCGCCGGCAGGTCCAGCTTGGGCCAGTCCTCGTGACCGGTCTGCCAGGGCACTCGAACAGTGCCCACGTCGTCCGCCCGTATCCATCCGCGTTCCACGAACGCGCGCTCGACGGCCTGCCGCGTCCACGGCCCGTCCGCGAGCGAGATCATGGCGTCGACCAACGCTCCCTCCACCGGCAGCAGCTTCATGCTCATGGAGCGACCCTATTGATTCACCTTGGACCGCCGCCCCATCAGTTGCGCCGCCCGCGCCAACCGATGGTTCTGGCGGTGAGTGCGGCGTCATCGTCCAGACCCTGGCCTCCCCGTCGTTACGGCGTGGCCAGGACGTTCGTCCGCGCAATGTTCGGGCCGCGACCGGCCCTGCACTCCGGGTCGGCTTGTCCCCCGATCCCCGTCGCATGCCCTGGCCGACCCGCGAACGTTGCTCACCGACCGTGCCCAGGGATGTCCAGTAGGAGCGTCGCAGCGCGTCCGGCGGTTGAAGAGCAGAGGTCAGCACACCCGCGAGTGAGAGCGGGCACCAGCCGTGGCCACAGGCGCGCACTGGCAGCCGAGATGCACGCGCCGCAGGGGCGGCTTGCGGGTGGCAGTGCGGAATACATGGGGAAGGCAAGCGCCGTATCTGGCATTTAGCCTGTACGGATGCAGACTGAGCCGCGCGGCACGATGCACGGGTGGATTTGGCGTGCCAACCTGCTCCCATTCGTCGAGACGATCGCTGATCTTGTGCGGTGCCGGCTCGACGAAAGCGGTCTTACGGCCGGGCTGAAGGGCTCCGATGCCGAGGACGACCGCTGGTTCACCTTCGTCCTGGACGGGCAGCCCCGCGTCGAGATGCACTTCGCGGGTGGGGACGATCGAGTGCTGGTCGACGTGGAGCTTGACGGCACAGACCAGTCATTCGAGATCAGGGCCGCTCTCCTGCTCAATATCTGCAGCACCTACCACCTGGCTCCCAAAGTCAGCTGACCTCAGCACCATCGACCCAAAGATCAGCCGTCCCGTAGTACTAGCTCGATCCGCCGGCGGCGACTCACCACGCGGCGGTCGTCCGTGCATGTCGAGCGCGCCGACCTGGCACGGAGCACCACTGTCGACGTCCTGTGGAGCGGCCCGCGCGACGCCGAGCACCTACCGCACCTGCCCGGGATCGCGGCCCCCCAAGTGGCGGCCGCTACCCCCGTTGACCTGCGGCGTGTTGTTGTTATGGGAGCTCTCATAAGAACAACACGCCGCAGGTCAACGCAGTCGGCTTCGGGTGGTGGTGCGGGGCGCTGGAGCCCGGCCTCGCGAGCCTTTGGCGTCCCTCGATGTTCAAGGGCCGCTCGCGTGTGTCACCGGAGCACCTCGGCGCTTCGGCCGCCCGCGACCACGGTGCGGACGGGGAACGTGATGAGGAGCGCGGCGGCGACCAGGAACCCGCTCACCCACAGTGGCCCGAGGGTCCCGACCGCGGTGTTGAGAGTGGTCGCGGCGATGAGGGGGCCGGTGGCGGCGCCCGCGTTGAGGGCCGCGGTCGCATACGAGCCGGCCATGGTGGGGGCTCCCGCGGCCTCGTAGAGGACCCGCGTGATCAGTGTGCTGCCCAGCGCGAACGACAGCGCGCCCTGCACGAACACGAGGGTGAGCAGGGCGACCGGCTCGTCGGCCAGCACCGCCAGGGCGGGCCAGCCGAGGAGCAGCAGCGGACCACCGGCTGCGATGACCAGGCCGGGACGCTGGTCGGACAGCCGGCCGGCGACGGTGACGCCGACGAGGGAACCGGCGCCGAAGAGCACCAGGACGACAGAGATCCACAACTCGTCCAGCCCGGCGGTGTCGGTCACCACGGGGGCGAGGAAGGTGAAGCTTGCGAACGTCGCCGCGTTCACCAGTGCGCCGAGCAGCATCACCAGGATCAGCCGCGGCCTGGTGATCTGGGCGAGTTCCGCTCGCAGGGCCGGCCCGCCGGTCGCCTCTTCCTTCCTGCGTCCCCTGGGGATCCCCCTCAGGATGCCGAGAGCCGCGGGCAGGCAGAGAGCGGCGACGGCCCAGAATGTGGCCCGCCAGCCGAACGACGCGCCGAGTACGGACCCGCCGGGAACCCCGGCGATCGTGGCCATCGTCGTGCCCGACAGCAGCACCGCCAGCGCACGTCCCTTCTTGTCGGCGGGGACCAGCGTGGCGGCGGCCGTCAGGGCGACGGCGAGGAACCCGGCGTTCGCGAGCGCGGCGACGACCCGGGTGGCGAACAGGACCGGGAAGCTGGTGGTGACGGCGCCAACGGCGTGGGCCGCCGCGAAGGCGAGGACGAACCCCAGCAGGCTGGAGCGCCTGGGCCAGTCGCGGGCGAGCGCGGCCACCAGCGGGGCGCCGACGACCATGCCGATCGCGAAGGCCGAGGTGAGGATGCCTGCCGTCGCGACGGTGACGTCGAGATCCGAGGCGATGTCCGGCAACAGGCCGGCGAGCATGAACTCCGAGGTGCCCATGGCGAAGACCGCCAGGGCGAGCAGGTACAGCGGGAGAGGCATCGAAGGCTCCGAGGTGAGGAGAAGCACGAGAAGGTCATCTCGTCACCGCTGCCAGCCCACGGGCACACACGTCCCACCGCGGAAACGCGGCGCGACGGGGCTACGAACTCAGGCGTTCAGGGGGCTGACGGCGTGACCGAAAGCCCCCACCTTGTCCGACTCAGGACCCGACATGGCCCGCACGCTACCCGACCGGCGTCCGTCGAAGCACTTCGGTTTCATCGGCATCGGCCAACGTCATGTCCCGCAGCCACCAGGGGCCTCCCTGTGTGAGCAACCGGAGGCGTTCCGATGACCTGCGCACCCAAGGCATGGCGGTACCGGCCGGCGCACGCCCGCTCAGCGTTCGCGCCACCGCTTTCTGCGCGTCCGGCCGGTCGTCTGGAGCTGGATCACGACATCGACCAGGCTCTCGCCGTCCTCGCTCGTCGACCTGCGGCGTGTTGTTGTTATGGCAGGCCGGATAACAACAACATGCCGCAGGTCAACGTGCTCGCGGGGGCGGGGCCTAGGCAGGTCCCGGGTGGCGTGGCTTGCGGAGCAGGGCCGAGGCCAGCAGGTACTGCGCGGCCAGGTAGGTGGCCATGACGATCACGCCGTGCAGCGGCAGCCGCGGCAGGTCGCTGAGGTCGACGCCGATGAGGGCGTCCGAGAGCAGGAACAGCAGACCGCCCGTCCCAGCCCGGACGCTGAAGCCTCGCGCGGTCAGCGCACTGACCAGCAGCAGCAGCGAGTAGGCCACCACCGGCGGCCCCATCGAGCCGAGGCCGGGCCAGATCACCGCGATGCCCGCCGCCCAGCCCAGCCCGTACAGCAGCGGGATCAGCGGAACGCGCCGCAGTCTGCGCAGTGCGCCCCGGCGGACGAAACAGCCGATGTAGCAGGCGTGCGCGGCGCCGAACGACACCATCCCGGGGATGAACATCCCGTCGATGGACAGCAGCACGTCTCCGCCCCAGGAAAGCAGCAGCGCCGCCAGCAGCCCCCGGGACCCGCCGCAGGCGGCCGCCCACGCCGCCAGCAGCGGCAACAGCATCGCCTTGGTCAGCGCGTCCCATGGCCCGAGGTCCACGGCCACCAGCAGCAGATGCAAGGCCGCACAAACCCAGAACCCGGTCAGCGTCCACCGCGCGAAGGGCGACGGACCGGCCGGGAGATCACTGTCGCGCACGCCGGGAATCCTCACTGTCTCCTTGCCGGGAGATTCTTCCCTAAGGGCCAGGAGCTCGGAGTCCGCACCCTGACCGACCGCGGCGGCCCTTGCCTAGGCGCAGTAAGCCCGAGAGGGAACAGGACGTGAACGGGCCCCCGCCGGGAGTCCGGCGGGGGCCCGTGTCAGAGGGTCAGAACGCCTCTTCGGGCAGGTCCATCACGTCCAGGGTCGTCGCCTCGGTGATGGCGCGGTCGGAGGCCAGGCGCGGGAGCACCGTCTGGCAGAAGAACTGCGCCGCCGCGACCTTGCCGTTGTAGAACGCCTTGTCGGAGTCCGACACGTCCCCGCCGCCGAGCGCGGTCAGCGCCACCTCGGCCTGGCGGAGCAGCAGCCAGCCGACGATGAGGTCGCCGAGGCCGAGCAGCAGCCGGGACGAGTTGAGCCCGATCTTGTAGAGCTCCTTCGGGTTCTCCATCGCACCGAGCGCCCACCCGATCATCGGGTTGAGGATGCCCTGGACGTCGTCCAGCGCGCGGCTGAGCAGCGCCCGCTCGTTCTTCAGCCGGCCGTTGCCGGCCTCGGACCCGGCGAACGCCTGGATCTCGCCGGCGATCACCTTCAGCGCCGCGCCGTTGTCCCGCAGGATCTTGCGGAAGAACAGGTCCTGGCCCTGGATCGCGGTGGTGCCCTCGTACAGGGTGTCGATCTTGGAGTCGCGGATGTACTGCTCGATCGGGTAGTCCTGCAGGAAGCCGGATCCGCCGAGGGTCTGCAGCGACTCGGCGCCGAGCAGCGCGTAGGCCCGCTCGGAGCCGAAGCCCTTGACGATCGGCAGCAGCAGGTCGTTGATCTTCTCGGCCTGCTCGTCCTTACGGCCCTCGTGCTCGGCGATCTGCACGGCGTCCTGGTAGGACGCGGTGAGCAGCACGAGCGCGCGCATGCCCTCGGCGTACGCCTTCTGGGTCATGAGGCTGCGCCGGACGTCCGGGTGGTGGGTGATCGTGACGCGCGGGGCGGTCTTGTCCGTCATCTGCGTCATGTCCGCGCCCTGCACGCGCTCCTTGGCGTACTCCAGCGCGTTCAGGTAGCCCGTCGACAGGGTCGCGATGGCCTTGGTGCCGACCATCATCCGGGCGTACTCGATGACGAGGAACATCTGCTTGATGCCCTCGTGCACGTCGCCGACCAGGTAGCCGACGGCGGGGTGCTTCTCGCCGAGGGTGAGCTCGCAGGTCGTGGAGACCTTGAGGCCCATCTTCTTCTCGACGTTCGTCACGTAGGCGCCGTTGCGGTCGCCCAGCTCGCCGGTCTCGACGTCCACCAGGTACTTCGGCACGAGGAACATCGACAGGCCCTTGGTGCCGGGGCCCGCGCCCTCGGGACGGGCCAGCACCAGGTGGAAGATGTTCTCGGCCATGTCGTGCTCGGCCGAGGTGATGAAGCGCTTGACGCCCTCGATGTGCCAGGTGCCGTCCGGCTGCTGGACGGCCTTGGCGCGCCCGGCGCCGACGTCGGAGCCCGCGTCCGGCTCGGTCAGCACCATCGTGGCGCCCCACTGACGCTCAAGGGCCAGCTCGGCGAACTTCTTCTGCTCGGGCGTGCCGATGTGCCAGAGGATCTGGGCGAAGCCGGGGCCGGAGGAGAACATGTAGACGGCCGGGTTGGCGCCCAGCACCTGCTCGGCGACGGCCCACGTCAGCGAGCGGGGCGCGCCGCTGCCGCCGAACTCGGGGACGAGGTCGAGCCGGTACCACTCGGCGTCCATCCACGCCTTGTAGGACTTCTTGAAGCTCTCCGGCATCTCGACGGTGCCGGCGGCCGGGTCGAACTTCGGCGGGTGGCGGTCGGCGTCCTCGAACGACTCGGCGATCGGGCCCTCGGCCAGCCGGTTCACCTCGTCGAGGATGCTGCGGACGGTGTCCTCGTCCAGATCCGCGTACGGGCCGCTGCCGAGGAGGTCCTGGCGCCTGAACACCTCGAAGAGGTTGAACTCCAGGTCCCGGAGGTTGCTCTTGTAGTGCCCCATTCGAGACTCCGTCTGGTCCGGCGGCGGCCGACGGGCCCCGCAGCGTACTCATCAGTAACTCAACATCATGCTACCCGTTGGTAACCAGTGGCAACCACTCGAACCGGACGGATTGGGAGAACGCCCACATCGATACCACGGCGGCGTGCTCTCCATGACGCAACTCACAAGGTCGGGCCGGTGTCCGGCGGGCCGCGCCGCACCCGCGCCGGACCCTGCGCCGGGTCGCCGGAGGGTGGTGGGAAGATCGGGCGGGGGCTTGACCATCGTGAGGCACGAGGAGGTGCGCATGAACCAGGAGGAGCCCGAGACCCCGAGGCTGACCGTCATCGGGACCGGCTACCTCGGCGCCACGCACGCCATCTGCATGGCGGTGCTGGGCTACGAGGTCCTCGGCGTGGACGTCGACCAGGACAAGATCGACCGGTTGGCGTCCGGCGAAGTCCCGATCTTCGAGCCCGGACTGCCCGAGCTGCTCACCAAGGCGCTCGACTCGGGCCGGCTCCGGTTCACCACCTCGTTCGAGGAGGCGGGCACGTTCGGCGACGTCCACTTCCTCTGCGTGGGTACTCCGCAGCAGGCCGGTTCGGACGCCGCCGACCTGAGCTACCTCGACGCCGCCGTCCGCTCCCTCGCCCCGCACCTGCGCCGCCGCGCCCTTGTGGTCGGCAAGTCCACGGTGCCGGTCGGGACGGCCGCGCTGCTCACCGGCCTCGTCCAGGAGCTGGCGCCCGCCGGGAAAGAGGTCGAGCTGGCCTGGAACCCCGAGTTCCTGCGCGAGGGCTTCGCCGTCGACGACACCATGCGCCCCGACCGGATGGTGTTCGGCGTCACCTCCGACTGGGCGGACGAGCGGCTGCGGGCGGCGTTCAAGCCCGTCCTCGACCTCGGCACCCCGGTCATCCGGACCGACCTCGCCACCGCCGAGCTGGTCAAGGTCGCCGCCAACTCGTTCCTCGCCACCAAGATCTCCTACATCAACGCGATGGCGGAGGTCTGCGAGGCGGTCGGCGCCGACGTCAAGGACCTCGCCGACTCCCTCGCGCTGGACGACCGCATCGGCGGCAGGTTCCTCAAACCGGGGCTCGGCTTCGGCGGCGGCTGCCTGCCCAAGGACATCCGCGCGTTCGCGCACCGCGCCGAGGAGATCGGCGTCGGGCAGGCCGTGTCGTTCCTGCGGCACGTCGACGACATCAACCGGCGCCGCCGCGCCCGCACCGTCGACCTCGTCCGGGAGCTGCTCGGCGGCGACTTCACCGGCCGGCGGATCGCCGCGTGGGGCGCGGCGTTCAAGCCCAACTCCGACGACATCCGGGACGCGCCCGCGCTGGACGTCGCGCACACGATGAACGACCTCGGCGCGGACGTCCGCGTCTACGACCCGGCCGCGCTCGGCAACGCGCGCCGCGCGTTCCCCGAGCTGCGGTACGGCGAGAGCGCGTTCGACGTCGCGCAGGACGCGGACGTCGTCGTCCTGCTGACCGAATGGTCCGACTTCCGGGAGGTCGACCCGGCGGCGCTGGCCGGGGTCGTCAGGCACAAGCGGATCGTGGACGGGCGGCACGCGCTCGACGCCGCGCAATGGCGCGCCGCCGGCTGGGAGTACCGCGCGCTGGGCCGCTCCTAGCCCGGAATAGCCCGCCGCAAGGGGCCGTTGACGATGACGAGGGCCCGTGCCCTCCCGGACGAGGTGCGTCGTACCCGGAATGCGAAGACGACGCGTGACCACCGTCGTCTCGCACCGGGAGCGCGATCATGGCCTGGATCCTCGTCATCGTCGCCGGCCTCTTCGAGGTCGCGATGGCCCTCTGCCTGAAGGGCAGCAAGGGCTTCACCGAACCGCTGCCGTCCGCCGGATTCCTGGTGTTCGCCGTGACCAGCTTCGGCCTCCTCAGCCTCGCGTTGAAGAACCTCGACGTCGGCACCGCCTACGCCGTCTGGGTCGGCATCGGCGCGGTCGGGACGGCCGTGCTCGGCATGCTGGTCATGGGCGACCAGGTCTCCGCCGTCAAGGTCGGCGCCCTCGTGCTGATCATCCTCGGGGTCGTCGGGCTGAACCTCGCCGGGGGCGGGCACTGAGAAATGGCCGCAGGCGGCCACGGAACCCGGCGGTTCGCAGGTCACGGCTCTTTGCCGGAACGTAATCTCCCGTAACAGCGTCTATGGGACGACAGAGCGCGGGGAGTGCTCGAACACGGGAGGGGACCGGTCTTGGTCTTCAAGAAGCTGCGGCAAATGGCGGGCATCGGCGGTCCGTCCATCGAAACGATCCTGCACGATCCCAACACGAGGCCCGGCGGGGTCGTGACGGGCGAGGTCACCATCATCGGCGGCCAGTACAACTCCGACATCAAGTCGGTGAACCTCGCCCTGCGCACCAGGGTCGAGGTCGAGTCCGGCGACAACGAGTACACCCAGAACCTCGAGTACTCGAAGATGCCCGTGGCCGGCGGCTTCAGCCTCCAGGAGGGCGCGCGCCACAGCGTCCCCTTCCAGATGCCCATCCCGTGGGAGGCGCCGCTCACCCACATGTACGGGCGCGCGCTGCACGGCACCACCGTGGGGATCGCGACGGAACTGGAGGTCGCGGGAGCGCTCGACCCGGGCGACCTCGACCCGATCGCCGTCCACCCGCTGCCCGCGCAGGAGCGCATCCTCGTCGCCTTCTCCAACCTCGGCTTCCAGTTCCGCAACGCCGACTGCGAGAAGGGGCGCATCTGGGGCGTCCACCAGGAGCTGCCCTTCTACCAGGAGATCGAGTTCTACCCGCCCGGCCAGTACGCGCGCGGCATCAAGCAGCTCGAAGTGACGTTCGTGTCGAACCCGCACTCCATGGAGGTCGTGCTGGAACTCGACAAGCGCGGCGGCGTGTTCACCGAGGGGCACGACGCGTTCAGCCGCTTCACCGTCGACTACGCGAGCGTCGAGCACACCAACTGGGAGCAGCAGCTCGACGGCTTCCTGCAGGACGCCGGGCGCCGCCGGGGCTTCTTCTAGACGCTCGCGCCGGGACGTCCACGACTTCCAGGCACCCACGAGAGATCCCCTCCGCGAAGTTGATCGCGGAGGGGATCTCCGCGTAGAAAGAGGTTCCGTGCCCCAGCCCCCCGGACTGAACGACGCGGAACGGCGCCTCTGGGCCGCGTTCCCCACCGGCGCATCCGTCGTCCTCGGCGACGGCCTGCCCGCCGGCCCCGACCCCGACCGCATCGTCCGCGCCGACATCATCACCCGGCTGCTGCTCGGCGCCGGCGACACCCGCCCCGGCGCGGTCGCGGCCGTCCGGCTGCGCGGCGCCTACATCACCGGGCAGATGGACATCACCGGCGGCACCGTCGAGCACGAGCTGCGGCTGGAGGACTGCCGGCTGGTCCGGGAACCGGACTTCTCCAACGCCGAGACCCGGCAGCTGCGGTTCGCCGGCTGCCGGATGCCGGGCTTCGACGGCGGCGGGCTCCGCGTCGACGGCTACCTGAGCCTGTCCGGATCGCGGATCGACGGCTCGGTGCGGCTGGCGAGGGCGCAGCTCGGCGGCGGCCTGCGGATGAACGGCACGCGCATCACGGTGACCGACCCGACCCAGTGGGCGATCTTCAGCGGCGGGCTCGTCGTGGACGTCGGCGCCTTCATCCGGGACGCCGAGATCACCGGCGGCGTCCGGTTCGTCGGCGCGCGGATGAACGGCGGCCTGTTCATGGAGCGCACCGTCCTGTCCAACCCCGGCCGGATCGCGCTGGACGCGCAGAGCATGGTCGTCGAGGACACCGCCGAGTTCAGCAACGGCTTCACCGCGCTCGGCACCGTCCGGCTGCGCAGCGCCCGCTTCAACGGCCTCCTGTCGTTCAGCCGGGCGCGCCTGGACTCCACCGACCCGGCGCGGATGGCGCTGCACGCCAGCCACATCCAGGCCGACGAGCTGCTCCTGTGGCCGGAGGAGAAGATCCAGGGCCGGGTGTCGCTGTCGTACTCCCGGATCGACCTGCTCATGGACCATCCGTCCGTCTGGCCGGACGAGCTGTACCTGAACGGCATGACGTACCAGACGCTGCGCGGGGCCGAGTTCAAGGACCGGCTCAGCTGGGTGTCGCGGGACAAGGAGTTCCACCTCCAGCCGTACGAGCAGCTCGCCGCCTGGTACCACGGCATCGGGCACGACGACCTGGCCCGGAAGGTGCAGCTGGCCAAGATGAGGGCGCGGCGGCGCGGGCTGAACCCGGTCGGCAAGGCGTGGAATCACCTCCTGGACTGGACGGTCGGGTTCGGCTACCGGCCGTGGCTGGCGTTCGCCTGGTTCGCGTCCCTGCTGGCCATCGGGACGACGGTGTTCTCCATCGAGCACCCGCAGCCGATCAAGCCGCGGGACGAGCTGCCCGCCTTCCATTCGCTGATCTACACGCTCGACCTGCTGATCCCGCTCGACACGTTCGGGCAGCAGCTGTCCTACGACGCGGTGAACTGGTCGCGCTGGGTGGCGTACGGGCTCGTCACCACGGGCTGGGTGCTGGTCACGGCGCTGATCGCCGGGGCCACGCGCGTGCTGCGACCGAACTAACGCGCCGCCCGGGGCGTCCACCCGGGTAGGGATCCACGAGAATGGGACTTCATGGGCACGTATCTGATCACGGGGGCGACGGGCGGCATCGGCACGGCGGTCGCCGAGCTGCTGCGTGAACGCGGGCACGACCTGATCCTCACCGGGCGCTCCCAGGAGCGCCTCGACACGCTGGCCACGACGCTGAGGACCGGCGCGCACGCCGCCACCCAGGTCATCAACCCGGGGGCGGTCACCTCGCCGCCGCGCACCGCGTCCGTCACCGCGATCCCGCTCGACCTCACCGAGCCGCGCCGCATCGAGGCGTCCCTCGCGATGGCGGGGATCCCGGCCCGGCTGGACGGCGTCGTCCACGCGGCGGGGATGGTGCACCTGTCGCCGGTCGCCCAATTGGAGGCCGACGAGTGGATGGAGCACCTGTCGGTGAACCTGGTGTCGGCGGCGGAGCTGACCCGCCTGCTGCTGCCCGCGCTGCGCGCCGCCGAAGGCCACGTCGTCTTCGTGAACTCGACCGCCGGGCTGCGCGCGAACCCCGAATGGTCGGCGTACGCGGCGAGCAAGTTCGGGCTGCGCGCGCTCGCCGACTCGCTGCGCGCCGAGGAGAGGTCCGTTCGCGTCACCACGGTCTACCCCGGCAGGACGGCCACGGAGATGCAGCGCAGCGTGCGCGCCCAGGAGGGCCACCCCTACGCCGAGGACGACTTCGCCGCCCCCGCGACCGTGGCCCGCGTGCTCGTGGCGGCGCTGGAGACCCCGCGCGACGCCGTCGTCTCGGACGTCACCGTCCGGCCGAACTAGCTCCGCCGCCCGGCGCTCACTCCGGCCACGGGTTGTCGAGGATGATCTGGACGAAGTCGTCGCGCTCGAACCCGTCCATGTAGTGCTGGAGGACGTCGGCGTTCATGTTGCCGAACGTCGTCCGCGGCCGGTGGGCGTTGCCGTCGGTGAACGCGCGGAGGATGCGCTTCTTGAAGTCCGGGCGCGGATGCGCGGCCGTCACCGCGTCGCGCTGCTCGTCGGTCATGTCGTGGTAGCCGACCCCCAGGACGTCGGTCGCCACGCCCGCGTTCAGGAGCGCGATCTCGGGGTCGAGGAACTCGGGGACGCCCGGCGTGGTGTGCAGGGCGATGCCGAGCCACACGGTACGCGCGTCGGCTTCGCTGTAGCCGCGCCGCAGGAGGAAGTCGCGCGCGGCATGGGCGCCGTCCACCTCGAATCGCAGTTGCGACGTCCGGTAGCCGGCGGTCAGGCCGATGTCGTGGAACATCGATCCCGTGTAGAGGAGTTCCAGGTCGGGGCTCAGCCCCTGGGCCCGGCCCTGGAGCGCGCCGAGGAGGAACACGCGGCGCGAATGGTGGTAGAGGAGGTCGTCCTCGGTGTCGCGGATGTATTCGGTGACGTCCCGGACCAGCGGGGTGTCGGGGACGGTGACGCCTGCGATCGTCTCGGCCATGTGACCGGGCTACCCGCCCCGTCCGGGCGCACTCGGGCTCAGCCGCGGCGCAGGAACCAGGACGCGAGGACGCCGCCGATCAGCCCGAACAGGTGGCCCTGCCACGAGATGCCGGGGTCGCCGGGGATCACGCCGAAGATCATCGTCCCGTAGACGGCGACGACGGCGACCGCGATGCCGATGTCGAGCAGCCGCCGCTCGAAGATCCCGCGGCCGACGAGGTAGCCGAAGAACCCGAAGATCAGGATGCTGGACCCGAGCGTGTTCGCCGAGCTGAGGAACCACACCCCGAGCCCGCCGACCACGATGATGATCAGGCTGGCGGCGAGGAACTTGCCGATGCCGCGCGCCGCCGCGATGAACCCCAGGATGAGGAACGGCAGCGTGTTGGCCATCAGGTGCCCGAACCCAGCGTGCATGAACGGGGCGGTGAAGATGTCGGGCAGGTCGTCGACGTCGCGCGGCTGGATCCCGAACCGGTCGAGCCATCCGTTCGTCGTGTAGTCGAACGCCTCCAGGACCCACATCACGGCGGTCACCGAGATGATGAGGATCAGCGACGACAGCGCGCGGACGCCGTGCTTCGCGAGCTCATCGGAACGCTGCCCGTCGGGGGTGTAGCTCATGTTCTCCACCGTAAGTCTGGACGTCCCTGAACCGTCAACGACGGGGGCGTCCGGAAGGTGCCATCGGGCCCTTCCGGCATAGTGGGCGAATGCGTGCAGCGATCTGTGAAGAACTCGGCTCGGTCGTCGTCAGGGACACCGCCCCGCCCACCGCCGGGCCCGGCCAGGTGCTGATCACCGTGGAGGCCGCGGGGGTCAACTACGTCGACGCCCTCTTCGTCCAGGGCCGGTACCAGATCAAGCCGCCGGTGCCGTTCATCCCGGGGGGCGAGGTGGCCGGGACGCTCCCGTCCGGCGAACGCGTCCTCGCGATGTGCGGCCTCGGCGGCTTCGCGGGCCGCGTCGCCGTACCCGCCGCCTCCGCCGTCCCCATCCCGGACGAGCTGGACTTCGCCCGTGCCGCCACGTTCACGCAGAGCTACTGCACGGCCCTGTTCTCCCTCCGCGACCGCGCGAACCTGCGGGCGGGCGAAACGGTGCTCGTCCTGGGCGCGGGCGGCGGGGTGGGCCTGGCGGCGGTCCAGGTCGCGAAGGCGCTGGGCGCCCGCGTCCTCGCGGCGGCGTCGACGCCGGAGAAGCAGGAGGCCGCCCGCGAGGCCGGCGCCGACGCGGCCGTCGGCAGCGGCGAGGACCTCAAGGCGGCGGCCCGCGCCTGGTCGGACGGCGGAGTGGACCTCGTCTACGACCCGGTCGGGGGAGCGCTCGCGGAGCCCGCGCTGCGCTCTCTGCGCGAGCTGGGCCGCTATGTGGTGATCGGGTTCGCGTCCGGGGACATCCCGTGCCTCCCGCTGAACCAGGTCCTGCTGCGCAACCGCGCGGTCGTGGGCGTCGACTGGGGCGCCTGGTCGCTGCGGAACCCGGTCGACCAGCGCGCCCAGCTGGAGGAACTTCTCGCGATGGTCGCGAAGGGCGACCTCAGCCCGGTGCCGCCCCGCACGGCGCCCCTGGCGTCGGTGGCCGAGGTGCTGGACGACCTGCTGAACCGCCGGGTCGTGGGCAAGGTGGCCCTGCTCCCCTGAGCGGCCGGCGGGCGGCTGCTAAGCAGCTGCCACGTGGCTCAGGCGGCTCAGGCGGCGGAGGCGTGCTCCGACTCGGACGCGTCGCCGCGCACCACGATGACGGGCAGCGGCTTGCGGGCGGGCGCGTCGGCCGTGCGGCGCAGGTAGCGGCGCTCCTCCGGGGTCGTCCCGCCCCAGATGCCGTCGGGCTCGCCCACCTTCAGCGCCCAGGTGAGGCAGTCGGCGATCACGGGGCAGTTCGCGCAGATCGCCTTGGCGGCGTCCTGCTGCTCCTGGAGCACCTCCGCCGAGTAGCCGATCGGGAAGAACAGGTCGGGATCGGCCCCGCGGCAGATGGCGTGGTCGGTCCAGTGCTCCTCGTTCTCGTTGTTCTCGTTGCTGTGCATTGGCTTCTCCCTGCGCCGCGACGAGACCACCGTTGGGCTCCGGTCGGCGGGGGTGGTCTCCACTCAACGTAGTACTACAACCCGTAGTACTACAAGACATGCGTGAACGTTGCAACTTAGCGTCCGGATAACCTGTGAGGTGTGCAGCGTGATCAAGAAGTGACCTTCCGCGAGGCTACGGCGGCCGATCTCCCGCAGATCGTCCGGCTCCTCGCCGACGATCCCCTCGGGTCGACCCGCGAAACACCCGGGGAGGAGATCCCGGAGGCCTACTTCACCGCCTTCGCCGCGATCGAGAAGGACCCGAACAACGCCGTCATCGTCGCGGAGGCCGGCGGCGAGCTCGCCGGCACCCTCCAGCTCACCTACATCCCCGGGCTCACCTACACCGGCGGCGAGCGCGCCCAGATCGAGGGCGTCCGCATCGCCGCCGAGCAGCGCGGCCGCGGCGTCGGCCAGCTCATGATCACCTGGGCCATCGACCAGGCCCGCGCCCGCGGCTGCCGCGTCGTGCAGCTCACCACCGACCGCCAGCGTCCCGACGCGATCCGCTTCTACCAGAAGATCGGCTTCCGCCCCTCCCACATGGGCATGAAGTACCCGCTCACCTGAGCGTCCCCCGCCGCGGTCAGCCGGTGGGGAGGGCGAGGTGGCGCGGGTTGGCGACGGTCACCTTGTCGACCACCGAGGCGCGGACCGCCGCGGTCACCTCGTCCATGCGGTCGTCCAGGGCGCCCTCGCGGATGGCCTTGGACAGGTCGGCGTCCGACGCGCAGTCCAGCTCGCGCAGGCGTCGCTCGTGCGCGGCCTTGTGGGCGGCACCCAGGAGCATTTCCCGGCGGGCTATGCGGAGCGCCGAGGCGGCTACACGGGCGTGGAAGCGCAGTCGGTCGTCAGGTTGGTCGGCCTGGACGAGGAAGGCGCCCACAGCGTCGATGAGGGTCGCGGCGTCCGGGGGGTCGTGCGGGGACGCGTCGGCCGGCTCGGACTCCTCCAGCGGGTCTCGGACGGTCATGGGTTCGGTCAGGCCCAAGGCCAGAAGAAGGTCGTGTTCCTGCTCACAGACCCTGCGGCCCAGGACGGCGTACTCGATCGACAGGTCGGTGCCGGTCAGGTAGCGCTCGGCCTGGTGGCGGCACAGGATCAGCCAGCGGAGCGTCCCGTAGACCTCCCACCAGTGGAGTTCCTCCGGGGTGGGCGGGGTGCCGCCCGCGTCGGCGTAGCCGGCGAGGAGGTCCTCGCGGGAGCCGAAGCCGCCCACGGGGTGCGGGGAGCCGAAGCGCCATGCCTTGGTGCAGAGCCAGCCCAGGTCTTCGGCCGGGTCGCCGAGGTGGGTCAGCTCCCAGTCGAGGACGCCGCGGACGCCGGTTTCGTCGATCATCAGGTTGCCGTTGCGGAAGTCGCCGTGGACGACCGTCCGGCGGCCCGAGGCGGGCGGGCGGTGGTCGTCCAGCCAGCGGAGCGCCAGCTCGACGGAGGGGCGGGCCTCGAAGTTCGCGTAGTACTCGGTGAGGGCGTCGAGGGGATCGGCGTCGGGCAGGTCCGGGACGGGCGCCATGGTGTGCAGGCGGGCCAGGATGGCGCCGAACTCGCGCGCCAGGCCGGGGCGGACGGCGGCGAAGCGCTCGTCGCGCAGCAGGCGGCGGGGGATCGTCTCGCCCGGCAGCCGCTCCATGATCAGATAGGGCGCGCCGGCCAGGTCGTCGCCGTGGCCCGCCAGCGCGGGGACGGGGACGCCGGCCGCGGCGGCCGAGGCCAGCAGGCCCGCCTCGCGGCCCATCGCGGCCGGGTCGGGGAAGCCGGGCGGGTCGCGGCGCAGGATCAGGGCGCGGCCGTCGGCGTCGAACGACCAGGTCTCGCGGCTCGCGCCGCCGGAGAGGCGGCGCAGGCCGGTGATCTCCGCGTCGAGGCGGGCCGCGAGCGCGGCCTCCACGGCGCTCACGCGCGGGCCGCGCGCCGGGCGGCGGCGACATCGCGGAGGGTGTCGACGTCACCCGAGGTGATGGCGGTCATGAAACGGTCGGCGAGTTCCACGGGACTCCTTCGTCAGGACGGCAGGCCGAGGGCTCGGACGGTAAGAGTGTCCAGGGTCTCCAGAAGCCGCTCGGTACCCGGGGGGTCGTTGCCCTGGACGAGCCACAGGTACAGGGAGCGGTCCACCATCGAGGCGAGCACGCGGGCGGCCATCTCGGCGTCGATGTCGGATGGGACGAGCCCCTCGCGCTGCCAGCGCGCGATCGCCTTCGCGGAGCGCTCCGCCGAGGCGGCCCGGTGCTTGCGCCGCAACTCCTGGAACTCGGCGTTGAACGTCGCGACCTGCTCGATGATCGCCATCATCTTCGCGTTGCGCCTGTACGCCTCGTAGTAGGCGCGGTTGGCGCGGCGGACGCGCGCGGCCGGCTCCGGCCCGGCGGACGGGACGAGGTCGTGGTCGGTCATGTCCGCGAAGAGCCGGTCGGCGACCTCCAGGAACACCGCTTCCTTCGACGGGAAGTACGTGTAGAAGGACCCGTAGGCGACGCGGGCGTGCCGGGTGATGTGCGCGACGCGCGTCTCCAGGAAGCCGCGTTCCTCGAAGACCTCGCGGGCCGCGGCGAGGAGACGCTCCCTGGTCCGGGCGCCGCGTTCGGTGAGCGGCTGCACGCCGGGCTCATCCCGCATCTCCGTGATTCCTCTCGCCCGGGGTGTTGACAATCCGCTGCCCGCAGGAACAGTATCCGAGCATCGAGTAAGTTGATATGACTGTCAAGTCAACTCCGGAGAGGCGCGATGGCGGACCGTTCCTGCTGATCAACGACGTCGTCGAGTACGCGGCGCGCGAGCTTCGCTCCCGATTCAAGGAGGTCCCGTGAACACCGGTCCCGTGAACACCGAATTCGAACTCGGCGGAATCAACCACCTGGCGTTGGTCTGCTCCGACATGAAACGCACCATCGACTTCTACTCCGGCGTCCTCGGCATGCCGCTCATCAAGACGCTGGACCTGCCCGCCGGAATGGGGCAGCACTTCTTCTTCGACTGCGGCGGCGGCGACTGCGTCGCGTTCTTCTGGTTCCCGGACGCGCCGGACCCCGTCCCCGGGATCTCCGCCCCGGCCGGCCGTCCCGAGCAGGGCGAACTGCTCAGCGCGGTCGGGTCGATGAACCACGTCGCGTTCCACGTCCCGGTCGAGAAGTTCGAGGAGTACCGGAAGCGGCTCAAGGAGAAGGGCGTCACCGTCAGCCCCATCCTGAACCACGACGACAGCCCGATGGGCCTCTCCCGCGACGTGGACGAGGGCGTGTTCGTCCGCTCCTTCTACTTCCAGGACCCCGACGGAATCCTGCTCGAATTCGCCTGCTGGACTAGGACGTTCGACGAGTCCGACGTCTCCCACGAACCCAAGACCGCCGCCGACCGAACCGTCTCTAAGGACAAGCATGCCGCGACTGCGTGAGGTACCCCGCGCCGAGGTCACCGACGAGCGCATCCTCTTCTTCTACGACCACCTGTTCGCGCCCGACCGCGACCCGGCCGTCGACCACGGCACGGCGACCGGCTCGCCGGGCGACTGGTGGACGGTGTTCGCCCAGTCCCCCGACGTGTTCGGGCACGCCGTCAAGGGCTTCGCGCTGTACCGGAACGCCGACCTCGACCCCGTCCTGCGGGAACTCGGCCAGTGCCGGGCGGGCTGGGCGCGCGGCAGCCAGTTCGTGTTCTCGCAGCACTGCAAGCAGATGCGGGCGCTCGGCATGGAGGAAGAGAAGATCCAGTCGATCCCGCACTGGCAGACGGCCGAGTGCTACTCGCCGCTGGAGCGGGCCGTCCTCGCCTACACCGACTGCCTCGTCCTGGACGGCGGCCGGACGCCCGACGCGGTCTTCGACATCCTGAAGGAGCACCTCTCCGACAAGGAGATCCTGCAGCTCACCTACATCACCTGCATGTACGACATGCACGCGGTGATGTCGCGGGCGCTGCGCCTGGAGTTCGACGACCGGCCCGAGCCGATCGTCGAGGTCGCGGCGCCCGAGGGCTACGGCAGCCGCGACATCGCGGCCGACCTGACCGGGGAGCGCTGATGCTGTTCCCCGTGCCCGACCGGGTCCGGGACGTCCGGGACGCCGTGCACGCCTTCATGACCGAACGCGTCGAACCGGCGGAGCCCGCGCTCAACGCCGGCGACGCCGGCAAGCTCCGGGAACTCCGCGAGCAGGCCAAGGCGGAGGGGCTCTGGGCGCTCGGCCACCCGAAGGAGCTGGGCGGCGGCGGCATGCCCTTCCTCGACTACGTCTACGTCAACGAGGTGCAGGGACGCAGCGAATGGGGGCAGCTCGTCCTCGGGACGTTCACGCTCCAGGACTCCCTCATGCTGCACAAGTACGCGAGCCCCGGCTGGCGTGAGCGCTACCTGGCCCCGCTGGTCGCCGGCGAGATCTCCCCCAGCTTCGCCATGACCGAACCGGACCAGGCCAGCTCCGACCCGACACAGCTCCGGACGACGGCCGTCCTGGACGGCGACCACTGGGTCATCAACGGCCGCAAGTGGTTCACCACGGGCGCGGCCCAGGCCGCCTACACGACGGTCATGTGCCGCACCGAGCCCGAGGGGACGGCCCCGCACAGCGCCTTCAGCATGATCGTCGTGCCGACGGACACGCCGGGGTACCGGATCGTCCGGGAGACGCCCGTCCTCGGCATCAACGGCGGGCACTACGAGGTCGACTACGACGACGTCCGCGTCCCGGCCGACCACCTGCTCGGCCCGCGCGGGCACGGGTTCGTCATCGCCCAGGACCGCCTCGGCCCCGGCCGCATCTTCCACTGCATGCGCTGGCTGGGCCAGGCGCAGCGGGCCTTCGAGCTGATGTGCGCCCGCTTGGGCACCCGCGTCGCGTTCGGAGAACCGCTCTCGGCGAAGCAGCTGATGCAGCAGCACGTGTTCGACTCCTACACCGAGATCCAGGCGTCCCGCCTGCTCACCCTGCAGGCCGCCGAGCAGATCGACGCGGGGAGCCAGGCGCGCGTCGAGATCGGCGCGATCAAGGTCGTCGGCGCGCGGATGCTGCACAACGTCGTCGACCGCGCCATCCAGGTCCACGGCGCCGCGGGCCTCACCGACGACACCCCGCTCTCCCGCATGTACCGGCACGCGCGCGAGGCCCGCATCTACGACGGTCCGGACGAGGTGCACATCCAGAGCACCGCGCGCCGGATCCTGCGAAGGATCGGGTGAGCCTCACCCGCAGGTCTCTGCTCGGAAGGCCCGGCGCCGGCCGCGTACGCGAGGGGGGGAAGACGTTGAAGATCACCAAGCTCGCCGAGGGGCTGATGTTCCAGATGGCCGGAGTGAGACCGCACGGCCTGGACGACCTCGACGCCGGATTGTCCGGCGGCCGGGTCGGGAAGGCGCGCGTCCTCGAGATCTAGCGTCAGGGGCACTTGACGTCAGGACGTCTTGACGCGCACACTCGGACCATGGTCACACCAGAGGGAATCGAGCAGGACATCACGCTGACGAGCGCGTCCGCGCGCTACGACGAGCTGTGGGTGCGGGACGCGGTCGGGGAGGCGCCGCTCGGGCGCGGGGAGGTGCTGGAGCTCCTCGCGCTCGGCGAGGTCATCGCCCGGAAGGCGGTGTACGGGCGGCAGCTCGCCGTCCGGTCGGCGCGGCGGGCCGGTGCGTCGTGGGCGCAGATCGGGGCGGCGCTCGGCGTCAGCAAGCAGGCCGCCTGGGAGGCCCACGGCCGGTGGATCGACGACCAGGCGGAGCAGCACCGGCGCAGCGACTACCAGGGCCTGGACGCGGAGCAGATCGCCGCCGAGCGAAAGCTCGCCGGACGCGCCGACGGGTAGACCCGGCCCCGGTCGCGAACGTTTCCCGGAATATGCGGCCGACGCCTATGGTCGCGTTTTTCCAGCGCCTGGAGTTTCCCGGAGTGGTGGTTGGGAAATCTGGCTGCTAGAGGGAACGGAGGCGATTGGCATGGAGGTCGTTCTCGAAATGACCCTGCCGAGGAACGCCGAGAGCGCTCCGCTGGTGAGGCACACGCTCGACGCATCTCTCCGCGGTCTCGGCGTGGGTTCCGACATCCGTGCCGATATCGCGCTCGCTCTCGGAGAAGCGTGCGCGAACGTCATCCAGCACGCCGCGGCCGGAAAGGAGTACGAGGTCCGGGCGCGGATGGACGGGGCGAGATGCGTCGTGGAGGTGATCGACGGGGGCACGGACGCGGAACAGGCGGACGGCGAGCGCGGCTGGGGGGCCGCGCAGGCGCCGCCGCTGGCCGAGCACGGCCGGGGGCTCCAGTTGATGCGGGCGTTCACGGAGGAACTGACCATCGCCGATCGCGCCCACCGCGGCGGCGCGATCGTGCATTTCGAGAAGTCGCTGGCGGGCTGACGGCCCGGCGGGCGGACGCCCGCCGGACCGGTGCGCGGCGGGTCAGCCGGTGACGGGCAGGTCGTGCTCGACCGGGGTCGGCGCGGGCGCCTCGACCGGGCCCCGCGGCGCCGCGCCGCGGCCGCAGGTGGCGGACGCGACCCTGATCGCGCCCTTGCCGCCGGGCAGCATCAGCTCCATCGCGGTGACGGCGAGCCGCCCGTCCGCGGTGCGCTGCTGCTTGTTCAGGGTGAGCGCCGTGCGGCCGAGGCCGTCCACGTCGACGGGGATCGTGGTGTTCGGCGGCGGGGAGGCGTCCAGCCGCCTCCCGGCGAGGACGGCTTTCGTCAGGTGGGCCGAGCCGCGGCCGTCGACGCACCTGGCGGACACGGCGTTCGCCCCGAGCTTCGCGTCCGGGACGGCGAGCCGCGCGACCGACGAGTCCGCGCGGGCCGGGGACGCGGTGACGTCCAGCGCGGACGCCTTGACCAGCTTGGTGCGGTCCTCCCGCAGGAGGCTCTTGCTGACCTTGCCCGTGGTGGACGACACGGCGGGCACCGGCGGGACGGGGAGCGGCCCGCTGACCGCCAGCCCGTACGCGGACCCCTCGCCCGCGGGAGCGGCGACGGGAGCGGCGGCGGCGAGGGCCGGCAGGCCGGCGGCGGCGAGGCCGCCGGTGAGCAGGCCGACGGTGGCGAGGCGCTTGACGGCATGGCTGTAACGCATGGACGTACTCCGTTTCTTGAAAGGTCTTGGGTCAGGCCGTGATGAACACGAGCGAGCCGAGCGGGACGCGGGACAGCGCCCTCAGCGCGTCCGCGGGCACCCGCACGCAGCCGTGCGTGACGGCCGTGCCGAACACGGAGGCGTCGGGCCAGCCGTGCAGGGCGACGGTGCCCGGCCCGCCGCCGAAGGTGTCGAGGGTCGCCGAGTGCGTGCCGAGTGGCAGGACGACCGGGCTCGGCGTCTTCTTGGCCGGGGCGAGCGTGGCCATGACGAACGTCCGTCCGGGCGGCGTCGGGGTCTTCGGGCCGCCGACCGCGACCTTCCAGCGGCCCGCCGGCCGCCCGGACTTCAGCAGCGTGAGCCGCCGTCGCGCGAGCTCGACCCGGACGGTGTAGGGCGTGTGCGCGGTGCGCAGCCCGGCGCCCGGGATCCAGCCGCTCGCCCGGTTGGGACGGCTCGGCAGCAGCACGCGCCGCCAGTCGCCGGAGCTCTCCACGACCGGCACCCAGGTGGGCCCGCCCAGCTCCATGGTGGGGAGCGTGGCGATGCGGCGGCCGCCCGGACGGTCGAGGACCGGCGCCGGACGGGCCGGGTGGACGACCAGGCCGTCGGTGACGCCGTCCGGCGTGGCGTCCTCGGGTGCGCCGGGGACGGTGCTGAACGTGGTGGCCTCGGGAACCTTGCCGGTTCCGGCGGCGGACGGGCCGGCGCCCGCACCGCCGGCGCCCTTCTCACCGGTGCCCTTCTCACCGGCGGACGCCGTGCCGTGCGCTGACGAGCCGCCGCATCCGCCGAGCAGCAGCGCGGCGGCGGCCGCCGTGAGGAGCCCGGCGGCGACGGCGGTGCGGCGGGCATGCCGCGGGGCAATCGTGGTCGCCATGAGCCGGGATGTTAGTAGTGGTGCGAGCGCGCGTATCGAGAATGGCGAAAAAGTGCCGCGAGACGCGAATACAAATGCCGATAATCGACGATTACACAGTGGCTTCGCGGAGCGTCTCGACTTACCAGATTAAAAAGGGATGATTCAGACGAGCATCGAGAACGAGCCCTCGCCGTCGTCCGGCTTGGAGGCCGCCTCGTGGAACTCCATGAGCCCCCACAGCAGCGCGGCGCGCGCGGACGCCGGCATCAGCGCCAGCACGCGGGCGAGCTCCTCCAGCCGCCGCACCCGGAGCCGGTCGAGCAGCGCCCGGCCGTCGGCGCTCAGCCGGATGGTCACCTCGCGGCGGTCCCGGCCGGGGTCGCGGGTCAGCAGCCCGGCCGCCTCCAGCCGGTCGCACAGCCGGCTCGCCGAGGACACCAGCGCGCCCATCTCGCCCGCCAGGTGGCTGACGTTGACCGGACCGCGCTCCAGCACGAACAGCGCGCGCAGTTGCGTGGACGGGACGGGTACATCCGGGGCATGGTGGGCTCGGGACCAGATGTCCATCAGGGTGGAGGCCGCGCCGTCCAGGGCGACCGCGGACTCCGCTGTCCTCTCACCCGACGTGTCCACCATGCCCTCCACTGTTACATACGATGTCGCCGACGGCATCCCCGGGACCTGCGGGTCAGCGGGCGGCGCCGCGGCTCGGCTCCCGGCCCGGCGAGGATTGCGATGCACGGTCGACCCGCGGAAGACGATCGCCTCACCGCGATCGAGCAGGCGCTTTGGGCGGCCCCGCCGCACGAGCTGATCGAGGTGGCGACCCGGCTGCTGGAACGGCACGCGGGCGCCGCCGGCGTGGACGTGCTCCTCATCGACTACCGGCAGACCCATCTGGTCCGCGCGGAAGCGGGCGAGGCGGACGACGACGTGCCGGTCGACAACACGGCGGCCGGGCACGCGTTCGCCGCGCAGCGGACCGTCCGGGACGGCGACGCGACCCACCTGCCGATGAGCGTGCGGGGCGAGCGCCTCGGCGTCCTCACCGCGCGCTTCGCCGACGGCGGGCCGCCCTGGCTGGAGGATCTCGCCACCGTCCTCGCCCGCGCCCTGAAGATCGCCGACCAGGGCACCGACCTGTACCGGCGGCTCCGCCGGCGGACGCGGCTGACGCTCGCCGCCGAGATGCAGTGGGACCTGCTGCCGCCGCCGTCCTACGCCGCCGCCGAGTTCAGCTTCGCGGGGCAGCTCGAACCCGCGTACGCGGTGTGGGGCGACAACTTCGACTGGTCGGTGTCCGCCGAGCGGCTCACGCTGACCGTCAGCAACGGGATGGGGTCGGGGACGGACTCCGCCGCGCTCACCCACCTGGCGATCAGCGCGCTGCGGAACGCGCGCCGGTCCGGCGCCGGCATCGCCGAGCAGGCGGAGCTCGGCGACCAGACGCTGTTCGCGCGGCATCGCGGCGAGCAGCACGTGGCCACGCTGCTGCTGGAGTTCGACCTCGGCACCGGCCGGGTCCGGGTGGTGGACGCGGGCTCGCCGCGGATCTACCGGATGCGCGGCGGCGCCACCGACGGGATCGGGTTCGACGCGCAGATGCCGCTCGGGATGTTCGGCGACACCCGCTACACGACCGAGGAGTTCACCGCCGAGCCGGGCGACCGGCTGGTCGTCGTCAGCGACGGGGTGCACGGGGCGCTGTCCCCGTCCGGCGTCCCCTTCGGGCGGTCCGCGCTGCCTCAGGCGCTGCGCGCCACCCGGCTGCAGGAGCCGCCGGAGGCCGTCCGCACCATGATCCGCCGCTTCGTGGAGTACCACGAGGGCGACGGCCCGGCCGACGACGCGGTGATCACCTGCGTCGACTGGACCGGACGCGGCACCGGCTGACCGGCGGGCGGCGGGCGGCGTGATCAGCGCGGCAGCTTGACCACGGTGACGAAGAAGTTGTCGATCTGGCGGACCACCGAGATGAACTGGTCGAAGTCGACCGGCTTGGTGACGTAGGCGTTGGCGTGCAGGTGGTAGCTGCGCAGGATGTCCTCGTCGGCCTCGGACGTGGTCAGCACGACGACGGGGATGCGGCGCAGGTCGTCGTCGTTCTTGATCTCCTGGAGCACCTCGCGGCCGTCCTTGCGCGGCAGGTTGAGGTCGAGCAGCACCAGGTCGGGGCGGGGCGCGTCCGCGTACTCGCCCTCCCGGCGCAGGAACGCCATCGCCTGCTCGCCGTCGTTCACGACGTTCAGCGTGTTGTTGACCTTGTTGTGCTCGAACGCCTCGACGGTCAGCAGGACGTCGCCCGGGTCGTCCTCGACGAGCAGGACCTCGATGGGGTGCGGGCCTTCGTTCATGCGTCGTCTCCGTTGGTGAGAGGGGACCGGACCGGCAGGGTCCAGCGGAAGGTGGTGCCGGGCTCGTCGCCGCGGTCCTCGGCGTCCAGCCAGATGCGGCCGCCGTGGAATTCGACGATCTTCTTGCAGAGCGCGAGCCCGATGCCCGTGCCGGTGTACTCGTCCCGCGGATGGAGCCGCTGGAAGATCAGGAAGATGCGGTCGGCGTAGCGGGGCTCGACCCCGATGCCGTTGTCGGTGCAGGCGAACTCCCATTCGTCGCCGTCGCGGCGGGCGTCGATGACGACCCGGGGCGGGACTCCCTCGCGGCGGAACTTGATCGCGTTGCCGATGAGGTTCTGGAAGAGCTGGGTGAGCTGCGTGCGGTCGCCGTCGACGTGCGGCAGGTCCCGCACGTCGACCTCGGCGCCGGTCTCCTCGCGCAGCGCCGCCAGGTTGTCCGTGGCCTGCCGGACGACGTCCGCCAGGTCGACGGACTCCTCGGGCCGCGTCATCCGGCCGACGCGGGAGAAGCTCAGCAGGTCGTTGATCAGGGCCTGCATGCGCTTGGCGCCGTCGACGGCGAACGCGATGTACTGCTGCCCGCGGTCGTCGAGCTGGTCGCCGTACCGGCGCTCGATCATCTGGCAGAAGCTCGCGACCTTGCGCAGCGGCTCCTGCAGGTCGTGGCTCGCGACGTAGGCGAACTGCTCCAGCTCGGCGTTGGAGCGGCGCAGCTCCGCGGTCTGCTCGTCGAGCAGCCGGGTCTTCTCCTCGCTGGCGCGCCACTGCCGGACGATCCGGTTGCGCATCGCGTCGATGATCGCCGCCAGCTCGTTGATCTCGGCCGGGCCGCGGACGTCCAGCGCGTGCCCGAGGTCGCCCTGGGACACGGCGCGGACGCGTCCGGTCAGCGTGGACACCGGCGTCAGCACCGTCCGGCGGAGCAGCACGGCGAGCAGCAGCGCGGCCACGATGACCACGACGAGCGCGGCGCCCACCGACCACATCGTCGTGGACGCCCGGCTGCGCAGCGTGTCGGCGGCCCGGTCGTGCAGCTTCGTGATGCCGATCTGCAGCGGGGTCATGTCGCCGCGCGCCTGGTTGAGCAGCCGCCGCGCGTCCCGGCTCGCGTCGGGGTCGATGCCCTGGGCGCCGGGCCCCGCCGCGATCTCGTCGGCGAACGCGGCCCGCCACGCCTTGGAGTCGCCGGCGGCCTTGTCCAGGAGGCGGTCGACCTCGTGGCTCTCCGGCACCCCGTCCAGCAGGCGGCGCATGCGGTCCACGGACTCCGCCTCCTGCCTGACGGCCGCGCGGTACTGGGCGACGTGCTCTTCGCCGCCGTCCTGCGCGTAGTCGCGGATGGCCATGTCCTGGTTGGTGACGGCGGACGAGAGGCGGAACTGCTCCAGCGTCGCCGGGTCGACCTTGTTGATGAGGACGTCCCGCGCCTGGTTGTTGCCGTACAGCGCGATTCCCGCCTGGCCGATGGCGATGAGGAGGAGCAGGCCGAGGACGAACGCGCCGAGCTGGTAGATGCGGACGAGGCTCATCCGGCCCATCCCGTGCGCGGGGACGTCCGCCTCCGGGAGCACGACGTCGGGCCCGCCGATGTCGAGCTCCTGGGCGGTCTCGACGCGGTGCGGCCCGGTGGCGCCGGTGTCAGCGGCGCCGGCGGTGCCGCCGGATTCCTCCGCGGTCATCGGTCGTCCCCCCGGCTGAGCAGGAGGACGGCCAGGTCGTCGGAGAGGACGTCCCCGTTCAGCCGTTCCGCCTCGGCGATGAGCCCGTCGATGAGGACGTCGCCGCGCTGCCCGTCGCCGTGCGCGGCCGTCGCCAGCTCGACGAGGCCGGACAGGTCGAGGTACCCGTCGCCGTCATGCCCCTCGATCAGCCCGTCGGTGTAGAGCAGCAGGGTCCACGCGTCGCCGAGGTCCAGTTCGAGGGCGGGCCATCCGGCGCCGGGGATCAGCCCGAGCGCCGGCCCGTACGGCTCCTCCGGGACGACCTCGACACCGTCCGGCCCGAAGAACAGCGGCGGCGGATGCCCGGCCCGGTAGAGGCGGGCGCTGCGCCGGTCGGGGGCGATCGTCAGCATGCACACGGTCGTGAAGATCTCCTCGGCCCACCGCTCGTGCTGCAGGACGGCGTCCAGCGTGTCCAGGAGGGCCGTCCCGGTGGTGCCGGCGAGGACGAGCGTGCGCCACGCCATGCGGAGCCGCACCCCGAGGGACGCCTCGTCGGCGCCGTGCCCGCTGACGTCGCCGATGACGGCGTGGACGGTGCCGTCCTCGGTCTCCACGGTGTCGTGGAAGTCGCCGCCGAGCAGCGCGCGGTCGCGTCCCGGCCGGTAGCGGGTGTGGTGCCGCAGGGTTCGGTCGCGCAGGATCGGGACGGGCAGCAGCCCGCGCTCCAGCCGGGCGTTCTCCCGGCTCAGCGCCCGCGCCTCGACGAGCTGCCGCTCGGACTCGTCGGCCCGCTGGCGCTCGATCGCGTAGCTGATCGCGCGGGTGAGCAGCGCACCGTCCACGTCCTGTTTGACGAGGTAGTCCTGGGCGCCGGCGGCGACGGCCTCCACCCCGACGTGGGCGTCGGCGAGGCCGGTCAGCACGAGCACGGCGGTGGTCGGGGCGTGCGAGCGCACCTGGTGGAGCGCGTCGAGGCCCTGCGCGTCCGGCAGCGACAGGTCGACGATGACGCACTGGATCTCGGGGCGGAGGGCGTCGAGCGCCTCGCGGAGGGTGGTCGCGACGGTGATCCGGACGCCGGGCTGGGCCTCGGCCAGCAGCTCCTCGAACAGGAACGCGTCGCCCGGGTCGTCCTCGACCAGGAGGAGGTGCGGGGAGCCGGCGACGCCGAGGAGTCGCTCCGCACCGCGACTGTGCAGCGCGGCCATGTCTCAGCTCCTTCGGTCCGGCGCAACCGGATGTTCAGCCCGGATTTTGGTTGTCGTCGAGCAAATATAAGGGCTCCACGTCGCCGGAATGCACAGTGAACACCCGAAATCAACGAGGTTCGGGTCACCCAACCACCTTGCGGCGGGCGTAGTGGCGGGCGGCCCCGCTCCGGAAACCGCGCGCGTCGCCCGTTTCCTCGATTCGGTGTAACAAGGACGCCTCCCCGGCCACTACCTCGTGACATGAACACCTGGACGGACGGAGAAGCGGTGTCGGACGACAGCAGCGGTGCCGGACGGCGGCGGAGGGACGGGCGGTGACGCGGCGTGACCCCAGATGAAGAGCGCTTCACCGCCGTCTACGACGCGTGCCGCCAGAACGTATGGGCGTACGCCGCCGCGCGCGGCGGGCGGCAGGCCGCGGACGAGGTGGTGAGCGAGACGTTCGCGGTCGCGTGGCGGCGGCTCGCCGACGTCCCCGACCCGCCCCTGCCCTGGCTGCTCGGCGTCGCGCGCAACGTGCTGCGCGACGGCCGCCGGGCGGAGGCCCGGCGCGAGACGTTCACCGCGGAGCTCGGCCGGTCGGCCGCGCGTCCCGCCGGTGACATCGCCGAGGACGTCGCGGAACGGCTCGCCGTGCTGCGGGCGATGGCGACCCTGCCGGAGCGGGACAGGGAGATCCTGATCCTCATCGCCTGGCAGGGGCTGACGCCGCGCGAGGCGGCCGGCGTCGTCCGCTGCTCGCCGGCCGCGCTCCGCGTGCGCCTGCACCGCGCGCGGCGCCGCCTCCTGCACGCCGCCGGACAGGAGATGACCGCCGGGCCGGAGACGACCGCCCGGCCGGAGACGACGGACGCCCGCGGGCCCGCCGGGGCGCGCCCGCAGGGACACATGGGGCACATGGGGATCGTGAGCGAGGAGATGCCATGAGGGACGACGTGCTGCACACGCTGCGGGAGGCCAGGCCCGCCGAGCTGGACCCGGACGCGCCGGTGGACGAGGGCGTCCGGCGGGCGGAGCTGGCCCGCGCCATGGCGGACGGCCCGGCGGACGGGCGGGCCGCGCCCGCACGGCGGCGGGTCCGCCCGATGTGGGGGCTGAGCCTCGCCGGGGCGGTGGCCGCGGGGGCGATCGTCGCGGCGGCCGTGGTCACGACCGGCGGGAACCCGGCCGGCCCGGCGCCGGCGCCCGGCGGGGCCGAGCCGGCGCTCGACGCGAAGTCGGTGCTGCTCGCGGCGGCCGAGCAGGCCGCCGGGCAGACCGAGACGACGCGGGCCTACTGGCACCAGGCCACGATCTCGTCCCACCTCTACATGGTCGGGACGGGCGCGGACCGCTACGGCGTCACCGTCCGGGACAGGTCGGAGACCTGGGTCCCCGCGAAGCCGGGCGCCACGATGTGGGGGCGCCAGCAGAACCTCGGCGCCAAGCCCGCCACGGCGGAGGACGCCGCGGCCTGGAAGCGCGCCGGATCACCGACCACGTTCGAACTCCAGGCTCCGATCTCGCCTGAGAGCGGGAAGTACAAGCCGTTCACGGCGACGACCTCACCGGGCCGCCCCCAGGTGAGCGGCTCACCGCTGGTGGACGGCGACAAGGTGTTCTGGCTCGGCCGCAACGTGACGATGAAGGATCTGCGGTCGCTGCCGTCCGACTCGAAGCGCCTCAAGGCGGAACTGCTGCGCTGGTACAAGGGCCACGGCACCGAGTCGGACGATCCGATGTCGTCGGACGAATGGCTCTACGACGTGGCGCGCGGCCTGGTGATGGACATGCCGGTGAAGCCGGCGGTCCGGGCGGCGGGATTCCGGATGCTGGCCGCTCTCCCGGCGGTGAAGTCGCTCGGAAAGGTGACCGACCCGCAGGGCCGGACCGGAAACGCGATCGCGGTGGACCAGCGGACGGCCCGCGGCCTGATCCGCCACCAGATGATCATTGATCTGTCCTCGGGAACCGCGCTGGCCGGCCAGGACGTCATGCTGGCGCCGGCCGCCGGGACGCAGATCCCGGCCGGGCGGACGGTGGACTCCACCGTCACGGTGAGCACGGAATGGACGGACTCCCACCCGCGCTGACACGTCCGCGGAAGGGGCGGTGCCGGCCGTGGCGCCGTCCCTTCCCGGCGTTAGTGGCCGAGATGTGATCAGGCGCTTTTGGGGGTCCGGCGGGCGGTTTGCTGCGCGGCCCTGCGCTGCGCGGCGGCCGCCTTCGCGCGGTTGAGGCTTTCCCTGACCTTGGCGGCGCCGCGCGTCGCGGTGACGGTGTCCTTGGCGCGTCCGGCGTAAACGGCGAGCACCTCGGCGACGGGCGGCGGCTGCCATTCCTCCTTCACGGCGATCGGCAGGAGGGCCGGCGGGACGGGTACGGTTGCGGAGTTTCCAGACACGGTGTTTCCGGGCGCGGTGTTCCCGGGCACGGCGTTTCCAGTCACGGGGACGAGCGCGAGATGCGATTGGCAGTGCGGGCACTGCACCCCCGGATGGGTGTCTCTGCTCATAACACAAATCATTACCCAAGGGTCTGACAAAACAAGGGCCCGCACTTTTATGAGCGCCCGGTGGCGGCGGGGTCGCAGGCACCTGGCCGCGGAAGACCTTCACTCCGCGCGGCGCCGTGGGTACAACGTGACCGTGACCTCTCAGAAGCCTTCCTCGCCTGCGGTGTTCTGGCCCCGCTGCTCGGCCGTCCACGGATGCACCGGACGCGCGACCGGGCGGTTCGGGGGATGCCCCGCCCACCTGCGTCCCCGCGAGTTCGAGGAGTTCGCGGGCGCGCTGCGTCCGGGCGCGGACCTCGACCTGCGCGGCGTCACGGTCCCGGTGTGGCTGCTCGACGGCGTGCTGGACGCCGTCACCGGCCCCGACGGCCGCCCCCACCTCGGCCGGGCGCGGTTCGACGGCGCCGTGCTGCCCGCCGACGCGGTGCTGCGCGGCGTCTGCGTGGAGGGCGACAGCTCGTTCGACGGCGCGTGCTTCCTCGGCGGCGCGTCCTTCTACGACGCGCGGTTCTTCGGCAACGCCTCGTTCCGGGGCGCGCGGTTCGGCGGCAACGCGTCCTTCCACGAGGCCCGCTTCCACCGGTACGCCTCGTTCGAGGAGGCCGTCTTCACCTGCGACGCGCTGTTCGGGGAGGCGCGCTGGCACGCCGACGCCTCGTTCCGGGAGGCCGTGTTCATGGGCGCGGCCTGCTTCGACCGCGCCCGCTTCGGCCGGGACGCCGCGATGCAGGCGGCGCGGTTCGGCGGCCCCGTCTCGTTCAAGCGCGTCCAGGTGACCCGGCACGCCCGGTTCGAGCGGACCCGGTTCCGGCAGGGCGTGTGGCTCGGCCCCCTCGCCGCGGGCGGCCGGATCGTGCTGTCGGACGCGACCGTGCACGGCTCCCTGCGCGTCCACGCGGCGGCGCCGCGGGTCACGGCGCGCGGCATCGTCGTGCACGGGGAGGCCGGGTTCCGGCTGCGGCACGCCGAACTCGACCTGGAGGACGCGGTGTTCGAGGGCCCGGCCGCCGTCCGGTCGCTGGCCCGCGCGATCCAGGGGCTGGCCCCGCCGGTGGACGCCCCGGCGGCGGTCCGGGTCGCGTCGCTGCGCCGGGTCGGCGCGGCCGAGGGCCTGCACCTCGCCGACGTCGACCTGAGCGGTTGCGGCTTCCTCGGCCTGCGCCGCCCGGACGCGCTGGCGATCACGGGCGACTGCGCGTTCGCGACCGTCCCCGCCCGGCGCCCGCTGCACCCGTGGGGGCGCGGCGAGCGCGCCGTCCTCGCGGAGGACCTCCCGCACGGCGCCGCCGACCCCGGCCGCCTGCGGGTCCTCTACCTGGAACTGGCCCGCGCCACCGCCGAATCCGGCCGGCCCCGCGTCACCAGGGACTTCCGGTACCGGGCGCTGGAGATGCGGCGGCGGACCGAGCGCGACCCGCTGCGCCGGCTGGGCCTGCACCTGCTCTGGATCACCTGCGGCTACGGGCTGCGGGCCGGACGCGCCGTCGCCTGGCTCGCGGTGATCGTCGCGCTGGCGTGCTGCGGCGCGTCCGCCCTGCACCACGGCGACCGGGCCCGCGGCGGGCACACGGCGCACCGGCCCGGCGGCGGGCACACGGCGCACCGGCCCGGCGGCGGCGCCTGAGCCGGGGCCGGGTGCCCTAGATTACGGATTGATCAGCGGCAACCCTGGGCATGACCGGAGTGTCTGATACTTCGGTGAAATCTCCGAGTTCGACCACCGTTCATCTTGCTCAGGGAAAATCACGGTATGACCGTCACTCCAGGACAGTTCCCCCAGCCCGAAGCGCTGCCCGACGACCGCTTCCTCGACCGGGAGGAGAGCTGGCTGAGATTCAACCAGCGCGTCCTGGAGCTCGCGGAGGACCCGGCCCTGCCGCTGCTGGAGCGCGTCCGGTTCCTGTCGATCTTCGCCAGCAACCTGGACGAGTTCTTCATGGTCCGCGTCGCCGGGCTCGCCCGCCGGATGGCGACCGGGCTCGCCGTCCAGTCCGCGAGCGGCCGGCAGCCCCGCGAAGTGCTCGAACGCACCGGCGAGGTCGCGCACGAGCTGATGGAGCGGCACGCGGCCTGCTTCCGTGACGCGATCCGGCCCGCGCTCGGCGACGAGGGCATCGACATCCTGCGCTGGGACGGACTGGCCGAGACCGAGCAGGAGCGGCTCCGGCGGCTGTTCCGCGACCGGATCTACCCCGTCCTCACCCCGCTCGTCGTCGACTCCGCGCACCCGTTCCCCTACATCTCCGGCCTGTCGCTCAACCTGGCGGTGATCGTCCGCGACCCGGAGACGGACGCGACGATGTTCGCCCGGGTCAAGGTGCCGCCGCTGCTGCCGCGCTTCATCGAGGCGTCCCCCGACCGGTTCACGCCGCTGGAGGACGTGATCGCCGCGCATCTCGGGCAGCTGTTCGTCGGCATGGAGGTCGTGGAGCACCACGCGTTCCGCGTCACCCGCAACCAGGACCTGGAGATCGACGACGACATCAGCGAGGGCCTCTTGCAGGCCCTCGAACGCGAGCTGCTGCGCCGCCGGTTCGGCCCGGTCGTCCGGCTGGAGGTCGAGGAGTCGATCTCCGAGGGCGTGCTTGAGCTGCTGACGTCCGAGCTGGGGGTGGACGAGGGCCAGATCTACCGCGTCGTCGGGCCGCTCGACCTCGGCGGGCTCGCCGCGATCGCCGACCTCGACCGGCCGGAGCTGAAGTACCCCCCTTTCGTGCCGTCGAAGGAGGCGCTGCCCGAGGACGCCAGCATCTTCAGCGCCATCCGTGAGCGGGACGTGCTCGTCCACCACCCGTACGACTCGTTCACCACGACCGTCCAGCGGCTGATCGAGGACGCCGCGGCCGACCCGCGCGTCCTCGCGATCAAGCAGACGCTGTACCGGACGAGCGGCGACTCCCCGATCGTGGACGCGCTGATGAGCGCCGCCGAGGCGGGCAAGCAGGTCGTGGTCGTCGTCGAGCTGAAGGCCCGCTTCGACGAGCGCGCCAACATCGCATGGGCGCGCAAGCTGGAGACGGCCGGCTGCCACGTCGTGTACGGGTTCGTCGGGCTGAAGACGCATTGCAAGCTCGCGCTGATCGTCCGGCAGGACGACGAGGGCAACCTGCGCCGCTACTGCCACATCGGCACCGGCAACTACCACCCGAAGACCGCCCGCCTCTACGAGGACTTCGGCCTCCTCACCGCCGACCCCGAGGTCGGCGAGGACGTCAGCGCCCTGTTCAACCACCTGACCGGCTACTCGCGGCAGAGCTCCTACCACCGGCTGCTCGTCGCGCCGAACAGCCTGCGGTCGGGGCTCGTCCAGCGGATCGAGCACGAGATCGACAACCGGCGGGCCGGGCATCCGGCCCGGGTCCGGATCAAGTGCAACTCGCTCGTCGACGAGGTGATCATCGACGCGCTGTACCGGGCGTCGAGGGCGGGGGTGCCGGTGGACGTCTGGGTGCGCGGCATCTGCGCGCTGCGTCCCGGCGTGCCCGGCCTGTCGGACACGATCCGGGTGCGCAGCGTCCTCGGCCGGTTCCTGGAGCACTCCCGCGTGTTCGCGTTCGAGAACGGCGGCGAGCCCGAGGTGTGGATCGGCAGCGCCGACCTCATGCACCGCAACCTGGACCGCCGCGTCGAGGCCCTCGTCACCGTCACCGACCGTCCCCAGCGCGACGACCTGCTCTCGCTGCTCGACCGCGCCATGGAGCCCGGCACCCACGCGTGGACGCTCGGCGGCGACGGCACCTGGACGCGGGCGCGCCCCCGTCCCGGCGAGACCCTGCTGGACATCCAGACCCACCTGGTCAAGAGCCGCCGGTGGAGGACGATCGATGGCTGAGGTCGTGCACGCGGCCGGCGCGCTGCTGTGGCGGGACGCGCCGGACCACGGGCCGGAGTTCGCGCTGATCCACCGCCCCCGCTACGACGACTGGTCGTTCCCCAAGGGCAAGGTCGACCGGGGCGAGCACGTGCTCCGCGCCGCCGTCCGCGAGATCGAGGAGGAGACGGGCATCGTCGCCCGCCTCGGCCACCGCCTCCCCACCAGCACGTATCCGGTCGGTGAGCGGACGAAGCGGGTCGACTACTGGGCGGCCCGGCCCGTCGCGGCGAGCGCCTTCACCCCCAACGACGAGGTGGACGAGGTCGTCTGGCTGCCGGCCGCCGCGGCGGAGGCCCGGCTCAGCTACGGGCACGACGTCGACCTGCTCCACGAGTTCCTGCGCGGCCCCGCGCTGACGTCGCCGCTGGTGATCGTGCGGCACGCGTCCGCCGGGGAGAAGCACGCGTGGCGGGACGCCGACGAACTGCGCCCGCTGGACGCCGCCGGCCGCGGCGAGGCCGCCGTCCTCGCCGGCCTCCTGCACTCCTTCGGCCCCCTGCGGGTGATCAGCTCAGCGACGGCCCGCTGCCTGGAGACCGTCCTGCCCTACGCGCGGCTGACCCGCACGCCCGTCGCCACCGACGCCGCGTTCACCGTCGGCGAGACCGGCCCGGAGCAGGCGGTGGAGGCGCTGCTCTCCCTGACCGGCGTCCCGGCGATCGTGTGCACGCACGGCGAGATCGTGTCCGACCTCATCACCGGCCTGTGCAGGGAACTCGGCGAGAAGGTCCCGGACGACCCGAGCCTCGCCAAGGCCGAATTCTGGGTCGCGCACCTGGCCGGCGACTCGCTGACCGCCCTCGAACGCCACGCCCCCTGAGACCGGGCGCCCCGCTCAGAAGGAGGGGCCGAGGGTCTGCGACCAGGTCGTGGCCAGGCGGTCGCGGGAGGTCTCGGCCGCGCACTGCTCCTTGCCGTACATGACGCCGAGCGTGAACGCCTCCGCCGGGACGCGGGTGCGCTTCGCGGCGGCGGCGAGGTGCTCCATGGCGATGACGCCGTCCTGGTAGCCGCCGAGGACGCTCTGGATGCGGGTGGCCTCCTTGACCACCCGTTTCGCCGCCACGCCCAGCACCGGGACGGCCAGCTCCGCCGCGTACCTGACGCGCTTGGCCTCCTTGCGGGTCTCGTGGCGCGCGACATCGGGGTCGGCCGCGGTCTTGATCGACGCGTACTCCTCGGCCATCCGGTCCCAGGCCCGGGTGACGAGGCCGGGCAGCTCCTTGCGGGCCTTCTTGCCCGCCGCGGCGGCCAGCGGCGGGTCGGCGATCAGCGCGTCGAGCGCGTCGAGCAGCGCGAAGTACCTCGGCTCCTTCAGGGAGGCGTCCAGCCGCCGGTACGCGGACCGCTCCTGCTTCTCCAGGTCGTCCAGCAGGAACTCGGGGGCGCCCTGGAAGCGCATGCGCAGCACCTCGCGGTCGCGCACCTCCCCCAGCTCCTGGGCAAGCCAGCGCAGTTCCGGGCCGAGCGGGACGGTGCGCCCGGTGTCCAGGACGGGCCGGTAGCTGCGCAGCGCGCTCCGCGTCCGGCGCACCGCGACCCGCATCTTGTGGACGGCGTCGTGCTCGCCCAGCCGCGCCTTCGGGTCGAAGTTCACGATGGCCTCAACCTGCTCGGCGAGATAGGCCATGACGACCTCGCCGGTGGTGATCGCCGGCGCCTTCCCGTTGCAGGTGGCCGCCGCGATCCGCGACCGGGCCGCGGACCGGGCCGCCGCGGACGCCGACGGGACGACGGCGTCGCCCAGCAGCCGCCCGAGCTTCGACGACGACTTGGCCCGCTTCGCGCCGCTCTTGCGGAGCCGCTTGCCGGCCGCCTTCAGCAGCTCCGGGGGCCCCGAGCCCAGCTCGACCTCGACCTCCCGCCACCGCTGCGGCTCGGCGTCGAGCCCGCGCCCGGTCACCAGGTCGTCGGCCACCTCGGCCAGCTCGGCGCCGTCCGCCGCCAGCAGCCGGACCACCGTCCGGCGGGTCTCCAGCGTCGCGACGGGACTCAGCTCCGCGCCCCGCGTGTGCACCGCGACCAGCCCCGCGAGCCGCGCCGGGACGACCAGCGGCCGGCCGAGCGGGGCCCGCAGCTCCTGCTTGCTGTCCGGCCCGGCGGGCATCTTCAGGTGCCAGCCCGCGTCCGTCCCGCCCCGCCGCCGGCGCAGCGTGATCCTGTTGGCCGCGAGCCGCAGGTCCGGGGTGTCGAAGTAGGTGGCGTGCAGCTCGTGGACTTCGGGCTCCCCGAGCGCCGCCACGCCCGGCAGCCCGTCCAGGTTCGGCAGGACGAAGTCGGCGGCGGCATCGTACTTCTGCTCGATCTCGAGATGCCTATCGGCCACGCTCTGCTCCTCAGGACGTTCGGGGACGTACACGCACACCCAGGTGACAAGCATTTCACGACCAGATGAACTATGGCGGAATCCTTTACCTTGAGCCATCTGCCGGAAATGCGGTCATGCGACGCCGCGACGCCGCCCGTCCGACGGTGCGGAGCGCGCGGCGGTTTCGGCGGCGGCTACGGGACGGGCGAGAGCCCGAGCGCGTTGAGCGCGGCCGTCCCGGCGGCGGCGTGTTCGCCCCCGGCGAGCACCAGGGTGCGCGCCGACTGGTAGCCGCAGCCGGCCGCGTCGAACGCCGCCGCGGCGGCGAGTTGCCGGGGCAGGTCTCCGTCGAGGAGCGCCTCCGCACGGTCCACCTGGGCGGACGCGACCGGGTTGCCGGCGACGGCGGTCCGGGCGGCGGCGATCCGGTCGCGGGCGTCCGGGTGCCCGGCGAGCACCGCCGCCTCCGCCCTGAGCGCGGTGTACCAGTGCAGCCAGACCCAGCAGACCCATTTCCACACCTGGCCGGGCTCGGGCGCGACCCGTTCCAGCGCCGCGTCCGCGTCCCCGTGGTGGAGCAGGACCATGGCGTCGAAGACCGCGCCGTAGCCCAGGCGGTGGTCCGCCTCCGGGCCGGACTCGCCGACGATCGCGAGCCATTCCGCCCGGGCGCCGTGGTCGCCGCGCAGGCCGTGGATCATCGCGACGGACGCGGCGGCGGGCCCGGCGGAGCGCGAGCGCAGGCGGCCGCTCTTCTCCCACGCGTCCCGGAAGCGCACGCTCGTCGCGAGCACCTCGCCGGCGTCGCCGACGAACGCGTCCGCGACGAGCAGCCAGGACGTGGCGTGATGGCCCGCCTCGGCCAGCAGCGGATGGTCGGCGAGCCGCCTGCCCCACCCGCGCGCCTCCGCCAGCTCGCCCACGCCGACGGCGGTCCCCGCGGCCATGGCGAGCGCGTCCATCCGCTCGTGCGTACTGGCCGGCGCGGACGGTTCGGACGGGAGGATCGCGATCCGGCGCCGGGCGGCGGCCGCGGCGGCGAAGGGCTCACCGGCCCAGCTCCGGGCCCCGGAGAGCGCGTCGAGCGCCGCCGACTCCGCCACCGGGTCGCCCGCGCGCCGCGCCATGTCGACCGCGCGCTCGGCGTACCCGACGGTCTCCTGGGCGGGGTTGTCGGGGTCGCCCTGGACGGCGCCGAACGCGTCCGCGACCACCGCCGCCTCGGCCAGCGCGACGGCGGCCCGCGCCTGCGGGGCGTCGCCGGACAGCTTCCGCGCCTGCGCGAGCATGGCGGTCACCTCGTCCGCGGGCGGGGTCCGCGCGAACGAGCTGGAGAACCGGTACGCGACGGTGGCCGCGGTCGCGAGGTCGCGGCCGGCGCCGGCGGCGTCCCCGGCCAGGAGGGCGGTGTCCGCGGCGGCGCGGTGCAAGCGGAACGCCTCGCCGTCGAGGCTGCGGCAGCCGGCCACCGCGGCGGCCTGCCGCAGCGCCGCGGCGCCGCCGCCCTCGCCGCCGCCGCCCCCGGCGAGCCCGGCCGCCTGCTCGAACCGCTGCTGGGCCTCGCCGAGCAGGTTGCGGGCGAAGGCCAGCTCCGCCATGCGCACGGCGAGCCGGTGCGCGTCCGCGCGCAGGTCCGGCCGGTCGGCGGCCCAGGCGAGGGCGGCGCGCAGTTCCTCGGCCACCGCGTCGAACCGGGCGCGCCAGTCCGCGCCCCCGGTCTCCTGGAGGGCCTCGGCCCTGGCCAGGCACCAGCCCAGATGCCGTGCCCGCACGTCCGTCAGCTCGCCCGCGCCGTCGAGCCGCTCCGTCCCGTACTGGCGGATCGTCTCCAGCGCGTGGTACCGGGTGCCGGTCGCGGACGGCGTCACCGAGAGCAGGCTCTGCTCGGCGAGCACGCCGAGACCGTCGACGACCTCACCCGGATCGAGCGGGGCGAACCCGGCGACCTCGGAGGCCGCCTCGATGGTGAACGGCGCGACGAACACCGACACGCGGCGCAGCAGCGCCCGGTGCCGCGGCTCCAGCAGGTCGTGGCTCCAGTCCAGCACTGCCCGCACCGACCGGTGCCTGCCGTCGGCGCGGGACCCGCCACTGAGGATGCGCAGCTGGTCGGAGAGCCCGGACGTGAGGCCGTCCAGCCCGAGCGTGGACCACCGCGCCGCCGCCAGCTCGATCGCGAGCGCCATGCCGCCGAGCCGCTCGCAGACGGCCACCACGCCCTCGACGCCCTCGACGCCCTCGCGCGCCGCCGGGCCGGCCGGCGGACCCACCGCCGCCGCCCGGTCCATGAACAGGGCGACCGCGTCCGACTCGTCCCCGCCGTCCCGCGACAGCGGCGGGACGGGGAAGACCCGCTCGAACGGCACCAGCAGCCGGGCCCGGCTCGTCACGAGCACCCGCAGCCGCGGGCAGGCCGCCAGCAGCCGCTCCACGAACGGCGCCACCCCGTCCCGGACGTGCTCGCAGTTGTCCAGCACCAGCAGCGCCCGGCGGTCCGCCAGCGCGGCCGGCACCGCGTCGTCGATGGCGTGCCCGGGCCGCTCACCGGCGCCCACGGCCGCCGCGACCGCCGCCCCCACCCGTCGCGGCTCGGTGACCGGGACCAGGTCGACGAACCACACCCCGTCCGCGAAGTCGCCGGCGAGGTCCGCGGCGACGGCCAGCGCGAGGCGCGTCTTGCCCACGCCGCCCGGACCGGCCACGGTGACGAGGCGGTCCGCCCGCACCGCCGCGGCGAGTTCCGCGCGCTCGCGCGTCCGTCCGATGAACGCCGTCAGCGGCGCCGGCAGGACGGGCGCCGCCCGCCCGGCGCGGGCGGACTCGGACGCGTGCCGGGCGAGGGCCCGCCGGTCCGGCAGCCCCAGCTTGCGCAGCAGCGAGGAGACGTGCGACTCCACGGTGCGGACGGAGATCACCAGCCGCGCGGCGATCTCCGCGTTGCTCAGGTGCTCCCCGAGCAGCGCGAGCACTTCCGCTTCCCGAGCCGAGATCGCCGGACTGGTCACCGGCTCATTATCCGTGGTGCGTTCCGTGCCCGGCACGGACGCGGCCCGCGCCCCGGCCGGGAGAGCCTGGGATCACACCGACGGACAGGAGTGACCATGAGCCAGGCCGCGGCCCTCGCCGCCCCCCGCACCCGCGCCCAGCGCCGCCGCGACACCGAGCACCGCCTCGCCCACGACGTCGACGCCTGGGTGGCCAGCGCCGCGCCGGACGGCGCCCCGTACCTGGTGCCGCTGTCCTTCGACTGGGACGGCGAGGCGCTGCTGGTGGCGACGCCGCCGGACAGCCCGACCGGCCGGAACCTGGCCGCCACCCGTTCCGCCCGGCTGGCGCTCGGGCCCACCCGCGACGTCACCGTGATCGACGGCGAGGTCGAACCCGTCGACCTCGACGCGCTGCCGCCGGAGCGCGCGGACCGCTTCACCGCGCGGACCGGCTTCGACCCGCGCGCGTCGGCCGGGCCGTACCGCTGGTTCCGCATCACCCCGCGCCGCGTCCAGGCCTGGCGCGAGGTGAACGAACTGCCCGGCCGCGACCTGATGCGCGACGGCCGCTGGCTCCCCTGACCGGCGCGCGGACGCCGCCCGGCGGCGCGAGGTTCGGGTGAACGGGTGACCGCTTCGAGCCAATGGCCAGGTGGAACCGGACGGACGGCCGGCACATCGATGTATCCGAGATCGTCCGACATGGGGGTTTTTGTGAAGCGTGCAGTCCCGGTTCTCTCCGTTCTCGCGCTCGGCGGCGTACTGCTGCTGAGCGGCTGCCAGAGCAACTCGCAGCGCTGCGTCAACGGCAAGTGCCACGTGACCGTGAACGGCGCCGGACAGACCGTGGAGGTCAACGACGTCGACGTCACCGTCTCGCAGATCTCCGACCAGGGCATGACGGTGTCGGCGGGCGGCTCCGCACCCGCCACGATCGCGACCGGCCAGGGCGCCCAGGTCGGCCCGGTCTCCATCAGGGTGACCTCGATCGAGGGCCAGAAGGTCAAGTTCGACCTGCGGTAGCCCGCACGGGCGCCGCACCGGCTACGGGGCCTCGACCCCCGAGATCAGGTACCTCATGACCTCCGCACCGCGGATCTGGGCCGCCTGCTCGGGCTCGGGCCCCGCGGCCCGGAAGCGTTCGACGTCCTCGCCGCTCTCCCACCGCTCGTACACGTTGATCCGTCCGGGCTCGACCAGATCGGCCGACACGGCGAAGTCGAGACACCCGGGCGCCGCCCGCGCCAGCTCGACCGCCTCCCTGCACCCCTCCAGATAGGCGTCACGCGCATCGGCGTCCACGGACAACGTCCCAGCAATGATGATCACGTCCACCGTCCCCTCACCACCCGCAGTGTCCCCCACCCCACCGACACTTATCGCGGGGTGCGAGCCGCGGACGGGTAGGGTCGGGCCGCGTGACAGGTGACAGCGTTCGGACGCGCCCGAGGCGGCTCAAGGAACCGGTGCCGCCCACGATTCCGGACTCGCTGAGCGAGGCGAGCATCACGGAGAACGATCTCGTCGACGACGGCTTGTACCTGTCGATGCGGTTCGGCCCGCTGGACCTGTCCGGGCGTGACTGCGAGGACGCCGAGTTCGAGCGCTGCCGGTTTGAGGAGACGCGCCTGTCGGGCTCGACCATGCGGCGGGCGGAGTTGCGGGACGTCGCGTTCGACCGCTGCGACCTGGCGAACCTGAGGCTGCCCGGCGCACGAGTCTTCAACACGGCGATCGACGGCAGCCGTCTCACCGGGACGGCGATGACCGAGTGCGGGCTGCGGGACGTGCTGTTCAGCAACTGCCGCGCCGACCTGTCCTCTTTCCGCTTCGGGCGGTTCAAGAACGTGGTGTTCCGGGACTGCGACCTGATCGAGGCGAACTTCCAGGAGGCCGATCTCGCCGGTGCCCGTTTCGAGCGCTGCAAGCTGAGCGGTGCGCAGTTCAGCCAGGCCAACATGCGAGGCACCCGGCTCACCGAATGCGACCTTTATGGCGTGCACGGCATTCAGAGCTTCGCGGGCGCCGTCGTGACCATCGCTGACGCGCAAGGCCTGCTGTTCACCCTGGCATCGGCGATGGGAATCACCATCGGCGACTGATGCCGAAGCCCGCGTCCAGAGTGATCGACGCCGGGTAGGTTGATCGTTCTGTGGCTCAGCAGTACTTGGAGGAGCCCGTCCTGCCCCATGAGCATTTGTCGGCCAGGCAGCCGCCATTCGGGGATCGGTGTTGATTCCTGGCCAGCTCTGGGTCCGCTGTCAACCTGGCTCATTCACCAGGCGTCCTACGTACCGTGTCTTCGCAGGTCATCCGTGGAAACACGGACTGCTTCGGGGGAGTGTCGACGGTTGCCTCGGCGGCACCGGCGGGCCGGGCGTCAGCGCAGGTTCTCGTGGTTGCGAATGATTTCGCTCAGCGGATCGGACGGGTACAACTCCAGCCATTCGTCCGCGATAGGCCGCACAGCGGGACTCAGGTCCGACAGCTTGTACCGGTCCATTAGCGAGCGAAGGATGAACCCGGCCTGTGAATCGGGGCCGTGGGTTTCCAGCCAGGCGAGCGCCTTTTCGGTGACCGTTTCGACGTCCTCGTCCTTCAACTCCGCGCGGTCCAGCGTCGGGGCCAGGACGAAGCTGGTCTGGCGGCGTGCGCCGTGGGAGTCGAGCCAGGCGAGTGCGTGATCGATGACCTTGTCGAGGGATTCGCCCTCCAGGCCTCGATGGTCGAGCAGCGAGCCGAGGATGAACCGGGTCTGGAGCGTCGACCCGCGCGCGCTTATCCAGGTGAGGCCGTGGTCGGTGATGGCGTCCACAGCATCGCCCGGCAGGTCTTCGCGGTTCAGGAGAGCCCTGAGGATGAGGTCGGCCCTGGGGGTGGTGACATGGGCGTCGAGCCAGCTGAGGGCGTGGGCGAGGGCCTTGTCGAAAGCCTCGCCCGACAGTTCCGCACGCTGCAGCAACGACTTCAGGACGAGGCGCGTCTCCGTGGCGTCCGGATTCGTGTCAAGCCAGACCAGGGCGCAGGCGGCGGCCTGGTCGAAGAGTTCGTCCGTGAGATCTCGGCGTCCCAGCAGCGACTTGAGCACAAGACGCGTCTCCGCCACGTCGGGGTTCGCATCGAGCCAGATCACCGCGGAGGCGGCGGTCCTGTCCAAGAACTCGCCCGCCAGTTCCGGACGCCCCAGCAATGCGGTGAGGACGAAGTGGGCGTGCAGGGTGGGCGCGTGCGCATCGAGCCACGTCACGGAGTGGGCGACGGCCGTGTCGAGCGGGCCGTCCGGCAGGTCCTTGTACCGCAGCAGCGAATTCAGAATGAACCCGGCCTGAGGTGTGCTGACGTTGACACCGAGCCAGGAGAGGAGATGGTCGACCATGTCGACGGGCGCGGCCGCCGGATGCAGCCGCCCCAGCAGCGCCCTGAAGACATAGCTGGCCCGGGATATGGTGGCGTGCTCATTGAGCCAGGCCAGGGCGTAGCCGACGGCGGTGTCGAAGGGTTCGCCCACCAGGTCTTCGCGCCCCAGCAGCGGCTGGAGGATGAAGCTGGCCTGCGGCATGGTGCCGTTGCTGTCGAGCCAGGTCAGCGCGTGGCCGGTGGCCATGCCGGCGTGCCTGTCCGCCATCTCCTCGCGTCCCAGCAAGGCCGCGAGAACGAAACCGGCCTGAGGCGCCGCCACGTGAATGTCGAGCCAGGTCAGCGCATGGCCGACGGCCGATCCGAAACGCTCACCCGTCAACTCCGGACGCGCCAGCAGCACCGAGAGGACGAAATGGCTCTGGGCTGCGGTGTCCTGATCGTAGAGCCATGCCAGCGCGTAATCGGCCGCCTTGTCGAAGGTCCCGCCCGACAGTTCCTGGTGCCCCAGCAAAGGGTGGAGGACGAAGCCCGCCTGAGGCGTGGTGACGTGGCCGTCGAGCCATACGAAGGCGTAGCCGACCGCGGTGTCGAAGCGCTCGCCCGTGAGGTCTTCACGCCCCAGCAACCCCGCGAGCACGTATCCCGCCTGGAGTTCGGGGACGTGACCGTCAAGCCAGGTGAACGCGTGGCCGACCGTCATGTCGAAGGGCTCGTCCTTCAACTCCGAACGCCCCAACAGCGCCGCGAGGACGTATCCGGCCTGGGGAGTGCGGGCGTGAGCCTTGAGCCACGTCAGGGCGTAGACGGCGGCCGTCTCAAGGGGTTTGCCCGTCAGTTCCCTATGCCCCAGCAAGGAATGCAGGACGAAGTCGGCCTGCGCGTTGGTGACGTGGCTGTCGAGCCAGGTGAAGGCCCGGCTCACGGCCGTGCTGAAAGCCTCACCTCGCAATTCGGTTCGCCCGAGCAGCGCTTTGAGGACGAAGTCGGCCTGCGGCAAGGTGACATGCTCGTCGAGCCACGCCAGCGCGTAGAGCGCCGCCGTTTCGATGGAGTCGCCCACTAACTGCTTGTGCCCGAGCAACGCCGTCAGGATGAACCCGTCCTCGGGTGCCGCCGCGTGACCGTCGAGCCAGGTGAAGGCATGGTCGGCCGTCTTGTCGAAGAACTCGCCCGCCAGTTCGGCGCGTTCCAGCAAGGCCGTCAGAACGAAATCGTTCTGGACGCCGGCGCCGTTCTCATCGAGCCAGCTCAGAGCGTAACCGACCGCCCTGTCGAAGAACTCGCCCGCCAGCCCCGCCCGCCCCAGCAAAGCCGTGAGCACGAAGTCGGCTTGGGCCGTGGCGACGTGCGTGTCGAGCCAGGCGAAGGCGCGGCCGGCGACCGCTTCGAAGCCCTCGTCCCTCAGCTCCTCACGTCCGAGCAACGCCGCGAGGACGAAGTCGGCGCGGGGTGTCATCTCGTGCTCGTTGAGCCATGTCATCGCGTGGCCGACGACCGATTCGAAGGCTTCGGCCAGGGGTTCCTTATGCCCCAGCAGCGAATAGAGGACGAAACTGGCCTGCGGTGTGGCGGCGTGGCTGTCCAGCCAGGTGACGGCGCAGGCGGCGGCCTTGGTGAAGGCCGTGCCTCTCAGCTCGGCGCGCGACAGCAGGGAATGGAGGACGTAGCTGCTCTGCGCCGAGGCGGCGTGCTCGTTCAGCCAGGTCAGGGCATGATCCGCGGTCCTGCTGAAGGACTCGCCCGTCAACTCCTCCCGTCCCAGTAATGCCGTCAGGACGAAGGCGGCCTGGGGTGCGGTGACGTGATAGTCGAGCCAGGTGAAGGAGCGGCGGACGGCCGTGTCGAACAGCTTGCCCGTCAACTCCTCCCGTCCCAGCAAAGCCGTCAGGACGAAGCTGGCCTGGGGCGCGGTGGCGTGAAGGTCAAGCCACTTGCTCGCTTCACGGACGAGATATCTGTTCTCCGTCGACTCGCCCCGGAGCGCCTTGTAGAAGAAGTGCCGCGCGAAGATCGACCTGCCGTTCCTGGAGAGCCAGGGCGCGACCAGGTTCTGCCATCGCGCGAAGGCGACCGGGGACCAGCACGGGCTGTCGATGACCGCGCCGAGCGCGTAAGCCCCTTCGTCCTGCTGCTCGGCGAGCACGCCGCCGGCGCGATCGGCGTGCGCCGTGAGCCAGTTCTCGCAGTAGGCGCTCAGCACCCTGTCGCGGTCGCCGTCCTCGAAATCCCGGATCATCCGACCCAGGTTCATGGCGTAGCGCCCGATGCTGCGCGCGCGTATCAGGCAGCCCGACATGATCCGATCGGCCACGGTGGTGCGCACGGTCCTGCTGCCAGACCGGATGAGCGTCCGTTCTAGCAGCTGGTCGGTGACGATGTCGTGCACCGCGGCCGGCCCGTGATCGGTCGAGATCACCCAGCCCATGGACAGGAGGACTCCGAGCAGGTGGCGGGCCTGTTCCGAGTTCCCGTCCAGCACGGCGGCCCCGGTGGCGATCAGACTCTCCTCGTCCTGCGGCGCCGCCGCGATCATCGCGGTGATCGCCTGGAGGTTCAGCTGCGGCTCGGCGTCCGAGAACGGATCGGGGGCGGCCTGGACGGCGAGCTTGTCCTCCTGCAGGCGCCGGTTGAGCCAGTCGATCAGCTCTTCGGGGCGGACACCCGGAAGCTCGGGGTTGAACCGCCTGCGGGATGCCTGCGACTCGGCCTCCCGGGCGATGAGCATCGCGATGGCGGGACGCAGACCGCAGAGATACCGGAACTTCTCCTCGCCGACTTTCACCGACGCCGTCGGTGCGAGCGAATCGATGATCCGATCCCGGATCCGCACGGTCTGATCAGCGTCGGGTTCGAGCCGGACGACCTTGAACAGGGGCGTCAGGGAGGCGCCGGCCTGATGCTGCCAGCCCGGCCGCGCGGAAGCGAGAAGCGCGACCTGCGTCCCGTTCTTCCGCGCGTCCGGCAGCACCCGGTGGCGCAGCGTGGACAGCTCCTGCAGCAGTCCGGACTCGTTGAGGTAGTCGATGATGACGAGCACCTTGTCGCCGCCGGCCTCGATCGCGGCCGCCACCTGGTCGGAGGTGACGACCGGCTCGCCCGACCTGACGTGCAGCACCGTCCAGCCGTCCTTGACGGCGCGGTTGCCGACCTCGAAACACGTCCGGGTCTTTCCCGCGCCCGCGGCTCCCACCAGGAGAATGCCGTCGGCGTCGGCATCGGCGTTGGCGACGCCTTCCGAGAGGAGGGACAGGAGCCGGTCGGGGTGAATGTCGGCGTTCTCATCCGGCGGCACGAACCGCAGGCAGTCGTTCATCAGGTTCCGCCGCATGCCGCTGAGGCCGGCGACCTCGGCGGCATGGTCGACGATCCCGGGCGAGATGACCGGGCCATCGGCCTCCGGCAGGTCGACCAGGTCGTCGACGCCCGCCTTCACAAGGCCGGAGAAGGCGCCGTCCGCCAGTAGGGCGGAGATGCGAACCGCCTCGACGCGCCCCGTCGGGAAGTTCCGCGGCTCGGCGACCACGAGGCCGATGAGGACGTCGTCGTCCCCGCTGATGACGGCGGCCCCTGAATTCCCAGCCCAGGGCGACCGGAATTCATTGTCCTTCGCGGGCAGATCGCGAGGCGCTGTCAATTTCGAGTTGAGCGCGTACCGCTTGTTCTCCAGCCCCGTGGACGGCATGACCCGCCACGCGTGCGCCTCGTGCCTTCTGTTCCCGCGTCCGTCCCGCTGAGCCCTGGGATAGCCCAGCGTGATGCAGTCGACCGGTTGCAGGCCCTTCAGTTCCCCGTAGCGGATGGGCGTCCATTCCTCCGCCCACGGAACGGCGCCCGCGACGCGCACCAGGGCGGCGTCGAGCCCGAGATGGTCGGCGCGCCAGATGACGATCGCCCCGTGCGCGGCACCGGTGAAAGGCGTGACATCGCACGGATCTCCGTGCGCGCCGACCACATGACCCGAGGTCAGGACGAGATCAGGACCGACGGCGAAACCGGAGCCGGTCGAACTTCCCTTGACGAGACACAGACGCGACAACGTAGCGGAGTGCCGGGCATCTGCCATACCGTTCCACTCAGTCGTCGTCGTCACCGATCAAGGTTTCAGAACCTTCGGGCACGGCCGCGCCGCGGGGCTTCAAGCTGAGCATCATGCGATGGGTCGACGATTTTCCGCTCTCCCGGCCACCGCCCGCGGCGACCTTCCACAGGGAGAGTTTGCCCTCCATCTTGCGCCGCGTGTCGATCACCATGTTCAATTCCAACTCGATTGAGCTGACCTCGAATTTGAGTTCGTCGTCCTTGCCCTCTTCCATCGCCTCCTTCAACTCCATGCGGAGTTGCTTGATGGCGTCGGAGAGCGGGATTCCGAACGAATCACCTTGATTCTGCGAGGCCTCGCCCATGCCGCTCCAATCAGAACTGCCGCCGATTCGTCATTGTCGAACTCTAGCCCCAGGCACGGTGGAGCGGAAGGCCGGGCCGCACCGCTTCCGGGCGACTCCGGGCCCGCCCATCCGGCCGCGGCACGCGGAACCGGGGCCGATCAGACGACCCGGGCGCAGAGCACTCCCGCACGGAAGTCCTCCCATCTGCGGGAGCCGTCCGGGCACGTGCTCGCGTAATAGCCGGTGAACTGGAGGATGTAGTTGAACCCCTTCGGCACGGTGTCCTTGTTGCACGACCACGAGGTCATCAGGCCATGGCCGGTGATGGACACCCTGCCTTTCTCGCTCCCCCGCTTGCCCAGGAAGCACTCGCCCTCCCTGAATTGCCGCCGCACTCAGAGGTAGATCCTGTCGCCGTCATGCACGGGAGACCGCCACCATGATTCTCCGTCGAGCGGCTCGGAATTGCACGAGGTGCTCGAACTCCGCACCCCGGTCACCTCCTCGACGGCCTCGTGCAACGTCGGTCCGGCGATGTACTCCGTCACCAGCCACGGCGGGTCGGCGCCGGTGTCGGCGTCGACGACCTGGGCCGTGTAGAAGCCGCCGATGCGGCGCGCCGCCGCGACCTCCTTCGCGAACCGCCGCCGGAAGGACGCGTTGTCGGCGAAATGCGGGTGGACGACCTTGACCGCGACGAGACGCCGGCCCTTCGAGCGCCCCAGGTAGACCTGGCCCATCCCGCCGGCCCCCAGCCGCGCCAGCAGCCGGTACGGCCCGACCCGTTCGGGATCGCCGGTCCTGAGCGCCTTGAGTCCTCCGCCGAACATCTCCCCCCTGCTGAACGCAGTTGTCTGTTTGACGGCAAGCGTAGCGAGGATGATCGTCACGTTCTGCGTCCTCGGACGCACTCACGGCCCGGCCGCGCCCCCGCCCCTCAGACCTCCTCGGGGTCGCGGCCGAGGACGTGGCGGCCCCCGTCGACGGGCACGACGGCGCCGTTGACGAAGCTCGCCTCGTCCGACAGCAGGTAGGCGACGGCCGCGGCCACCTCCTCCGGACGTCCCACCCGTCCCAGCGGGTGCAGCAGGCGCATCTCGTTCTCGATCCGCGCGGCTTCGGCGGGCTCCTGGCGTCCCAGGAAGGCCTCGTACCGCTCGGTGGTGATCGAGCCGAGCGCCACCACGTTCGTCCGGATGCCGTGCGGGCCGTGATCGACCGCCAGCGCCCGGCTGAACCCCTCGGTCGCCGCCTTCGCCGTCGCGTAGGGAAGGGACCCGCGGACCGGACGCTGCGCCTGGTGGGACGAGACGTTGACGATCGCGCCGCCCGTCCCGGCGTCCAGGAAGCGGTGCACGGCGGTCACGCAGCCGACCACGGCGGGGTCGAGGTTCAGCGCGACGAGGTCCAGCAGCTCCCGGGCGGACGGGGAGACGACGTCGCGGAAGACGGCGGCGTTGTTGACCCAGCCGGTGAGCGTCCCGGCCTCCTGCGCCCGGTCGGCCGCGCGGCCGGCGACCTCCTCCTCGGCGGCGCTCCCCACGACCGGGATGACCCCCGCGCGGCCGTCCGCCCACGCGAGCGCCGCCGGATCGAGTTCGATCACGACGACCGAGCCTCCGTCCGCGACCAGGCGTTCGACGATGGCCCGGCCCACGCCCCGCCCTCCTCCGGTCACCACATACGACCGACTCACGGCGCACCTCTCCTGTCGACGGCTTTCCGCCCATCCTGGCGCGTCCGGAGATCCCGGTTTCCCGGTCGACCCACCATGCCTTCACGTAACCTTTCCCCTACTCTCAGTGCACGAGGAGGCAGGTTCCGATATGGCGCGACGTTCTCGTTCCGGCAGGCGGCCGGACGGCCCGGCTCCGCGGGCGTCCCGCCGGCGCCCGAGGCTCGGCTCGTCGGCCGCCACGCTGCTGGCCGCCGTGATCACCTCGGCCGCCCTCCTCACCGCCGCTCTGATCAACTACGGCTTCGGCGGCGGCGGGAGCGCCGGAGGCCCGGCGACACCCGCGCCGAAGGTCGTCGACCGGACGCCCACGTCGGCGCCCCCGGCCGAGGCCGCGACGCCTTCTCCGTCGCGGCACGGCCGTCCCAAGGCGAAGTGCTCGTGGCTGGGCGACGGCAAGTGCAAGGCGTCCGTCACCAAGAACCCCCAGGGCGGGTCCGCCGGTGAATGCGGCGGTTCGGGCGGCCAGGGAAGCGGTGGATGCTCGGCCAGGGTCGACTAGCCGACAAGCCCGGGCACACCGGGCGGCACGCCGGATGACCGTCCTCCCGGGCGCGTCTGTAGGCTGGTCGACGCGGATGGTTCGCTTGTTTCGAGCGTCGTAAGAGGGAACCCGGTGCGAGTCCGGGACTGCCCCGCAGCGGTGAGTGGGAACGACCGCCGTCATCACGCACTGGGCCTCGCGGCCTGGGAAGCGACGGCCAGTAGGACGCCTCGGAGGAGGCGGCGCCCGCGAGTCCGAAGACCTGCCTCCGCCCGCGCGCCGGCCGGTGCGCGGTGGTCTGCGGCCTCGTGGGACGGCCGGCGACACGGCTTCGCCGTGCGCTCTCCCGTGGGGCCGCCGTGGCACAGCGAGGGAAGCCGCCATGAACACGACAATCCTCGGATATCCCCGGATCGGGCCGGGGCGGGAGCTGAAGTTCGCCACCGAGGACTACTGGAGCGGACGCGCCGACGAGCACGCGCTCGCGAAAACCGGGGCCGAACTGCGCGCCGCCGTCTGGACGGCGCTGCGCGACGCCGGGATCGACGGCATCCCGTCGAACACGTTCTCGTTCTACGACCAGATGCTCGACACGAGCGTGATGGTCGACGCCGTCCCCGAGCGCTACCGGCACCTGACCGGGTTCGACCGGTACTTCGCCATGGCGCGGGGCGTCCAGGACGTCCCGCCGCTCGAGATGACCAAGTGGTTCGACACCAACTACCACTACATCGTCCCCGAGCTGGGGCCGGACACCCGGTTCCGGCTGGCGGACGGGGCGGCGGCCAAACCGCTGGCCGAGTACCGGGAGGCGAAGGCGCTCGGCATCGAGACGCGTCCCGTGCTCGTCGGGCCGCTCACCTACCTGCTGCTGGCCAAGCCGGCGGGGCCCGTCGACCCGCTGGAGCTGCTGGACGGGCTCGTCGACGTGTACGCCGAGGTGCTGGAGCGGCTCGCCGGGTCGGGGGCGCGGTGGGTGCAGCTCGACGAGCCGGTCCTGGTCGCCGACCGGACCCCGGCGGAGATCGACGCACTGACCCATGCCTACCGGCGCCTCGGGCAGCTCACGAGCAGGCCGCGCCTGATGGTCGCCACATATTTCGGCACGATCGGAGCGGACGCGTTGCGCGTCCTGGCCCGGAGCCGTGTGGAGGCCGTGGGCCTCGACTTCGTCGCCGGTCCGGGCACCGTGGAGGTGCTCGCGTCGGTCGGCGGGCTGCCGCGCAAGACGCTCGTGGCGGGCGTGGTCGACGGGCGGAACGTCTGGCGCACCGACGCGGGCAAGGCGCTGTCCGCCTGCGCGTCCGTGCTCGGGCTCGTCGACCGGGTCGTGGTGGGCACGTCGTGCTCGCTGATGCACGTCCCACTCGACCTCGACCAGGAGGACGCGCTCGACCCGGCGGTCCGGGGACGGCTCGCGTTCGCCCGGCAGAAGGTCGCCGAGGTCGTGGCGCTGGGGCGGGCGCTCGGCGAGGGCGTCCCGGTCCCCGAGAGCGCCCCCCTCCCCGAGGCGGGCGTCGACCCCGCCGTCCGGGAGCGGCTCGGGTCGGCCGGCGACGCGCGCCGCGGCGACCGCGCCGTGCGGTTCGCCGCGCAGCGCGACGCGCTCGGCCTGCCCGACCTGGCGACGACCACGATCGGCTCGTTCCCGCAGACCCCCGAGATCCGCCGGGTCCGCGCCGACCGCCGCGCCGGACGCATCGGCGAGGCCGCCTACGTCGCCGCCATGAAGGACGAGATCGCCCGCGTCATCGCGCTCCAGGAGGACCTCGGCCTGGACGTCCTCGTGCACGGCGAGCCCGAGCGCAACGACATGGTGCAGTACTTCGCCGAGCAGCTCGACGGGTTCGCGGCCACCGAGCACGGGTGGGTGCAGTCGTACGGGTCGCGGTACGTCCGGCCGCCGATCCTGCACAGCGACGTCGCGCGGCCCCGCCCGATGACCGTCGAGTGGGCCGCGTACGCGCAGTCGCTGACGGACAAGCCGGTCAAGGGGATGCTGACCGGACCGGTGACGATGCTCGCCTGGTCGTTCGTCCGCGACGACCAGCCGCTCGCCGAGACCGCGCGGCAGGTCGCGCTGGCGCTCCGGGACGAGATCGCCGACCTGGAGGACGCCGGAATCCGCGTCATCCAGGTGGACGAGCCGGCCCTGCGGGAGCTCCTGCCGCTGCGGGACGCCGACCGCCCCGCCTACCTCGACTGGGCGGTCGGCGCGTTCCGGCTGGCCACGTCCGCCGTCAAGGACACCACCCAGATCCACACGCACATGTGCTATTCGGAGTTCGGCGAGATCATCGGCGCGATCGGGGCGCTGGACGCCGACGTCACCAGCGTGGAGGCGGCCCGCTCGCACATGGAGCTGGTCGGCGACCTGCGCGCCGCCGGGTACGGGAACGGCATCGGGCCCGGCGTGTACGACATCCACTCCCCGCGCGTCCCCGCCGCGGAGGAGATGGAGGCGAACCTGCGCCGGGCGCTGCGGGCGGTCGAGCCGGAACGGCTGTGGGTCAACCCCGACTGCGGGCTGAAGACCCGCGCCTACCCGGAGACCGAGGCGGCGCTGCGCAACCTGGTCACCGCGGCCCGCCGCGTCCGTGGCGAGCTGACGCGGGACTGACCGGCGCCGTCCCCGCCGCCGCATGGCCCGCCCCCACCCCGGGCCATGCGGCGGCCGTTCATGTGGCCGGAACCGGCCTCAGTCGTCCATCGACTCCCACAGGTGGACGAGCTGCTCGCACACCTCGGTGATGTCCGTGATCGGCAGCTTGCCGGACTCGCCGGTCCGGGCGCACCAGCGGAACGTCGCCGACTCGCACCACACCGTGAGATCGCCGCGGCCGGAGAGGACGGGGACGCCGAGCTCGTCCATCGGCGTGAGGTCCTCGATGCCGCGCTGGACGAGCAGCCCGTGCAGGTCCTTCGTCGCGTGCGGCTCGTCCATCCGCCAAGAGTGCCGGTGCCGGCGCGCGGTGCGCGGGAGCGGCAGCGCGAACCAGGTCGCCTTCCCCCGGACGGACGGCGACCGCAGCCGGGAGCGGGACGGATGGTGCCCCCACCGCCCCTTGGTCAGCAGCTCGATGATCTCCAGCCCGCGGCCGTGTTCGAACATCGGACCGGCCGGCGCCTGCGGCCGCCACCCACGGAGCGTGTCGAACGCCTTGACGACCAGCTCGTCGCGGCCCCGGCCGTCCGTGCGCTGGTACACCCACAGTTCGGCGCCGTGGCCGGCGGAGTCGCCGGTGCCGGGCAGCGCGTGCTGCAGGACGTTGGTGGCCAGCTCGCTGACCATGAGGATGATGTCGTCGAAGTCCTGGCCGGAGAGCCCGAGGGCGGGAAGCAGCCCGGTCACGTGCGCGCGCGCCACCCGCGCGATGGAGTCGTCGGCCGGAAGGGGCAAGGCCGCGCAGCCGCCGTTCTCCAGCCTCCATGGAATCCCGCACGTCGCTGCGGCCTTCGTCATGACGCCCACCCTCGGGGGTTTACGGAGACGATCGCGAATCAGACATTCGCGACCTGAACCTCCATGGTTCGCGACTCGCTATGTGTGAATCACAGTTCCTAGCTTCGCACATTTCTGGCCCTTCGGGGCAGCACATCGCAAGGATCCTGCGCGGGGAGTCGAGACGGTCCCCAAATACCCCCGAAAGCGCCCAAAGCACGTCCACACACGGTGCGAGAAACAGGTACCGGCGGACGCGGGACGTCCGGCGCGCGCCGCTGTAGCGTGGACGGCGCCTGAGAGAGGGCCGCACACATGAAAGATCCCCCAGGGGTGCAGCCCTGGGGGATCCTGTGTGCGGCCCGATCAGTCAGCGGTCGTACCTGCCGGCCCGCACGTCTTCGAGGAACGCGGCGAAGACCGGGCGGGGCACCACGTGCGCCCCGGCCTCCGGCGTCCTGCTGTCGCGCAGCCCGGTGGCCGTCCCGAGGTCGGCGACCTCGACACATCCCCCGTTGCTGCTCGCGCTCGCGGTGGCCTTGAACCACCGTGCCTGAGAGAGGTCCATACGTCTTACTCCAGCTTCGCGATGAGTGACTCCAGGTGGGCCGCGGTGTCGGCGGCGCTCAGCGCCGCCGCGCGGATCTCTTCGAAGATCTCGCCATACGCCTCCACTTTGCCGGGATCGTCGATCTCCTGGATGTCGGCGTCGTTCTCCAGGAAGACCATGCAGGGCTCGCCGCCGGGGAACTCGAAGATGTTGACCAGCGTCGACATGCCCGGGTGCAGGCCGTCCGACAGGCGCAGCAGCCGCAGTTCGACGTTCGGCCGCCCGGACATGGTCAGCAGGTGGCGCAGCTGGGCGCGGCGGTCGCCGGGGTCGCCCCACTCGTACATCAGGGACGCCTCGGTGATCAGCGCGGAGAGGTGCGGCGCGCGGTCGTCGCGTTCGAGGATCTGCTGCCGCCGCAGCCGGGCCCGCAGCGCCTGCTCCCGCCACTCCGGCGACTGCTGCCCGGTCGACAGCAGCGCCTGCATGTACGGCAGTGTCTGCAGGAGCCCCGGCAGCACCAGCGGCATGACCACCCGGATGCTCGACGCGTCCCCCTCGTAACCGGGGAACTCGTTGTGGAACACGTCCGGGTAGTCACGCCACCAGGCCCGCTGCCGGGCGCGCGTCGCGAGTTCCTCGAGCTCCTCGAGGTCGCTGCCCGCGTAGATGCGCGCCAGGTCGCGGATGTCACTGAGCTCAGGGCGAACCCAGTTGTTGGCCTCGAACCGGCCGACCTTGCCCCGTCCCCAGTTCAGCCGGTCGCAGACCTGGTTGGCCGTGTATCCCGTCCCGACGCGCAGCTCTCGCAGGCGGCGCGCCAGCCCCCGTTTGGCAATGGTGGCGCCGTACGCCTCGCTCATCGACGCCACCTCCCTTGACATACGGCCGGCATCAGCATACGCCTTCCGAATTTGTGAATCACAGATTTGGCCGAATCAGGAAGCGCATCACGACTTCCCTCGGGCAGGGCGTTCATCAGGCCCCCTATGACGCGGCCCGGTCGAACTCGCCCTTCTTCGCGCCGTCCAGGAAGCAGACCCATTCGTGCTCGTCGAACACGGAGATCAGGTCCCCGGACGTGCGCAAAAGCGTCCATTCCCTGACAAAAGCGACTTCGATGCCACCCTCGCCGGTCTCCGAGCGCTTCCAGTCGAGGGTGTCCGGGTCGATGCCCAGCTCCGCCACCGTCGGCTTCGTCATTCTGGCTTCCTCGCAACAGCGGCATATCCCAGCCGCGAGCCATCACTGTCCGCCTCGTCAGGGTCTTCGGCACCCCACACCCCCAGATGGCACACTTCCGCCGGCGCGCCCGGGTAGGGCGGGACGATCTCCAGCCCGGTGAAGAACCGCTCGATGTCCGCGCGGGGGCGGGGGTAGGCGCCGCCGGACGACGACCTGGCGTACACCGCCGTGACCTGGCCGAGCTCCTCGCTGACCTGCCGGTCGCTGCTGATCGCGGACAGGGCGACGTAGCTGCCCGGCGCGACCCGGGAGACGTACCGCTGGACGAGCCCCCACGGGTCGTCCTCGTCCGACACGAAATGGGTCACGGTGACCATCAGCAGCGCCACCGGCCGCGTGAAGTCGATCATCGCCTGGGTCTCCTCGTGCCCGAGCAGACCTTCGGGGTCACGGAAGTCGGCGGTGATGAACGCCGTCCCTTCCACGCCCTCCAGCAGGGCCTTCGCGTGGATCTCGACCAGGGGATCGTTGTCGACGTACAGGACCCGCGCGTCGGGCGCGACCTTCTGCACCGCGTCGTGGGTGTTGTTGCCCGTCGGCAGGCCGGCGCCGATGTCGATGAACTGCCGGATGCCCTGATCGGCCAGCCACGCCACCGAACGCTGCAGGAACCCGCGGTTCGCCCACGCGGCGTCCTCCAGGTCGGGCATGTGGGCGCGGACCGTCTTCACGGCCTCGCGGTCGACCTCGAAGTTGGCCTTTCCGCCGAGGATGTAGTCGTACATGCGAGCCGGGCTGGGGACCGTGCTGTCCACCCCGGGGGGAGCCTGCTCGATGTCGCTCACCGTTTTCGCCTCCATCGCCGCAACTTGTGATGCACGAATTATGAGGCAACCTCACACCCGAGGCGATGTTCCCGCCGGGAACGGTCCGGCGCGCGACGGGCCCGATCAGGCGGACACACCGTCCATCATCTGCAATTGGATCGCGACCGACCGCGCCTCCGGGACGTCGAGCCGCTCGAACAGGTCGAGCGCCTGCCGCCAGTGGATCCGCGCCGCGTCCGGACCGCGGAGCTGCAGAAGCGTGGCGGCGATCCCCTCGTGCGCCTTCCCCTCGTGGTACGGGTCGCCGATGCTCCGCGCGATGGCGAGCGCCTGCCGGTGATGGTCGAGCGCGGCGGTACGGCACCCGGTCGCCCGGTGCGCGTCCGCGATCCCCTGCACCGCCCGGACGCGCTGGTAAGGGTCCTCTATCTCCCGCGCGATCCGCTCGGCGTTCTGGTGGTGCACCAGCGCCTCCGCCGGACGGTCGATCAGCAGGTAGGTGACGCCGAGGCTGTTGAGCGCGTCCGCGACGTTCCGCCGGTCGCCCGCCGCCCGGAACACCGCGATCGCCTCCCGGTGGCAGCGCAGCGCCTCACCGTAGTTCCCCTTGTACTGGTGGACGTTCCCGACGTTGTTCCGGAGGATCGCGGGGTACTCCCCGATCCCGCCGAACACCCGGCCCGCCTCCTGGTAGTGCCGGACGGCGTCGCGATGGTAGCCGCGCCGACGCTGGATCTCGCCGAGGTTGTTGTGCGCCATCGCGGCTCCGCGCTCGTCCCCCGCCAGCAGGTATCCGTCCAGCGCGGCGCGCAGGTGGGCCGCGGCCTCCTCGTAGCGGCCGAGATGCCACAGGTCGATTCCGGCGTGCCCGAGCGCCTCCGCCTCGCCCCGCCCGTCGCCGATGCGCCGGTACAGCGCCTGCGCCTCCCGGTGGTGCGCGAGCGCCTCCCGGAACCGGGCGGTGTGCCAGAGGTAGATGCCCATGCGGTCCAGCGCCTCGGCCGAGCCGCGCGCGTCACCCGACGCGCGGGTCAGCCCGAGTGCCTCTTCCGCCAGTTCCAGCGCCTCCGTGTGATGGCCCGTGCGCGCCTTCGTCTGGCTCAACTCCCGGAGGGCCAGGGCCGTGGTATCGCCGTCCCCGAACTCGCGCACGGCCTGGAGCGCCTCCTCCTGGGCCTCGGCCGCGTGCTCGTAATGGCCCTGCGCCTCCAGGAACGCGGAGAACGACCGCACGAGCAGGACGCCGTGCTGCCGCCACTCGTGCGCGAAGGCGTGCCGGGCGAGGACCAGGCCGTTGCGCCATTCCGCCTCCAGCCACGCCCGCGCGTCGGGCTCGTCCGTTCCGTCCCGCGTGACCGGGACGGGGCGGTGGCGGTGGGGATGCAGGGCGCGGTCGGCCTGGTCGGCGCGGGTGAGGTAGTGGTTCAGCAGCCGCCCGACGGCACGCCTGCGCTCAGCGCTCGACTCCTCGCCGAACGCCCGCGACCGCGCGAACGCCCGCACCAGGTCGTGCATGCGCAGCCGTCCCGGACCCGGTTCCTGGACGAGATGGTGGTCGAGCAGCGCCTCGACGGCGTCCCGCGCCACCGCCGCCGGTACGCCGCTCACCACCGGGACCGTCCGGACGTCCGTCTCCGGGCACGGGCTCAGGCCGAGGCGGCGGAACACCAGCCGCTGGTCATCGGTGAGCGCGCGGTAGGAGAGCTCGAACGCGGCCTCCGCCGGCCCTCCGCCGGTCCCGGCGTCGGCGTCGTCCTCGTGGAACAGGCCCGCGGCGGCCCGTCCCGCGGCGACGCGCAAGGCCACGGGCAGCCGCCCGCACCGGCGGACGATGGCGTCGACGTCGACGTCCCGCAGGTGGCCCGCCATGCCGCGGACCAGGGCGCGCGCCGCCTCGACGCCCAGGACGTCGAGGCGCAGATAGCCCGCGCCGGGAAGCCCGGACAGGCGGCGCCGCGCCGTGACGAGGAAGCGCGCCGACCGCGCCGTCAGGATCGCGCAGATCTGCCGGACGCCCGTGGCGTCGTCCAGCACGACGATCGCCCGCCGCCGCTCCATCTCCCGCCGCCACAGCAGGGCCCGCTCCGCCGGCCCGGCCGGGACGCGCTCCGCGGGGACGTTCAGCTGCCGCAACAGCTCGGCGAGCGCCGCGTGCGGCGACAGCGGCGGCAGTTCCGGGTCATGGCCGCGCAGATGCAGGTAGAGCCGGACGTCCGGATACCGGTGGGCGAGCGCCCGCGCGGCCCGGACGGCGAGCGCGCTCTTGCCCACGCCCGCCATCCCGGTGATGACGGAGACCCGGTCGTGGGCGCGGCCCGTGAGGGCGTCGAGTTCGCGGTCGCGGCCGGTGAAGTCGTCGATGTCCGGCGGCAGCGAGTCGGGCGGGGCGGCCTCGCGGCGGGGCGTCGCGGCGAGCCCGACGTCCCGCCGCAGTATGCCCTCGTGGATCTCGCGGAGCCCCGGGCCCGGCTCGGTGCCGTTCTCCTCCGCGAGGAGCGTCCGCACCCGGCGGTAGACGGCGAGGGCGTCCGCGGACCGGTCGCAGCGGTACAGCGCGGTCATGAGCAGGCCCGCGGCCTTCTCGTCGAAGGGGTGCGCCGCCGTGAGCCGGAACAGCTCGCCGACCACCTCGGCGTGCAGGCCCAGCCGCGTCTCCGTGTCGATCCGCTCCAGGACGGTCGCGCGGAACTCCTCCTCCAGGCTCACGCGCATGTGCCGGGCCCAGTCGCCGGGCAGCCCCGCCAGCGGTTCCCCCCGCCACAGGCCCTCCGCCTCGCGCAGCAGGTCCCGCGCCTGCTCGTCGTCCCCGCTCGCGGCGATGGCGCGCGCCTGCCGGCACAGGCGCCGGAACCGGTGCAGATCGACCGCGTCGGCGTCCACGGCCAGCACGTACCCCGCCGGATCGTGGCGCAGGACCGCAGCGCCGGTGTCCCGCAGCCGGCGGCGCAGCCGGGACAGGTAGCTCGTCAGCGTCGCGCGGGCGTGCTCCGGCCGGCCGGCGGTCCCCCAGATCCGCGCGGCCAGCGTCTCCGCCGTGACCGGGCGCCCGCACTCCACGGCGAGGACGGCGAGCACGCACCGCTCCTTCGGCGAGCCGAGCTTCACCCCCCGGCCGTCCACCGTGATCTCCACCGAACCGAGGAGCGTGACCTCCTCCATCTTTTCCCTCCGTGCCTGCCCCCTCCCCTTCCGGAAGGTCTCACGATAAATGGCCACTTACCAGACTTCCGCGTCCTCGATACGACCCCGCGCCGCCGGCACGCCAAACACATGTTTGATTAACGCGATTCGGACACCGGTTGGCGCGATACCTGCCCTTACGTCTCGAAATGTCACTTTCGGTGAAACTTGCTCGACGTTCGACCTGAGAGATCACCAGAAATCGCCACGAGCTGGGCGAAGCGCCCTTATGCTTGCGCAGGCGTCCGAACCGCTTGGGGGGCGAGTCGAGTCGAACCGTGCACACGCAAAATGCACGTGCATCGACGGATGCAGGCGAACACCCACACCACGACGAAGTGGAAGAGATAGATGTTCATAGCTGCCTTGACAATGCTTCCTGCCATCTGCGACATCTTCATGTGGTAATGGGATGGGGCCGGACCACAGATCCGGCCCCATCCCCTCGTTCGACCCGAACTCAGCCTTATCGCTTCTGCGCAACCCACACTGACGGCCGCGTAGGCCGGTCCCAGTCATCGGCAGCCGCAACGGTCTGTCGCCTCTAGCTGGGCTGCAAGGGAAGCGTCCAGGTTGGTGCAAGGAGGTCGTCCAGGAGGCGCATCCAGGTTTGTCCGTGGTTGTCAGTCCATCGGGCAAGGAGGGTGTGATGACGGTCGAGTGGTCCATCGGGCCGTTCGGGCTGGACGGCGAGAAGGGGGCGACGCTTTCCGGGCTGCGGACGGTGCTCATGGTCGTCCACCACCTGACGGCGGCGACGCGGCTCGCGGACGTGGCGCCGCTGGTGGAGCGTGATCGGCGGGTCCAGACGGTGTACACGGTGGCGCCGGCATCGGCGGTGGGGGCGGGGACGGCGCGGCACCTGGCGGCGTCCGGGGCGCTCGTGGTCCCGTTCGCGCAGGCGGCGCAGACCCGGTTCGACCTGGCGGTCGCGGCGGGGGACGGCGGGCTGGAGCGCCTCCACGCGCCGGTCCTCGTGCTCCAGCACGGGATGGGGCCCGGGAAGCTCGCGCGGCGCTGGGACGGCACCGGGCCGGAGGCGGCGCGGCCGGTCGCGGGGATGCGGCGGGAGGCGATCGTCGCGGGCGGCCGGGTCATCCCGTCCGTGCTCGGGCTCGCGCACCGGGATCACCGCCGGACGCTGGCGCGCGTCTGCCCCGAGGCGCTGCCCGTCGCGCGGATCGTCGGCGACCTGGCCTTCGACCGCCTGCTCCAGGGCATGCCGCTTCGCGAGCGGTACCGGGCCGCGCTCGGGGTGGACGGGCGCCAGCTGGTCGTCGTCTCCTCCACCTGGGGCCCGGAGGCGCTGCTCGGCCGGAACCGCGACCTGGTGCGGCGGCTCGCCGCCGAACTGCCCGCCGACGGGTACCGCATCGTGCTGGCCGTCCACCCGGTGACCTGGGGTTTCCACGGTTTCCGGCAGCTGCGCGCCTGGTTCGACGACTGCCTGCGGCTCGGGGTGGGGCTGCTGCCGTTCGAGGAGGGGTGGCGTGCCGCGCTGGCCGCCGCCGACCTCGTGGTGGGCGACCACGGGTCCGTGTCCGCCTATGCGGCGGGAGCGGGCATTCCACTACTGCTCGGGGCGTTTCCGGCAAGCGATGTCGTGCCCAGGTCGCTGAGCGATCTGCTGGGGCGGCGCGTCCCGCACCTGGCGCCCGACCGACCGCTGCTCCAGCAGGTGCGGGACGCGATCGGCGCGCCCGTGGCCAAGGATCTGCGCGGCCGGCTCACCTCGGAGCCGGGACGGGCGGCCGTCCTGCTGCGCCGGGAGATGTACCGGCTGATGCGCGTCGACGAGCCGGCCGAACCGCCGGTGACGGACCCGCCTCCGCTGCCCGACCTCGTCGGTGCCCCATGAGCACCGCCCGCCTCGTGGGCGTGCGTCTCGCAGGGCCGGAGGACGCGTCGTACGTGACGGCCTCCGGTCCGCGAGGCGGACTGCGCCTGGTGCTCAGCGGACGGCCGGTCGACGATGACGGACCGCCGGCGGGTCAACTGCTGGACGAGCATCTCGCGGTGGACGGCACGGAAGATCCGTGGGCGCCCATCGCGGACGTTCTCGTCCACCGCGGGCGCCGTCCGGTGGAGTTCCACGGGCTGGTCGCCTGCGCGGTCGAACCGGACGGCACCTGCGCCATCGCGTCCCGGAACGAGTGCGTCGTGCTCACCGCGACGCCCCGGACGGCGTTGTTGCTCGCGTCCGTCGCGCACTCGTGGCTGGTCACCGGGCGGGGACTCGGGACGCTGGCGTCCGTGGCGTTCAGGTACCGCCGAGTTCCAGCAGCCGGTCGCGGATGGCGCGCGCCTGGTGGGAACCCAGTTCGTCGTAGATAGCGGCGGCCCGCTCCAGGTGGTCGCGCTCGGCGGCGGGGTCGTTCCGGCGCTCCGCGAGCCGCGCCCGCGCGGCGTGGACGGTCGCCAGCGAGTGCCGGGCGTCGACGCGGGCGGCGGCGTCGCGGGCGTCGTCGAGGGCCGCGCTCGCGGCGGCGTCCTCGCCGTCCGCGATCAGCGCGTCGGCGAGGGCGGTGAGCGTCCGCGCCAGGTTGTAGTCGTCGCCGCGTCCCGCGAAGAAGTCGCGTGCCGCGCGCAGCCGCCCGGCCGCCTCGGCGGGGCGGCCGGCGCGGAGCAGCGCCTCACCGAGCCGGCGCGTCATCATCGCGACGCCGCGACCGGGGTCGACGGTGGCGCCGCCGCTCACGTCGAGGGCCTCGGTGAACGTCTCGATCGCGGGGGCGACCCGGCCCTGGGCGAGTTGAGCGACGCCGAGCCGCTCCAGCGCCGACGCCTCGCCGTCGGCGTGCCGCGCGGCCCGTTCGAGGACGAGCGCCTCCCGGCTGAGCCGTTCGGCCTCGGCGAACTCGCCGAGGTTCAGCCGCGCGGACGCCAGCGACTCCAGCATCCGGGCGACGGCGAGGGGGTCGCCGAGCGCGGTGGCCGACGCGAGCCCGGTCTCGTGGGTCTCGACCCACGCGGCGTAGTGCTTGCGGACGACCACGACGCCCCAGAGCGCCTCGCACATCTCCCATGTCTCCCGGTGCAGGCCGCGCCGGTGCGCCTCGCCGATCATGTCGCGCAGGGTGGGGAGCGCGCCCTCCATCCAGCCGATCGCCTCCACCGTGCCGGAGAACGGGACGATCGGCGGACGGTCGTACTCACGGCCGAGGTGCCACCGGTCGGGGATGATGGTGCGGTCGGCGGCGACGGCCATCCGCAGGTAGTGCTCCATGAGCCGGTGGAACGCCCGCGCCCGCTCGCCGTCCTGCTCGTTCCCCTCGGCAGGCTCGTTCCGCTCGGCCACGGTGCGCGCGTGGACGTGCGCCAGGTCGTGGAACGAGAAGGTGCCGTCCGGGGAGGCGTCCACCAGATTGACGTCCACGAGGACGTCGAGGTCCCGCACGGGGTCGCCGCCCTCCAGGGCGGTCACCGCGGGCAACGCGAACCGGCCGTTCGGGTGGACGCTGAGCAGCCGGTAGAGGCGGGCCGCGGACGGCGGCAGATCGCGGTAGGTGACGTCGAAGACGGCCTGCACTGACAGATCCTCCTCGCCGAAGCCGGCCAGCCGGTTGCGCTCGTCGGCCAGCTCGCCGACGAGCCGCTCGATCCGCCAGTGGCCGCGCGTCGCGAGCCGCGCCGCCGACGTGCACAGCGCGAGGGGGAGCCGCCCGCACAGCGTCGCCAGCGACCGGACGGCCTGCGGCTCGGCCTCCGTCCGGCCGCTGCCGAGCATCCGGTCGAGCAGCTGGACGGCGCCGTCCTCGTCGAGCGGGTCGAGGGGCAGGAACGCGGCGCCGTCGACCGCGAGGGCGGGCAGCCGGCGCCGCGACGTCACCACGACCATGGACGGGCCGCGCCCGGGCAGCAGCGGCCGCACCTGGGCGGCGGACGCGGCGTCGTCCAGCATGATGATCAGCTTCCGGCCGGCGGTGAGCGTGCGGTACTGCGCGGCCTGCTCATCGGTGCCGGCGGGCACCGCCTCGGGGGGCGTGCCGAGCGCCCGCAGGAAGCGGCCGAGGAACTCGCCCGGCGCCGCGGGCGATCCGGCCGAGAATCCGCGCAGGTCGGCGTAGAGCTGGCCGTCGGGGAACGCGTCCGCGACGCGGTGCAGCCAGGCCAGCGCCACCGAGGTCTTCCCGACGCCGCCGACCCCGCTGATCACCATGACCCGCGGCGCCGCGGCGTCCCGGACGGAGTCGCTCAGCCGGACGAGGACGCCGAGCTCGCGGACGCGGTCGGTGAAGTAGGGGCGGGACGCGGGCAGCTGGGCGGGCACGGACGGGCGGCCTGCCCCCGCGTGCACGTGGACGCCGCCGTGCACGATGCCCGCCTGGACGACCGAACCGGACACGTCCGCGGCGACCTCATTTCGCAATGACGGCCTTTGCGTCCGCCATTCCTCGGCATCGCCATCGGTCAAGGGGTATCTCCGCACAGGCAGGGAACGTCCGAATCCGGGTCAAGATAACCCGGCGCGCGACGCCCGGCAAGACGATCACGGCCCCGGCCTCCACATACGGTCTTCTTACAGGGCAAAACCGAATGATCGGCTTTGCCCTGACGAGCCACGTCCGTCTCAGTAGGCCCACTGGAAACTCAACCGTCCGTGATTAATGTCAAGGTGTGGTCAAGAATGGCCGGGGCATGATGCACTGTCCGTCATGACAGATCCCATGACCGTCGCCATCGCCACAGCCATGGCGGGCAAAGCCGTCGAGGTCGCCGGTGAACCGGTGCGCGCGGCCGTGGCGGAACTCGTCCGGAGGGTGCGGGAGCGGTTCCGCGGGTCGCCCGGCGGCGAGCGTCCCGAGGTCCTCGAAGGGGCCGTGCGGCGGCTGCTGGACGAGGACCCCGCGTTCCGCGCCGAGCTCGAGGCGATCTGGCAGCAGGCCCACGTGGACGCGAGCGCGGCGGACGACGGGGTCGTCAACGTCTTCAGCGGCAGGGCGGCGAACGTCGTCCAGCTCCGGGACGCGGGCGGCGACATCAACATCGGCTAGGGTTCGGCGGCGCTCCCCCGGGCATCACGGCCCCGGAAAGGGGGAACGCGCATGAAGACCGCACCTGATCTCGCTCTGCGCCAGCTCACGATGCAGTTCGTCGGGAACGCGACCACGCTGCTGCGCTGCGGGCCGTTCACGCTGCTGACCGACCCCAATTTCCTGCACCGCGGGCAGCGCGCCTACCTCGGTTTCGGGTTGGCGTCCAAGCGGCTGACCGAGCCCGCGCTGAACGTCGACGAGCTGCCGCGGCTGGACGGCGTCGTCCTGTCCCACCTGCACGGCGACCACTGGGACCGGATCGCCCGCACGAAGCTCGACCGGGGCCTGCCGATCGTCACGACGCCGCACGCGGCGCGCCGGCTGCAGGGGTGGCACCGCTTCCGGCACGCGATCGGCCTCCGCACCTGGGAGTCGCACACCATGCTGAAGGACGGGGCGCTCCTGCGGATCACCGCGATGCCGGGACGGCACGCGCCCGGCCCCGCCCGCATGCTGCTGCCCCCGGTGATGGGCAGCCTCCTGGAGTTCGGCCCGGCCGCCGGCGAGGTGCAGTACCGCCTCTACATCACCGGCGACACGCTGATGTACGACGGCATCCACCGGATCTCCCGCCGGTACCGGGACATCGACCTCGCCATCCTCCACCTGGGCGGCACCAAGCTGCCCGGCGGCCTCATCGTCACGATGGACGCCATGCAGGGCGCCGACCTGTTCGAGGCGATCCGCCCTGGGCGCGCGGTACCGGTCCACTACGACGACTACACGGTGTTCAGTTCGCCCTTGGAAGACTTCCGCCGCGAAATGGAACGCCGAGGCTTCGGCGAACAGGCGACCTACGTCGAGCCGGGCCAGACCCACACCTTCACTCAAGCCTGACGGCGACGCCCTTCGACCCGCTTGCGCATGGCGCGGGCCATGCGCAAGGGAAAGAGGCCCAGAAGCGGCGCCCGGCGGCCCAGGTCGTCGGTGTCCTTCCTGTCGAAGGCGCGGGCGTAGCACCGGGCCTGGTCCGCACTGTCGTACTCCTTCGACCCCCCGGCGCCGCAGCCGCGCACGCACGACCAGCGCATCGTCCGTCCGTCGGCGGCGAAGCCGTAGTCGTGGCCGAAGATCCGGCAGCTCAGCGGCGTCACGATTCCGCGTCCCCGTCGCCGGACCCGTCGCCGGATCCGTCATTGGACCCGGGCGGCCCGTACTGGTTGCGGGCGAGCGGCCGGGCCCGTCCCTCGTGGACGGCCTCGCGCAGCGCGGCGCGGAACCTGCCCGGCCCCCAGTAGCGGGCGCCGACCAGCTCGGCGAGCCGGTTGCGGGACGTCGGCCCGTGCTCGACGAGCGCCCGCGCGATGGCGTTGACCTCCCGGTCGAGAGCGATGTCGGCGTCGGACGCCCAGGCGCTCGACCACCCGGCCAACATGCCGGACGGCGAGTAGAACGCCCGCCCGGGGCCGGGGCGGAACCGGCGCAGCCCCGTGCTCTGCTCCCGCTCGCGGCGCAGCACGCGCTCGCGGATGCGCGCGTCGCGCTCCCGCGCCGCCCGCTCCCGTTCCGCCGCCTCGGCGCGCTCGCGCTCCGCCTGCTCGGCCGTGCCCGACTCCGCGGCGAGGGACTCGGCGGCGGACCGGTGCTGCGCGGCCTCCATCCGGTCGGCGGCCGACTCGGCGCGCATCCGGTGGACGCCCGCCTGCCGCTCGTGCTCGGCGGCGGCCGCGTCGTGGTGCCCGGCGCGGGCGGCGTGCGCGAGCGCCAGCTCGGCGTGCATGCGCTCCCACGCGTCGTAGGTCTCGGCCTGTTCCCGGGCGATCTCGGCCTCGATGCCGTCGAGGTGCTCGGCGCGCCCGCGGGCCTGCGCGGCCATCGCCCGCTGCTCGCCCGCCCGGGCCCGCTCGGCCGCCGCCTCCGCCAGGGCCGCGTGGGTCTCGGTGTCGGCCGCGTTCTCGGCGGACAGCGCCTCCGCCCGCTCGCGGAGCGCGCGGGCCCGCTCGTCGGCCGCCTCGGCGCGGCTCAGCGCACTCGCCCGGTCGGCGTCGTTCCCGGCGGTCTCCGCGGCGGCGCGCTCGTCGTGCGCCACCGCCTCCTCCGCGAGCCGTTCGGCGTCCCACTCGGCGATCTGCGCGAGGACCTCCTCGACGCGCATCCGTGCGGCGGCGTCGGCGTCGCCCGCGTCCGCGCGCGGCGCGACCTCGTGGACGATGGCGCGGTGCTCGGCGGCGCGGGCCCGCTGCTCCTCGGCGTGCCGCCTCGCCTCCAGCGCGGCGCGGCGGCCCGGCCGGCCGCCGGCCGCCTTCGCCGCGGGCCCGGCCTTCTCCTCTTCGGCCTCGTGGGCGGTGAGGGGCTTGGCGATGTTCTCCAGCGACGCCTGCTCGGCGCGGACGCCGAAGGCCAGCTCGGCGATGCCGCCGAGCGCCATGATGACGGCGCCGATGAAGAAGCCGATCGCGACATTGCTCGCGACGCCGCTGTCGATCAGGTTGCCGAAGATGAGCGGGCCGGAGATGCCGCCGACGGCCGTGCCGACCGCGTAGAAGAACGCGATGGCCAGCGCGCGGGTCTCCATCGGGAAGATCTCGCTGACGGTCAGGTAGGCGGAGCTGGCGCCCGCCGAGGCGAAGAAGAACGTCACGGCGACGAGCGCGATGAACGTCCAGCTCGTCAGCCCGCCGGCGGACAGGAAGGCGCCGAGGACGAGGGTCAGCACGGCCGAGACGAAGTACGTCCCGGAGATCATCGGCTTCCGGCCCACGGTGTCGAACAGCCGCCCGAGCAGCAGCGGGCCGAGGAAGTTGCCGATCGCGAACAGCACGACGTAGTACGGCACGGCGCCGGACGCCACGGCGAAGTACTTGCTCAGGATCGTGCCGAGGTCGAACGTCACCGCGTTGTACAGGAACGCCTGCCCGACGAAGAGCGCGAACCCGAGCGTCGCCCGCTTCGGGTACACCCTGACCGCGACCTGCGCGATCTCCCGGAACGGGATGGCCTTGCGCTGCCGGACGGTGATGCTCTCGCCGGGTTCGTCCAGGGGCCGGCCGGTCTCGCGGTGGATCTCGGCCTCGATGCCGTCGACGATCCGCTCCGCCTCGCCCTCCCGGCCGTGGATGAACAGCCAGCGCGGGCTCTCCGGGACGTGCCGCCGGACGAGCATGATCGCGAGGCCGAGCACGCCGCCGATGCCGAACGCGAGCCGCCAGCCGAGGTCCTGCGCGAAGATCGAGGTGTTCAGGAGGAGCACCGCGGCGAGGCCGCCGACCGCGGACCCCACCCAGTAGCTGCCGTTGATCGCGAGGTCGACCCGGCCGCGGTTGCGGGCCGGGATCAGCTCGTCGATCGCCGAGTTGATCGCCGCGTACTCGCCGCCGATGCCCATCCCGGTGACGAACCGGCAGGCGAAGAAGTACCAGGGCGCGAACGCGAACGCGGTCGCGACCGTCGCGACGATGTAGACGACCAGCGTGAGGATGAACAGTTTCTTCCGGCCGAACCGGTCGGTGAGCTGGCCGAAGAAGAGGGCGCCGAGGCACGCGCCGGTGACGTAGATCGCCGCCGCGAGACCGATGTCGCCGGCCGACAGGTGGATGCCGCTGCCCGGCTCGGTAAGCCGCGCCGCGACGGACCCGACGATGGTGACCTCGAGGCCGTCGAGGATCCAGACCGTCCCCAGCCCGACGACGATCATCCAGTGCCACCGGGCCCACGGCAGCCGGTCCAGCCGGGCCGGGATCCGCGTGGTGATCGTGCCCACGCGCGTATCAGCCGTCATGCTGTCAGTCCTCCAACGGAACCGGCGGCTCTCACCGGCGTGCCGTGCACCGCCGGATGGAACACCCGTATGGCTACCCGTCAGCCGGGTGTCACACCTCCGAAAGGTCCGGCAGATACCCCCAGGGGCATAGTTGAATCGGAGCCAGACGGGAAGGACCAGGCCGTACAACAGTCCGTCAACGGAGTAGATCAGCCATGAAGAACGACGGAATCCAGGTCGAGGTGGTGGAGACCTCCGCACTCGGCGACCGCAGCTATCTCGCCCATGACGGATGCGTCGCGGTCGTCGTCGACCCGCAACGCGACATCGACCGCTTCCTCGCGCTGGCGGGACGGCTCGGCACCCGCATCACGCACGTCGCCGAGACGCACATGCACAACGACTACGTGTCGGGCGGGCTGGCGCTGGCTCAGGCGACCGGCGCGTCCTACCTGCTAGCCGCCGACGACGAGGTCGGCTTCGACCGGGTGGGCGTGGCCGACGGCGACGAGATATCCGTCTCCGCGACGCTGCGCGTCCGGGCGGTCGCCACCCCCGGGCACACCTTTCACCACCTCTCGTACGTCCTGTCCGGACCGGCCGGCCCCGAAGGGGTGTTCACCGGCGGGTCGCTGCTGTTCGGCACCACCGGACGCACCGACCTGCTCGGCTCCGAACACGCCGACGCCCTGGCCCACCGCCAGCACGCCTCGGCGCGGCGCCTGGCCGACCTCCTCCCCGACGGCGCGCGGGTCTGGCCCACGCACGGCTTCGGGAGCTTCTGCTCCGCGAGCCAGTCGGACACGTCGTCCTCGACCATCGGCGACGAGAAACGGGCGAACCCGGCGCTGCGCCTGGAAGCGGACGACTTCGTCACCGAGACCCTGGCCGGGCTGGACGCCTACCCCGCGTACTACGCGCACATGGGCGCCCGCAACGCCGCCGGCGCCGGCCTGATCGACCTCACCCCCGCCGAGACCGCCGACCCCGGCCGGCTGCGCGACCGCCTCGCCGCCGGGGAATGGGTGGTCGACCTCCGGTTCCGCAAGGCGTTCGCCCAGCGGCACCTGGCCGGGACGCTCAGCTTCGGCCTGGACGGGAGGATGTCGACCTGGCTCGGCTGGATGGCGGAGTGGGGCGCGCCCCTCACCCTGCTCGGCGAGACGCCCGAGCAGGTCGCGGAGGCGCAGCGCGAACTGGCGCGCATCGGCATCGACCGTCCGGCGGCGTCCGCCACCGGGACCCCGGAGGAATGGGCCGGCGGCGACCCCGAGCGCCTGGACTCCATGGCCGTCGCCGCGTTCACCGACCTCGCCGCCGCCCGCGCCGGACGTCCCCCGCGGAACCTGCCTGAACCGGACGTCGTGCTGGACGTGCGCATGGGCGGCGAATGGCGGGAGGGCCATATCGACGGCGCCGTCAACGTCCCGCTGCCCGACCTCCCGCACCACTTGGACGACGTGCCGGACGGAGCCGTCTGGGTTCACTGCACCACCGGCTACCGGGCCGCCGCGGCGGGCAGCCTCCTGCAGAGCGCCGGACGCCGGGTCGTGCACATCGACGACGACTACCCCGAGGCCCGCACCGCCGGCCTCACCACCGGCTGACCGGCGCGCGCGCCGTCTGGCCCGGGCATGGCGAAGGGCGCCCGCCGTGGCGGGCGCCCTCTCCATCGGTGCCGGTGTCGGGGCCGAGGTCACTTGAGGAACGGGAGCCGTTCGACCAGCGGGGTCTTGCCCCACCAGCGGCCGAGGCCCAGGGTGTCGCCGGCGCTGACCAGGGCCAGCCCGACGATCAGCAGCGCGTAGATCAGGTGGTCGTCCATGAAGACGTTGTTCTCCGGGGGCAGGACCGCCGACCACATCATGACCAGCAGCGCCGCGCCGCCGACCGCCGCGATCCGCATCCCGATGCCCAGGATCAGCGCCGCACCGACCCCCGCCAGCCCGATCATGAACAGCCAGTCGGCCCACGCCGCGCCGGCCATGTCGTTGTAGAACCCCGCCAGCGGGCCCTTGGGGGCGTGCGCCAGGAAGCCCTCGGTCGGGCTCCCGCCGTCCAGCCAGCCCTTGCCCGACGGGGTCGCGTGGCCCAGCCCGAACAGCTTGTCCACGAACGCCCACGCGAACACCCAGCCCAGCGCCAGCCGGGCCGCGGCCCAGACGTAACGGGCGGCGGGCGACTCGGTCAGCGGCTTGGGGGCGACCACGCGGATGAGGGTGCTCCGCCTCACGTGCGTCTTGTGCTCGGAGACTGCCATCGCCGTCTCACCTTCCATCACATCGTCGGTTTCTTCACCCCTTACTCAACCCCTCGCGGCCTTTCGGCCGTAGGTCCGTTCGGTCCACGATCAGCGGGCCGAAAGTCCCTTCACCGGGCGGCTGCGGCATCCCCGGATCCCCGCCCCCATGGGACTTCCGTCCCTAACCGGACGGTTTACCGTCGTATCTCCTCAATGAATGGGAATGGCTGGTCTCGATCACATGACCTCAAGACCTGATGAGCACCCGCCGCCGGGCGCGGACCGTCCGACCCGGCTGATACGTGTACCAGGGTGAGCATCCACAAGTTCCTGGAGGTCGCGCACGGCCTGCCGGAGGTGTCCGAGAACGAGTCCTACGGCGGCATGACGAGCTTCCAGGTGCGCGGCAAGAGCTTCGGCTACCTCGCCGAGGCCGACGAGACCGTCATGCTCAAGGCCACCCGCGACGAGCAGGCCGCACTCGTCGCCGAGGCACCGGACGTCTTCGCGCCGTCGTGGGCCAGCGGCCGCTTCGCTTGGCTGAAGGTCGATCTGACCAAGGTCGACCCGGAAGAGCTCGCCGAGCTGGTGACCGAGGCCTGGCGCCTTTCGGCCCCCAAGCGCCTCGCGGCAGCCCGGCTCGGGTAACCCCGGCGCTCCTCCGACCTTCCCGGTGGATTCGTGCAGGTCAGACGGGGTACGCCCGCCCCACGACGGCCGGGGCGACAGCGGGGGAGGCGTCGTGCGGGCGGAATGGCGGCGGCGCGTGCGCGCGGTGCGGTGGCCCGTGGGCATGGGCCTCGCCGGATGGCGGTGGCTGCGGCGCTCCCGCCGGGTGACACGGCGCCGGCTCCGGACGGAGGCGGCGGCCGAGGTCGAGCGGATCCCGCGCCGCGGCGGCGACCGGGTGCAGGACGCCGGGCAGGGCGTAGGGCCGATCTACCAGCGGCGCTACATCGTCCGCATCTCCGGGAGCCCGCTCGCCCCGGCCGAACTGATGGCGCGGCTCGGCGACGACCTCAACGCGGCCTCCCCGGTGGAGGTCGCCGTCTTCGACAAGACGTCGGGCGGCTCCCGCCCCCTGGCGGAGCAGGACGAGTACGTCGTCCACATGCCGGGACCGTGGAACTGCCCCGTCCGGGTCGTGGAGCGGACCCCGGTGTCGTTCCGGTTCACGACCCTGCGCGGCCACCTGGAGGCCGGGGAGATCGAGTTCCGGGTGGACGAGGCGGCGAACGGCGACCTCGTGTTCACCATCGAGTCCTGGGCGCGCAGCGGCGAGCGGCTGGCGGCCGTCCTCTACCAGAAGGTCGGCATCGCCAAAGAGATGCAGCTCCACATGTGGACGCACTTCTGCACCCGCGTCGCCGAGCTGTCCGGCGGCAGCCTGGTCGGGGACGTGGAGGTCCTGACCGAACGGGTGGACGGCCCGGCGGGCAGGCCCCACCCCCTCACCCGCGCCCTCACCGCGGCGTTCACCCGCGCCTTCGCCCTGGCGGCCCACCTCCGCGACCGGCCCCTGCATCCCCGGGGGCTCGTGTTCGATGCCACGCTGGTCCTGCACGGCACGTCCCAGTACTGGGGCGTCCCCCTCCTGGACGACCGCACGGAGGTGCCCGCCCAAGTGCGGCTTTCCCGCGCGGTGGGCCTCCCGCCCGCGCTGCCGGACATCCTGGGCCTCGCCCTGCGCTGGCGGCTGCCGCCGGACGGCGACGCGGAACTGCTGCTGGCCACGACCGGCCGCACCCCGCTGGGCCGCCACCTGCTCCGCCCCGCGACCCGCTGGAGCCCCGCCTTCTACGGCTCCCTGCTCCCCTACCGGGCCGGTGACCGCCGCCTCCTCCTCGGCGCGGCCGCGCGGACCCCGGCCGTCCCGGCGGACCTCGCCTCGCTCGCCCGCCTGGACGAATGGTCGCTCGACCTGCTGGTGGCGCCCGAGTTCGGCCCGTGGGAGCGGTTCGGCGAACTGCGTCTCCACGGGCCCGCGCGGGACGGCGACACCGGGCGTTTCAACCCCGCCCGCCATCCCATCCGGGGCCTGGTCCCGGCCGGGCCGCTCCAGCAGGTGCGCGGCCCGGTCTACGCCGCCGTCCAGCAGGTCTCGGACGCCGAGCGCCCCCGACCGCGGAGGGCGCCATGAGGAGAGGCGTCCGGCGCCGGATGCGGCGGCTGCACGCCGGCCTGCACCGGCTGCCGCTGAACTTCGACCCGTCCCGGCTCGACGAGGGCGGCCCGGACTGGCACGTCGACGACTACCGGCAGCCGCTGCCGCCGGAGCCGCCCGGCCCGCCGGTCCCCGGCGGAAGCTGGGAAACGGCCCGCGACCTCGTCCGGGACTACGAGTACGCCGACCCCGCCATCATCCGGGAGATCTGCCGCTCGGGCCCGCCCGAACCGGGCCGCGACATGCTGCTGGAAGGCCGGTTCCACGGGCTCCACTTCTACCTGGGCCTCCGCGTCGGCGACGTCGTCGACGACGTCATCGAGACGGACGGGCGCCGCGCCCAGGTCTGGGGCTGGAACTACCAGACGCTGAAGGGACACCTCGAACGCGGCCAGATGGACCAGGAGGTCCGCAAATGGCTCGACACGGGCGAGGTCGAGTTCCACATTCACGCGGTCTCCCAGCCTGCCCCCGACCCGAACCCCATCGTCCGCCTCGGTTTCCGCCTTTTCGGCCGCCGCACCCAGCTCAGGTTCTACGACCGCGCCTGCCGGCGAATGAAGCACCTGACAGCCTCCACCCCGACCTCCCCGCCACCCGAAGCCGACGTCCCTCAGCCGGCGAGACGAAAACGAACCGCCTGACCGCCCCCGCGCTGGAGAACAGCCGCGAAAGTGTCGTCGCGGGTGACGACGGACCGGCCGGCGTCGAGCGCTCCCGGACCGCCCTTTCGCGCGTCGGAGTAGGACTCCGCGACCCATGTGCCCGCGCCGAGGAAGGAGAGCGGATACCGCACGGTCTGCGCCCGCTCGCCCGTCATCGCGCCGACGTACCAGTCGGCTCCGGATCGCCGCGCGATGACGAGGTGGTCGCCGATCCCGGAGGACAGCACCTTCGTCTCGTCCCACGTGACCGGAACGTCCTCGATGAATCGCAGCCCTGGCGACTTCGCGTCATGCTCGGGCAGGTCGGCGGCCATCTGGACGCCCGAGAGGTAGGCGACGTAATAGGCCAGCTGCTTGGCAGCGGTCGTGTGCACGCGCCGGCCGCTGCGCCGCGGGTCCCACAGGACGTCCATGATTCCTGGGGTGAAGTCCATGGGGCCGGAAAGCATGCGCGTGAAAGGCAGGATGAGCGTGTGCTCCGGGGTGTCGCCCTCGTCGTCGATGGCATCCCATTCCTGCCCGCGGACGGCCTCCCTGGCGAGCGCGTTGGGGAACGTCCGAGCCTCCCCCGTGGCGTGGACGCATTCGTGGCAGTCGACGTTGATGCGGTGCTGCGCGGCCTTCTCGAGGACGAGCCGGTAATGGCCCACCATCCGCTGGTCGTAGTGGTGATGGCCGGGGATCTTCCCGACGTAACCGGTCTTGAGGTAGTGGATCCCCAGGCTCTCGTACAACGAGAACGCGGCATCGATCTGCTTCTCGTAATCATCGACCCCGGCGCCGGTCTCGTTGTGGGCGATGAACTCGACCCCCTTGCCCTTGCCGTAGGCGACGACTTCGGGGAGATCGAAATCGGGGGTGGCCTTCGTGAAGTCCTGGTCGGCCCAGGACCCTTCCCATCCCCGGTTCCAGCCTTCGGCGAGCAGGCCCTGGATGCCGTGCGCGGCGGCGAAATCGATGTACTGCTTCGCGCGCCGGGTGGTCGCGCCATGGCGCGGCCCGGTCTTCCAGGTGGCCTGGCCGTGCTGGATCAGCCACCAGATGCCGACGTACTTGACCGGCCTGATCCACGACGTGTCTCCCCGGCAGATCGCGCACGGCGGATTGAGGTTCTCGACCAGGTGCGACTCGATCAGCCCGCCCGCCGTCCCCGCGATCGTCAGCACCCGCCACGGCGTGGAGCGGCCGGTGCGAGTGACGACCGCCTCCATCCGCCCCGGCGTCGGCACCAGAGCGGCTCGGAGCCGCCCCGACTCCGGCACGACCGTCATCGCCGCGTAGTCGTTCAGGTCGGCTTCATGGATCGACAGGTACGCCCCGCTTCCGTAGCGGAACGTCACCGGGGTGTTGGAGGCGCCCATGCCGCTGTAGGAGGACGACCGCCACATGTTCTCGTCGGTGTCGAAGTCCCGCTCCGTCCACCATGCCGCCGGATCCCCGGCAAGGGCGAATTCCGTGACTTCGTCCACGATGTGCAGCGACGGCAAGCCCGGCTGTTCCGGCACCTCGTACCGGAAGGCGACCCCGTCGTCATAGGCGCGGGCGACCACGCCGAAGACCCTCCCGTCCGCCTGCCGCAGCCGCACGGTGAGCTCCCGGTAGTGATCGCGGATGCGCGAATCGGCCCCCCAGCGCGGGTGCCACGTGGTGTCGCGGGAGGTGACGCGGCTGCCCGTCATCCGCACGTCGCCGCCGAGCACCGAACCGTCCGCCAGCCTCAGCCCGAGGCCGGACGGCTGGACGAGCACGACGTCGCCGCGCCGGACGGAATAGACGAGCCGCCCGTCCTGCACGGACACGGCCAGCGATAGGGCGCCGTCCGGCGACCGGACCACCTGGCCCCGCGGATCCTGCGCCCCTACGGCCACCGTCTCGCTGGACAGCGTCGCGAGCGAGACGAGGCCCGCCGACACGACGCGAAGGACACGCGACCCGAACAGCGCCCTTCGCACCCGAGATCTTTACCCCGCCGCCCCGCGCGCCAAGCCGTCCGGCATCGGCCGCGCCGCACACCGGGTCGACACTTAAGTCGTCGCTTGACTTTTGAGCTATAGTTAAGTGCATGCTTAAGCATGAGGCGGAGGCGGCCGACCGGGTGTTCCACGCGCTCGCGGACGCGAACCGGCGGGCGGTGATCGAGCGGCTGACCCGGGGGCCTGCCACCGTGAGCGAACTGGCGGCCCTGCTCGGGGTGACCGTCGCCGGGACGGTCCAGCACCTGCGGGTACTGCAGGACAGCGAGCTGGTGCGGTCGGAGAAGGTCGGGCGGGTCCGCACCTGCCGGATCGATACGGCCGGCCTCCGCAGCGCCGAGGCGTGGTTGCGGCGCCGGCGCACGGAGTGGGAGCACCGCCTGGACCGCCTCGGCGCGGTCCTCGACGACCAGACGAAGGAGCCAGGATCATGACCGGCCACTCGGTGAAGCACAGCACGTTCACGCTGGAGCGGGCCTACCCCGCTTCACCGGCCGCGGTCTTCGCGGCCTGGTCCGACCGGGACACGAAGGCCGCATGGTTCGCGCCCGAGGACGGCCGCTACTCGCTGGACTTCCGGGTCGGCGGCACCGAGGTCGTGCACGGCGGCGACAGGGGCGACAGGGGCGGCCTCGTGGCGAGGAGCGAGTACCACGACATCGTCGCCGACGAGCGCATCGTCTACAGCACGGCCCTGTTCAGCGACAAGGTCCTGTCGACCGTGTCGCTGACCACCGTGCAGTTCGACCCCGACGGCGACGGAACCCGCCTGGTGCTCACCGAGCAGGGCACCTTCCTGGACGATCGAGAGCGGCCCGAGTGGCGCGAGCAGGGCACCGGCGACTGGCTGGACGCCCTCGGCCGCCAGGTGGCCCCGCGATGACGGGCGACGGCGAACGGCGGATCCGTGAGCTGCTGGAAGCCATGGGGACGTCGTCGCGGTCACCAAGAACCGCCGTGGGCGACTCGGCCGCCGATTCCGATGCGAAGTGAGCTCAGCCTCCTGTGCGCGGCGGTGCATCGTCGTCCGTTCGGGTAGAAGGGCGGAAACACGAGTAACGCAGGGAGGGCGCTTTCGTGACGCACCGAACGGTCGGCCAACCTGGATCACCGCAGGATCCGCGAGCAGATGCGGGCGAGCCGGATCCGGCAGGTCCGGTGGAGGCCGCGCTCGATGTGCTGTGCGGACGGTGGGCGACGCCGGTGATCCGGGAGCTGCTTCGGGGCGACCGTTCGTTCAGCGAGATGCGGCAGGCGCTGCCGAGGCTGCCGGACAAGGTGCTGGCCGACCGGTTGGCGCATCTCCTGCAGTCCGGGGTGCTCGAACGGCGGCGGGAAGCGGAATGGCCGCCGCGCTCGCGGTACGCGCTCACGCCGCACGGGCGGCGGCTCGGGCCGATACTGGACGCACTGCGAGACTGGGGTGAAGGCCTGGCCCGGGAGCGTTAGGTCAAGCGACGAGGTCGCGGACGAGGTCGGCGGCGGGCTTGTCCGTCGTCCGGTGGAAGGATTCGCCGGCCCACAGGTTGACGCCCTCCGGGTCGCCTTGCGCGGCGGACGCCTTGCGTAGGGGCGAGGTCACGTAGTGGACGTCGGGGTAAGCGGCGGGTGCGTGCGGCGAGTGTTCGGTCAGGAACCGGTTGACGAGGCCACGCGCGAGACGTCCGCTGAAGGCCCGGGTCATCGCGGTGGACGTGAAGCGCGGGTCCGTTAGGGCGGCCTTGTGGACGGCACTCGCACCGCTCTCCGGGCAGCGGACGAAGGCCGTCCCGAGCTGAGCGGCCACCGCGCCCAGGGAGAGGACTTCACCAACGTCGGTGGACGAGGCGAGCCCCCCGGCGGCGATGAGGGGCTGCGAGGTCATGGCGCGCACGGAGTGGAGCAGGACGCGCAGCGGCAGCGGCTCGTCGGACACGTTGGTGAACGAGCCGCGGTGCCCGCCGGCCTCGGAGCCCTGCAGGCAGAGGGCGTCGGCGCCGGACGCCTGGCGGGCCTCGTCCACGGACGTCACGGTGACGATCACGGTCACGCCCCGGGCCTGGAACGCCCGGACGACCTTCGGCGACGGGCATCCGAAGGTGAAGGACACGAACGGCGGCGGGTCCCCGAGCAGGTCGGCGATCTTCGCCTCGTACGCGTCGTCGCGGGCCCCCGGGACGCCGAGGGCGACGCCGAGACGGGCGGCCTCGGGCGCCAGGCGGTCACGGTAGGCGTCGACGAGAGCCGGGTCGATCTCGTCCAGCGACGGCATGAAGACGTTCATCCCGAACGGGCGGGACGTCAGTTCGCGCGTGCGCGTGATGTCGGCGCGCATGGCCGCGGGCGTCGTGTACCCGGCGGCGAGGAAGCCGAGGCCGCCCGCACCGGACACGGCGGCGGCCAGTTCGGGCGTCGACGGCCCGCCCGCCATCGGCGCCTGCACGATCGGTACGTCCGTCCACCCCTCGCCGCGGCTCGCGCTCATGATCCGAACGATAATCCCGGGGGAGGACCGGGCGCCCGCCCGGGGTCATCGAAGGGAAGGGGCGGCATGCGGGTGCTGCTGCACTACGACATGGACCACGCGGAGCCCGGCCTCGACATCGTGAGCTGCTCCGAGCAGGACGACGCGCGGTTCGCCGAGCTGCTGCCGGACGCCGAGGTCATCTGGCACGTGCTCCGCCCGCTCACGGCCGAGGACATGGACCGGGCGCCGAAGCTGCGGCTGATCCAGAAGCTCGGCACCGGCGTGAACACCATCGACCTGGACGCGGCGCGGGAGCGCGGTGTCGCGGTCGCGAACATGCCGGGGCAGAACGCGCAGGCGGTCGCGGAGACGTCGCTGCTGCTGATGCTGGCGGCGCTCCGCCGGGTCGTCGCGTTCGACGCGCGGACGCGGCGCGGCGCCGGCTGGCCCGCCGACCGCGGCCTGGTCGGCGGGGAGCTGGCCGGGCGGACGGTCGGGCTCCTCGGCGGCGGCGAGATCGCCACCCTGCTGCGCGGCATGCTGGAGGCGATCGGCGCGACCGTCGTCTACACGTCCCGGCGGCCCCGGCGCGACGACCCGGCCTGGCGGGAGCTGGACGACCTCCTGCGGGCGAGCGACATCGTCTCCGTCCACATCCCGCTGACGGACGAGACCCACCACCTGCTCGACGCGGAGAGGCTCGCGCTCCTGCCGCCGGGCGCGATCGTCGTGAACACGGCGCGCGGCGCGGTCGTTGACGAGGCGGCGCTGGTGGCGGCGCTGCGGTCCGGCCATCTGGGCGGCGCCGGGCTGGACGTCTTCGAGCGGGAACCGGTGGACGCGTCCAACCCGCTGCTGGCCCTGGACGACGTCGTCGTCATGCCGCACGTCGCCTGGCTGACCGGCGAGACCTGGGCCCGCTACTTCGCCGTCGCGGCGGAGAACTGCCGCCGCCTCGCGAGCGGCGGCGACATCCTCCACCGCGTCGTCTAGGGGATCAGGACGGGCTTCACGACCTTGCCGGACGTGGTGTCCGCCTCCGCCTCGTTGATCTTGTCGAGCGGGTAGGCGGTGATGAGCCGGTCGAACGGGAACCGGCCCTGCCGCCACAGCTCGATCATCGTGGGGATGAACGTGTGCGGGACGGCGTCGCCCTCAATGATGCCCTTGACCGTCCGCCCCATGAGCAGGAGGTTCGCGTCCAGCGTGTACTCGGTGGCGCCGACGCCGACGAGGCCGCAGACGCCGGTGGTGCGCAGCGACGCGACGGCCGTCGAGACGACCGCGGGGACGGCCGTGCTGTCGAACGAGTACTGCACGCCCTCGCCGCCGGAGATCGCCCGGATCTGCCCGGCGATGTCGTCGTCCGCCCCGTTCAGGACGTGCGTGGCGCCCAGTTCGCGGGCCAGGTCGAGCCGCGACTCGTGCAGGTCGACCGCGACGATCACGGTGGCGCCCGCGACGCGCGCGGCCATCACGGCGGCCAGCCCGACCGCGCCAGCGCCGAAGACCGCGATGCTGTCGCCGGCGCGGACGCCGAGGGAGACCAGCACCGATGCCGCGCCCGTCTGGACGCCGCAGCCGAGCGGGCCGAGCTGTTCGATCGGCACGTCGCGGGACACCGGCACGACGTTGCGGACGGTCCCGAGCGCGTGGGACGCGAACGACGACTGCCCGAACCAGCGCGTGTGGACGGCCTCGCCGTCGCCGGTCGTGGCGCGCGGGCTTCCGTCCAGCGGCATGGCGAGCATGTTGAGCGCGGTCATCTGCGGGCAGGCGCCGGGCTGCGCGTTGCGGCAGTTGTCGCACGTCCCGCACGAGTCGAACGACATGACCACGTGGTCGCCGACGGTGAGGCCGGTGACGCCGGGACCGACCGCCTCGACCACGCCCGACCCCTCGTGCCCGAGCACGACCGGCTTGGTGACCAGGTCGCCGGGGACGCGGCCGAGCATGTCGGTGTGGCACATCCCGGTGCCCGCGATCTTGACGAGGACCTCGCCGGGGCCGGGGTCGGCCAGGTCGAGGGACTCGATCGTGTACGGGGCGTCTGCGGCGCGCAGCACCGCGGCGTTGATCTGCACCAGGGGTTCCTTCAGGCGATGGAGTAGCGGACGGGGAGGCGCTTCAGGCCGCCGACGAACGTCGTCGCGGTGCTCTCGGGCGTCCCGGCGAGCTCGATCGAGCGGAGGCGGGGCAGGAGTTCCGAGTAGAAGGCGCGGATCTCCATGCGGGCGAGGGCGGCGCCGAGGCAGTAGTGGACGCCGAATCCGAACGCCAGGTGCTTGTTCGGGTCGCGGCCGACGTCGAAGCGGTAGGGGTCGTCGAAAACGTCCTCGTCCCGGTTGCCCGACGGGTAGGAGAGCAGCACGGCGTCGCCCTCCCGGATGGTCACGCCGCGCAGCTCGTAATCCCGGTTGGCGGTGCGCATGAACTCCTTGACGGGCGTCACCCAGCGGATCATCTCGTCCACCGCGAACGGCATCAGCTCGGGGTTCCGCTGGAGCCGTTCGAGCTGGTCGGGGTGCTCGATGAGGGCCTGCAGGCCGCCGGAGATCGTCGCGCTGGTCGTGTCGTGGCCGGCCGTCGCGACGATGACGTAGTACGAGGCGGTGTCGAAGTCGTTGAGCGGCTCGCCGTCGATCCGGGCGTTCGCGATCGCGGACGCGAGGTCGTCCGTCGGCTCCTTGCGGCGCGCCTCCGTCAGCCCCTGGAAGTAGGCGAAGAAGTCGAGCAGGACCTGCAGTTTCTCCTCGTTGGTCGCGCCGCGCTGGAACTCGTCGTCGTCGCCGCCGAAGAGCTCCTGCGTCAGCTTGAGCATGCGGCCGAAGTCGCTCTCCGGAAGCCCGAGCAGCGACAGGATCACGTACAGCGGGAAATGGACGGCGACCTCCTGCGCGAAGTCGCATTCGCCGCCGAGGTCCACCATCCGGTCGACGTACCTTTTCGCCAGTTCCTGGATGCGCGGTTCGAGCGCCCGCATCGCGCGCGGCCGGAACCAGTCCGCGCCGATCGCCCGGATGACCCGGTGGTCGGGGTCGTCCATGTGGATCAGGGTGCGCAGCGCGATGCCCTGCTCGGCGCGCTCCCGGTTCAGCTCGTCGAACTCGGCGGTGCCGAGCAGCGGGCGCGGCGCGTTGAGGAAGATCTGGTGGTTGCGCTCGATCTCCAGGATGTCCTCGTTCTTGGTGATCGCCCAGAACGGGGTGTAGTCCGGGGCGTCCACCCAGTGCACCGGCGACTCGCGGCGCAGCAGCGCGAGCGACGCGTGGAACCGCCGTTCGTCCGCGTAGGCCTTCGGGTCGGCGAGGTCGAGCCCCGCTCGGTCCACGGTCAGCGTCATCGCTCTGCTCCTCGCTCGGGGCTGCCGCCACACAGGAACCTACGGGCCCGAATCCGGTTCGGTCAACGATGTCCGGACGGCCGGCGGGGCCCGGGCGGTGGCTCGGCTGGGCGGGCGGTGGCTCGGCGGGCTCGGGCGGTGGCTCGATGAGGCTCGGGCGGTGGTTCAGATGTCGGTGAAGTCGCCGTGCCGGCCGCGGCCGTCCGCGAACCGCGCGGCGCCCCGCAGCGCGTCCTGCAGCGAGCCGACCCCGTGCCCGTACTCGGCGGCGATCGCCTCGTCCTCCGGCAGGCCCTCCGCGTCCAGCACCGACATGCGGTCGTTGCGCAGGCATGCCTGCGGGAACCCGGCCAGCTGCGCCGCGAGTTCCTCGGCGGCCTCCCGCGACGTCCCCGCCGGGACGAGCCGGTTCGCGAGGCCGATCTGGAACGCCTCCTCCGCGCCCACCGGACGCCCGGTGAGGATCAGATCCATAGCGCGGCTCGTGCCGATCAGCCGGGGCAGCCGGAACGTCCCGCCGTCCACGAGGGGGACGCCCCAGCGGCGGCAGTAGATCCCGAACGTCGCGTCCTCCTCGACCACCCGCAGGTCGCACCAGAGGGCGAGCTCCATGCCGCCGGCGACCGCGTGGCCCGCGACCGCCGCGATCACCGGCTTGGACAGCCGCATCCGCGTGCAGCCCTCGGGCCCGTCCGCGGGGGGCGGGTCGACGCGCGGGCTCCGGTCGGTTCCGATCGACTTGAGGTCGGCGCCGGAGCAGAACGTGCCGCCCTCGCCCCACAGGACGGCGACGCTCGCCCCCTCGTCCGCGTCGAACTCGCGGAACGCGCCGGCCAGTTCGCGCGCCGTCGTCCCGTCCACGGCGTTGCGGGTCCCGGGACGCGACATGATCACCGTCGTCACGGGCCCGTCCCGCTCGATCCGTACCGCCACGCGGCCTCCTAGTCGCCGATGAACGCACCGTCCGCCAAATCCGCGAACCGGTCGAGATCCTCCGCCGGGGCGCCGATCGCGCGCAGCGGACCGGCGTCGGCGAGATGGCTCCGAGCGTAGAGGCGGGCGACGAGCGCCTTGCGGTCCGTCCCCGCGTCGGCGCGCTCCCAGCCTGCCTGCTCCAGCAGCAGCGCAGCCGCGTACACGTCCGCCATGTACTGGGCGAGCGGGAAGAGGCGCGCTTCGGCGATGGCCTTGTCGAGGTCGCGCCACGTTTCTATGGCCTGGCGGAGATGCCCGATGCGGTCGCCGACCAGGGCGGCGGTCGCATCGTCCCCCGGCGGCGCCTGCTCGACGGCCTGCGTGAGCCTTTCGAGGAAGGGCTCGTGCGCGTCCTGCCGCTCGATCGCGCGGCGGACGTCCAGGCACAGGATGTTGTCGCCGCCCTCCCAGATGGGGTTGACCTGCGCGTCCCGCAGGAGGCGCGCCACAGGCCACTGCTCGATGTAGCCGTTGCCGCCGTGGATCTCGATGGCGTCGCTCGCCGCCGTCACGCCCAGCCGCGCCGCCCTCAGCTTGATCAGAGCGGCGGCCACCCTGAGGCGCGGCCGGCCCAGGTACCCGTCGAACACGAGCGCCTGCGCGGCCTCGGTCTCCACGATCAGTTCGGCGAGCTTGCGCCGCATGAGCGGCTGGTCGATGAGCGCCGCCCCGAACGCCTCCCGCGCCCGCGCGTAGCAGAGCGACTCGACCAGCGCCCTGCGCGCGCACCCGAGGCCCATCATCGCGATGCCGAGGCGGGCGCCGTTCGTCAGCTCCATCATGCGGGCGAGGCCCTTGCCGTCCCCGCCCTGACCGGCCGTCGAGGGCGGGGCCAGCAGGAACGCCTCCGCGTCCGTGAACTCGATCTCCGCCGACGCGACCGACCTCGTGCCGAGCTTGTCCTTGAGCCGCCGGACGCGGACGCCGTTGCGCGACCCGTCCCGCCGCTCCTTCAGGACGAGGAACGGCGCGATCCCCCGCACCCCGTCCGCGGCGCCCTCGGACTTGGCCAGCACCACGAACGCCGACCCGTTCGCGTTGGACGCGAACCACTTGAAGCCGTTGAGCCGCCAGGCGTCCCCGTCCTTGGACGCGGTCGACTCCAGCGCCCCCAGATCGGACCCGCCCGACCGTTCCGTCAGCATCTGTGCCGCCTCGCCGGACATCTCCCCGGCCGCGAACAGCTCCCGCACCCGCTCCTTGACGTCCTCGGGAGCGAACATCTCCGTCAGCCGGACGACCATGTCGCCGCCGGTCCCGAGCGCGCACGCCATGCCGATGTCGGCCTGGTCGAGCAGGTAGCTCCAGGCCACGCCGAGCGGCGCGGCGTCGACCCCGCCGGCCTTCGCCTCCGCCACGAAATCGGGCCGCGTGAACGACGTGGCGACGAGATCCCGCCTGGCCGCCTCGAACGACGGCGGCATGACGACCTCGCTGACGTCACGCCCCCACCGGTCGTACTTCTCCAGCCTCGGCGGGTTCCGGTCGGTCTCCTCCGCCCGCTCGGCGATCGGCCCGCCCATGAGCGCGCCCATCTCCTTCAGCCGCGGCTCGGCCCACCCGAACCCGTCCCCGAGGTGCCGCCGCATGAGGAACCGCAGCGTGGGGTCGCAGTCGTACCAGTTCCGGCCCACGGCCCCCTGGTAGCGCTCGGTCGCGTACCGGCGCGCCTTCTCCGCGCCACCGAACGGCAGCCGGTCGAACGGCTCGATCAGATAGGACGTCATACTCCCGACATTACGCTTTTCTCTCACATGATGGAAGTCTGTAAGTTATCGCGCGGCGAAGGAGCACATCAGTACCATTTGCCTGATCACAGGGGGTGGGCGGTGTTCGGGATCTTCAAGCGGCGGCGCGAGGACGAGCTGGCCCAGGTCGAAGCCGAAATCACCGCGTTCGGCGAGGCGCTCGCACGGCTGCCCCTCGACCCGGACGCACACGGCGCCGACCCCGACCTGATGGCCGACTACGGCCGCGCCCTGGACGCGTACGAGCAGGCCAAGGTGCACTTCCTGGGCGACCGCGACCGCGAGGACGCCGCCGACGTCCTGCACACGCTCGAACAGGGACGCCGCATCCTCGCCCGCGTCGAAGCCTCCCTGGCCGGCCGGCCGCTCTGCTTCTTCGACTCCCGGCACGGGCCGTCCGTGGACCGCGTCGCCTGGGCCCCGCCGGGCGGCGCCGCCCGCGACGTCGACGTGTGCGCCGCGGACGCGATCCGCCTCACCGAGGGACTGCCGCCGATCGCGACGGGCGTCCGGCCGCCGCCCGTCCCGGCACCCCGTCCCAAAGCCGTTCAGCCCTCCGGGCCGGGGAAGCAGCCCGCGCCGTTCAAGGTCGCTCCCCCGAAGCTGAGCAAGCGGGCCCACGTCAAAGGCCGAGGCGACGGCGAGGCGGAGTTGCGCCGCCCCAGATGGGACGTGCCGTCGGTGCTCGTCGTCCGGCTCCACGGGGCCGGGCAGGTCGACCACGTCCAGCAGGGAAAGGCCGTGCGGCTGGGCAAGGCGCCGCTGCCGTTCCGCCTGGTGCTGCCGCTCCCGCTGGAAACCGAATGGCCCGTCAAGCTCCGCATCAAATGCACCGGCACATGGTCGACCTGGTTGCAGGCGGGTGACAGCGTCCCCGCCCTCGAACAGAGCATCGCGTCACGCGGCTCGTTCATCTGCCGGTACATCGGCGGCGCGGCACGGATCCAGCTCAAGCACAGGGAGCGGGGCGCGTACACCGTCACCGAACTGACCCCGGAATTCCGGCGGGGCCCCTGCGTCCTGTCCGGCCAGGGGATCTCGTCCGCCGAAGGCGAACTGGCGGGCTCGACCTTCCTCCTCGTGGAGGCGGAGGGCGAGTGGCACATCAGGGTGGGCTGAGACCTTCCCGGTAGTGTCGTGACCAGCCATGGACAGCCTGGAGATCCGCCCGCTCACCGCCCGCTCGGTCGTGCTGAGCACGCTGCTCGGCGTCCACCCTCCCCGCCTCCCGGCCCGCTACCTCGTCCGCGTCGGCGACCTGTTCGGCATCGCCGAGGGGACGATCCGCGTCGCGCTCTCCCGCATGGTGGCCGCGGGCGACCTCGTCCAGTCCGACGGCGCGTACACGCTCACCGAACGCCTCCTCGACCGCCAGGCCCGCCAGGACGAGAGCCGCCTCCCGTCCACCCGCCCCTGGGACGGCGCCTGGGAGATCGCCGTCATCACCGCCGAACGCCGCCCCGCCGCCGACCGCGCCGCGCTCCGCCAGGCCATGTCCGCCCTCCGCCTCGCCGAACTCCGCGAGGGCACCTGGCTGCGCCCCGCCAACCTGACCCGCACCCGGCCCGACCCGGTCGTCCGCCAGTGCACCTTCCTCACCGGCCGCCCCGAGCAGGACCCGGCCCTGCTCGCCGCCACCCTCTGGGACCTGGACGCCTGGACGGCAAAGGCCGAAACCCTCCGCACCGCCCTGGCGTCCGCCACCGAGATAGCCGAACGCTTCACCCTGGCCGCCGCCGTCCTCCGCCACCTCCTGAACGACCCCCTGCTCCCCTCCCCCCTCCTCCCACCGGCCTGGCCCGGCCCAGCCCTCCGCACCCTCTACAAGTCATTCGAGAAAGACTTCGAACAACTCCTCACAACCCAAGTACTTTCCTGACCCGTCCACGACCTCTACCCTGACAATCCGTCGGACGGGAGGTTCGATGGACCGGGCAGAGCAAGCGGCGTCCCTGTTACCGCACGTCAAGCGATTAGCCGAGGAACACGGCCCCGCCCTCAAACGCGCCCAGACACTCCTCCTCGACGGAGCATTGGCGGGCCCGGCGGCGGACCGCCTCCAGAAGACCCTCGCAAACCAGCACGAGGACGTCCGCTCCGCCTTCTACGCCGCCTTCGACTCCGTCCGTCACCTGGCCTCCGGCGCCGGCCCACCCCGCGTCCGGGAGCCCTACATCGCAGGCGCACCCCGAGGCGGCCGCCAGACCCCGGCCGTCCGCAGCGGCTCACCGGAAAAGCTCGACCAGCTCTACGCGGAGCTGACCGGCACTTCGAACTCCTGGCAGGACGCGGCCCAGGCCCTCTCTGAAATCCTCGCCAACCTCGGCCTCACCACAGCCCCCGCCCGCACGATCTCCCGCTCCGCCCAAACGGTCACCGACCAGAAGTCCGAGGTACGCCGAAGCCGCGACGAGCTCCTCAAGACCGACCGCCAACAGGTCGTCCAATCCGCCAAGACGGGCAACCCACTCCGCGACGGCTGGAACGCCTACGCCCACCACTACCTCCCCGGCCTCGGCCAAGGCGTCAAGGACATGGGCCTCAGCGCCCTGGCGAGCAACCCGACCACCGCCCCCTTCTACATCGCGATCAAACCGAAGGGGTGGCTGCAACGAGGCCCCGTAGGCCAGATCCAGGGCCTGGCCCAAGGCGTCCAGCACCCGGTCGCCTTCGCCAAGGCCGCCGTCAACTGGGAAGAATGGAAACGTGACCCCGTCCGCGCCTTCGGCGAGGCCGCCCCCGCGATCGTCATAACAGCGGTAACCGCCGGCACCGGCACAGGCTCCGGCGTAGCCGCTCGCCTCGCCACCGCCCTCCGCCGCACCGGCAAAGCCGATACAGCCCAGTCCGCTCAAGCCCTGAAGAACGCCGCCGCAGAAGCCCCCAAGACGAGCGACCTGACCAGGCAACCTCCGGATACCCTCGACACTCCCCGGACAGCACCGGAACAGGCTGACCACCCAGCACTTCCACGAAGACCCGGTACCGCCGACGAACCTCACCCCGCCCTCACCGCCGCAGAGAAACAAGCGCTGGAAACCAGCTTAACGATCTAAAGGCGGCGAATGCCAAAAAGTATGCCGACGTGGCACGGGACCCAGACCACAACTTCAAGGCGACCAAGGGCTCTCAGGACGAGGCCAAGATATCGTTGGATCTCCTCAGAAGAGGAATATTCGACGAGAGCTATCAGCGCCCCAGCGGACCAAAGCAGGGAGATTTTATCGACAAAGGCGTTCATTGGGACATCAAGGGCATTCATTCAGACTGGCCACCAGGCGTACCCCAGCACGTCCGCGCAAGACCTTTTCCAAACGCCTACAGTTCGGCGGATTTCCGGAGCACTCTCCTCAAGCAATTCCAGATGAACCGGGGCGTGATAATCGACACACGAAATGCCGATCAAACTGCGATCAACGACATGCGGCGAATCATCGAACAGGAGGGGTGGGGTGACCGCGTCATCTGGTACCCCTGACGGCGACTGGAAGCCCCGGGCATGGCCGGCGAACTCGGAGGCCGCCGCGACACTGCGCGCTTGGCTCAACGATCCCGGCTCCACTCTTTATGCGCTCGATCTGGATTTCCGAGGTGCAGATCTGGCCGACGCCGACTTCATCGAGGCCTGGTTGAGCGGCTCGAACTTCGCCGACTCCGACCTCAGCCACGGCTTGCTGTGGAGAGCACACTGCGAGAATACGAATTTCAGTGCGGCGAATCTCACCGGAGTCGAGCTGGTCAAGTCCTTCCTCACGGAAGCGAACTTCACGAAGGCTCGGATGAGGGGCGCCAAGCTCGGGCGGGCGGAATGCATACGAACGTCCTTCGCCTGCGCGGACCTGAGACGAGCGCGCATCGGCGATGCCACGTTCATCGACTGCGACATGAAGAACACCGATCTGCGCGGTTCGACCGTGACGATGGCCGCATTCGGTGGGACCGACCTCACGAACGCCAAGGTGAGCGGTATGACCGGAAGCGTGGTCGGCTCGATCGTGGTCCGGGAGGGCGCCGAACTGACCGGCCTCCAGATGGAGCGCTGGCTCAGAGACAACGGCGCCCACGTATCGGTGACGGGCTGAATCCACTCCGCGCTACCAGGTGGCGGGGAACATGCGGTGTTTCAGCAGCGCGTTCACCAGGTCGGCGGCGTGCTCGGTATTGCCGCAGGGCGAGAGATGGCCGCCGCTTCCGGCTTCGTAGTAGGCCCAGTTGCCGCCGGGCGTCGCGCGGACACCGACCGCGACGCGGACGTGGTCGTCCAGGCTGTACGCGAAGACCCACAGCGTCGGCGGGCGGGCCGGGAACTCGCCGGCCTTGTAGAGCTTGACGTACCGGTAGCCCTCGGGCGCGAGAGCGGCGGCGAGCAGGTCGAGGTTGCGGATCGCCGTGGCGCGGCCCAGGCGGGTCCGCCACCGCAGCACGCGGCGGTGCGACCGGGTGGTCTTCGCGCTGAGCGGGTCAGCGGGCACGTAGCACCGCCCGGAGCGTTGCTCAGGGGTGTCGGCTTCGGCCGACGCCTCGCTGTCGAGGTCTTCGCGGGGGAGCGGTCCATCGGTCGCCCGCGGGCGACCCCGCTCGGACCGGATGATGTTCCAGCCGGGGAACGCCTCCCGAAGACGGGTTTTGGTCTGCTCGATCTCGTCCACGATGACCGCTTTCCAGGGGGTATGCACAAGTAGTTCATCGATCACTTTCAGTGAACACGCAGCGAGAACGCCGTGGCCAGGGGAGAGTTGGGGGAGGAACAGGGAGGAACGAGGGACCGCTCCTCCCCTGGACGGCCGGAAGGTGCAGCGCAGTGACGTCCCCCGGCAAGAAGGCCGTCGGCGCGCGGCTGCGGGCGGTGCGCGAAGCTCCGCCGTACTGGTCGCGGACGGCGATGGCGCAGCGCCTGCGCGAAGCAGCCGCACCCGGCGAACGGGCCGCCCTGCCCGGCGTCCAGTCGCTCGCCACCATGATCAAGCAATGGGAGGCGGGGAAGTTCGTCCCGCGCCCCGACTACCGCGCCCTCTACGCCAAAGCCACCGGCCGCACCGAACTCGACCTCTTCGGCGCCTACCCGCCCGGCCCCGGCGACTGCTGGCGCGGCGATGGAGTGACGCTGGACGACACCGAGCGCCTCACTCTCGCGGTGCTGCGTCCCGCTCGGCTCGATACCGCGGCGCTCGATGCCCTCGCCACCGTCCTGGCCGGGCAGCGGAGGCTGGAGGACGCGCTCGGGGCCGCCGCCCTTCTCTCCCCCGTCGCCGCTCAACTCACACTCTGACCGCGATGCTCAAGGACGCCCGAGGTCCGCAGCGGCGCGGGCTCGGCCGCATCGTCGCCGAGTGGACCGTGTACGCCGGGTGGCTGAACGCGGCACTCCGGCGGGACGGGCGGGCGATCACACTGTTCGGGGACGGTGAGGAGCTGGCCGACGAGTTCGGCGACGGCACCCTCGCGGCGATCGCCACGTCCTTCCGCGGCTACGTCGCCCGGCAGCAGGGCCGCTTTCGCGGGGTGGTGCGGGCTTCCATGGCGGCTCTCGCCACTCCGGGCGGTCATCCCGTTCAGGCGACCTTCGACCGGCTGCAGGCCGCCCAGGGGTACGCCGCGCTGGGGGAGGCCGACCGTGCGCGGCGCCTCCTGGACGAGGCGGCCGACCGGGCCGCCGACGACATCGAACCTCCGCCACCCGTGTACTGGTACTCCAGACCGTTCTTCGACCTGAACATCGGCGTCGCGTGGCTCGGCATCGGCGACTGTTCGGACGCGGCGGCGCTCTTGGCCGAGGGGTTGGACGGCATCCCGTCCGACCAGGCCGGCGCCGAGTGGCTCGATGAGTACCGGGCTGCGCTGGCCACGGCACGGGAGCACGCCTGACGGGCGTTCGCGGGGCGTCCCGACTCGACGAGGACGGCGGCGCTGGTCTCGGTCAAGGGGTGAGCAGCTTCTCCATCTCGGCGCGGACGGGTCCCGTGATCTCGACCGGGCGGCGGGTGTGCCGGTCGACGAAGACGTGCACGAAATGGCCCTCGGCCACGGCGGCGCCGTCGGACGCGCGGAACATGCCGATCTCCCACCGCACGCTGGAGCGGCCCAGCTTGCCGATGCGGAGGCCGACCTTGATCGCGTCCGGGAACGACACCTCGGCCTTGTACTCGCAATGGGACTCGACGCAGAGGCCGATGGAGGCGGACGTAGCGGGGTCGAAGCCGGCCGTCCGGATCATCCACGCGTTGATGACGGTGTCCATGAGCGAGTAGTGGACGACGTTGTTGACGTGCCCGTAGACGTCGTTGTCCTTCCACCGTGTCGGGACGTTCTCCCAGTGCTGGTACTCGCCGGTCATGAAGGGCAGCCTAGGGTCGTCACAGGGGCTGCACGGCATCGGACCGGCAGGACGGTGGCCACGCAAAACGGGGTCCGGGCGCGCTGGTGCGCGCGCCCAAGGCGGAAGCGGCGTCCACCAGGCCGCAAGGAAAGGTTCTGAGCACGATCCCGGCCAGGTGAACGCCGCCCCGGAGCGGCGCCCCGTCGGACGCCGCCGTCTCTCAGGACGCGCGGGCCGCGTCGAAGCGGGCCTGCACACCCGTCTCATTCCCGGCCACTATTGCAAATAACTTGCAGTTACGCCCATCATGCAAAAGGCCCGCCCCGGACCGGGGCGGGCCTTGTCGCGCGGGGTCAGTACTTGCGGCGGCCACCGCCTCCGCGCAGCCGGGCGAGCAGCCCGCGCACCTTGGCCTGCGTGCGCGGGTCGCGGGCGTAGCGGTCGGCCTTGGCCCGCATCTTGCGGCCCTGCGGGCCCCTGACGTATCTCATGATCCGGTCGACGACAGGCATGTTCGTCCTCCTCGGCCTAGGTCTCCGTTCAACGAGTGCCCGGTCCTGGAAGTTCAGAACGCCTCGTCGAGGGTGACGCTCCCCTCGACGCCGATCTGGTAGGCCGAAACCCGCCGCTCGAAGAAGTTGGACAGCTCCTGGACGTCCTGCAGCTCCATGAACGCGAACGGGTTCGCGGTGCCGTAGCGGGCCCGGAGACCGAGCCGGACGAGCCGCTGGTCCGCCACGTATTCGAGGTAGGCGCGCATGTCGTCCGCGCGCATGCCGGGCAGGCCGTCACCGCACAGGTCGCGGGCGAAGGCCAGCTCCGCCTGGACGGCCTCGTCCATCATCGCGGCGACCTGGGCGGTCAGCTCGGCGTCGAACAGCTCCGGTTCCTCGGCCCGGACGGTGTCCACCACGGCGAACGCGAACTCCATGTGCGCGCTTTCGTCGCGGAACACCCAGTTCGTCCCGGAGGCGAGGCCGTTCAGCAGGCCGCGCGACCGCAGCCAGTACACGTACGCGAAGGCGCCGTAGAAGAACAGGCCCTCGATGCACGCGGCGAAGCAGATGAGGTTGAGGAGGAAGGCGCGCCTGTCGGCGGCGGAGCGGAGCTCGCCCAAGGCGCCGAGGGAGTCGATCCAGCGGAAGCAGAACTCCGCCTTGGCCCGGATGGACGGGATGTGCTCGATCGCCGCGAACGCTCTTGCGCGCTCGTCCTGATCGGGCAGATACGTGTCCAGGAGGGTCAGATAAAACTGTACGTGGACGGCCTCCTCATATAGCTGCCGAGATAGGTAGAGCCGGGCCTCCGGTGCGTTCACGTGCTTGTAGAGGTTCAGCACCAGGTTGTTCGCCACGATCGAGTCGCCGGTGGCGAAGAACGCGACGAGCCGGTTGACGAGGTGCAGCTCGGCGGGCGTGAGCCGCGCCAGGTCGGCCAGGTCGGACGCGAGGTCGACCTCCTCGACCGTCCACGTGTTGCGGATCGCGGCCCGGTACCGCTCGTAGAAGTCCGGGTAGCGCATGGGCCGCAAGGTCAGGTCCATGCCGGGGTCGAGCAGCATGCCGCGCCCTTCCGTTCGCGCGCTCACTGGCACGCCTCGCAGGACTCGGGGTTCTCCAGGGAGCACACGGCGGCGGACGCGACCGTCGTCTGCGCGATCCGCGTCGCCGGACGCGAACGCAGGTAGTACGTCGTCTTGAGCCCGGCACGCCACGCGTAGGCGTACATCGAGGAGAGCTTCCCGATCGTCGGCGTCTCCATGAACAGGTTCAGCGAGTGCGCCTGGTCGATGTACGGGGTGCGGGCGGCGGCGAGGTCGATGAGCGCCTTCTGCGGCAGCTCCCAGGCCGTCCGGTAGAGGGCGCGCATCTCGTCCGGGAGGCCGGCGAGGCCCTGGACGGACCCGTCCGCCTTCTTGACCGCCTCCCGGACGGCCGGCGTCCACCGCCCGAGCGACTTCAAATCGTCCACCAGGTAGGCGTTGACCTGCAAGAACTCGCCGGACAGCGTCTCGCGCTTGAACAGGTTGGACACCGGCGGCTCGATGCACTCGCAGCACCCCGCGATGGAGGCGATCGTCGCGGTCGGCGCGATCGCGATCAGCAGCGAGTTGCGGAGCCCGACCTCGGCGACGCGTTCCAGGAGCGCCTCCCACGCGTCCGGACGGGACGGTGCCGCGTCCGGGAAGTGGTCCAAGTGAAGCTGACCGCGAGCGGTGCGCGTCATGGCGTAGGCGGGTAGCGGGCCATGCGCGGCGGCGAGATCGGCGGACGCGTCGTAGGCCGCTAGCGCGATCTCCTCGGCGATGCGCGTCGACAGCGCGAGGGCCTCGTCCGAGTCGAACGGCAGGCGAAGGGTGAAGAAGACGTCCGCGAGACCCATCACGCCCAGGCCGACTGGTCGCCACTTGCGGTTGGCCGCCTCCGCCTCCGGCGTGGGGTAAAAGCCCTTGTCGATGGTTCGGTCCAGGAAGCGCACGGCGGTGCGGACCGTTGAGCGAAGCCGCTCCCAGTCGACCCCAGCGGGCGTGACGTGCGCGGCCAGATTCACCGATCCGAGGTTGCAGACGGCCGCCTCACCATCGCTCGTCACCTCAAGGATCTCCGTGCAGAGGTTCGACAGATGGACGGTCTGCCCCGGCTCCGCGGTCTGGTTGCACGCGCGGTTCGCGGCGTCCTTGAACGTCATCCACCCGTTGCCGGTCTCGGCAAGGGTTCTCATCATGCGCCCGTACAGCTTGCGGGCCGGGATCTGCCGGACGAACCGTCCGTCCCGTTCCGCCGCCCGGTACGCCTCGTCGAACGCGTCGCCCCACAGGTCGGCCAGCTCCGGGACCTCCTTCGGGTCGAACAGCGACCACGGGGCGTCGTCCTCGACGCGCCGCATGAACTCGTCCGGGATCCAGTTGGCGAGGTTGAGGTTGTGGGTGCGCCGCGCGTCCTCGCCCGTGTTGTCGCGCAGTTCGAGGAACTCCTCGACGTCGGCGTGCCACGGCTCCAGGTACACGCAGGCCGCGCCCTTGCGGCGCCCGCCCTGGTTGACGGCGGCGACGGACGCGTCCAGCGTGCGCAGCCACGGGACGATGCCGTTGGAGTGCCCGTTGGTGCCGCGGATCAGCGACCCCCGCGAGCGGACCTTCGTCCACGAGATCCCGATGCCGCCCGCGTACTTGCTGAGCCGCGCCACCTGCCCGTACCGCTCGTAGATCGACTCCAGCTCGTCGCGCGGCGAGTCGAGCAGGAAGCACGACGACAGCTGCGGGCGGCGCGCGGCCGAGTTGAACAGCGTCGGCGAGCTGGGCAGGTAGGACAGCGTGCTGAGCAGCCCGTACAGCTCGGCCGCCTCCGCCACGCCGTCGGCCAGCCCGCAGGCGACGCGCAGCAGGAAGTGCTGGGGCCGCTCCAGGACGAGCCGCGAGCGCGGATGCCGAAGCAGATACCGGTCGTAGAGGGTGCGCAGCCCGAAGTACTCGAACCGGTCGTCGGCGGCGTCGTCGACGAGCGCGTCGAGGGCGGCCGCGTTGGCGGCGACGAACGCGGCGGGCGCGTCCGCCAGCAGGCCCTCGCGGTGCCCGGCGGCGACCGACTCGGCGAACGTCCGGACCCCGGCGGACGCCGCCTCGTCCCGGATCCGGGCGCCGAGCAGCCGCGCCGCGACCTTGGAGTAGCCGGGTTCGGCGGGCACCAGGGCGGCGGCCTCGCCGATCGCGAGCTCCCGCAGCGCCGCCGCGTCGAGCCCTCCTCCGCCTCGGACGGCGGCGAGCACCCGGCCCGCCTCGACGTCCGGTATCCCCTCGCAGGCGGCCTCGACCTCCGCTGCGATCCCCGTCGCCGGTGGTGCGGCCAGAGCCTGTGTCACGTGCGTCTCCCCTCGCGAACCGCCTCGCGGAGGCACGCGAACGGGACGCGACGGCACGCCGCGCTCCGCCCGTCGGCCCACCCGCGAGGCCCTGGACGTATCAGCCTGGGGCCGGCCCCCAGACTCCCGAAGGAGGTCAGGCGACCCTCGCTTCGCTGGAGCTCCACTCCGGTCGCCCTACCTCCGTGCGGCAGGTCTTCGGACTCGCGGGCGCCGCCTCCTCCGAGGCGTCCTACTGGCCGTCGCTTCCCAGGCCGCGAGGCCCAGTGCGTGATGACGGCGGTCGTTCCCACTCACCGCTGCGGGGCAGTCCCGGACTCGCACCGGGTTCCCTCTTGCGACGCCCCCGCCGCGAACGGCGGGGGCGTACCAGCACGGGATTGGAACCCTACATCTAGTTGGCGATCTTTGTGCAACCCCAAGATGTTGGGCGCGTCGGCGGTGTCCGCGGGTCGGCTGCGCGGGCCGGGACGGTGCTGGCACGATGGAGCCGTCATGTCCGAGCACCCCCCGAGCCCCTGGTTCCGGATCGCACGCGCGGTGGTCTTCGCCACCGTGTGCGTGACGCTGGCCGTCCTCGGGCACGTCCTCGCCGGTGGGGACGCGGTCCCCGGGTGGGCGGGCATGACGGGGTTCGGCGCGGTCCTCGGCGTGTCGCTGATGCTGGCCGGGCACGAACGCTCCCTCGCCACGATCCTGGGCGGGCTGCTCGGCGGGCAGTTCGCGCTGCACACGCTGTTCACCCAGGCCGCCCCCGCGACGCACCACGCGCCCGCGATGGCGCACCACACGCCCGCGATGCACGGGGCGATGTCGTCCGGCGCGGACGCCATGGCGGCCCCGGCCGCGCACGGCGCCGCCAGCGGCCTGGTCATGACGCTCGCGCACTGCGTGGCGGCGCTGGTCGCCGCGTGGTGGCTGCGGCGCGGCGAGCGGGCGGCGTGGACGGTGGCCCGCCGGGTCGCCGCGGCGGCCGACCGTCCCGTCCGGCTGCTGCTCGCCCTGCTGACCGTCGAGAAGGCGGTGCCCCCGCGGCCGGTCCCGGTGGTGCCGGCGCCGGTCGCCGGCCCGGCCGTCGGCAGGGTGCTGCGGCACCAGGTCGTCCGGCGGGGTCCCCCGCCGCGTTCGAGGGCGCTCGCCCACTCCTGAGGCGAGCGCCGTACGTCACCGGACGCCGATGCCGGTCCACGGCGCGTCCGGCTTCTTCCCGTACGACTCGAACGGAGTTCCGTCATGTCCTTCCCCACGCACGCGCGCCGGTTGGGCGCCGTCACGTCCCTCGCCGCCATGTCCGTGGCCGCGCTGACGGCGGCCCCGGCGTCCGCCCACACCACGCTCACGTCGGCCAGCCCCGCGAAGGACGCGACGGTCGCGGCGCCGTCCGAGATCGTCCTGACCTACACGGACCCGGTCCGGCTCCCGCGCGTGGTCGTGACGGACGCGGCGAAGAAGCAGTACCAGTCGGGATCGGCGCGGGCGGTCGACAACAAGGTCACGCAGGTGGTCGGCGGCGGCCTGCCGGACGGGACGTACACGGTCGGCTGGCGCGTCGTGTCCTCGGACGGGCACCCGGTCGAGGGCGCCTACACCTTCACCGTGACGGGCACCGCGCGACCCGCGGCGCCGGCACCGTCTCCGGCGTCTCCGGCGTCTCCGGCGTCTCCGGCGTCCGCGACGTCCGCCGAGGACTCGGGCGGCTCGTCCGGCTGGCTCTGGATCGGCCTGATCGTGCTGGTCGTCGTGCTGGCGGCGGGCGCGGCCGGCCGGCTCCGCCGGTCCTCCGCCGGCCAGGATTGATCATTTGCCTCCCGGTCGGGTGATTACAGGATTACAGTGATTACCCGACCGGTGGCAATCCTGGGGGCCTCATGATCGTCGAGTACATCCGCTACACCATCGATCCGCAAGACACGGAGGAGTTCGAGGCCGCGTACGCGCGGGCCGCCGTCCCCCTCTCGGCCGCGCCGCAGTGCGTCGACTACGAACTGTCCCGATGCGTCGACGAGCCCTCGTCGTACATCCTGCGCATCCGCTGGACGTCCGCCGACGACCACATGAAGGGATTCCGCGGCGGCGAGCACTTCCCCGCCTTCTTCGCCGAGATCAAACCGTACGTGCGGCAGATCGAGGAGATGCGGCACTACGAGCGGACGCCGGTGCACGGCGCCGGGGCGTCCGTCCCGACGATGTACGACTGGGCGGGCGGCGGCGAGGTGTTCGAGCGGCTCACCGAGGTCTTCTACGCGAACGTCCTCAAGGACGACCTGCTCCTCCCCCTGTTCGAGCACATGGCGCCGGACCACCCGAAGTGGGTCGCGATCTGGCTGAGCGAGGTCTTCCGCGGCCCGGAGCGCTACAGCGGTGAGCGCGGCGGCTACCGCCACATGGTCCGTCAGCACCTCGGCCGCGGCATCACCGAGGCGCAGCGCCGCCGCTGGGTCGCCCTCCTGATGGACGCGGCGGACGAGGTCGGCCTCCCCGACGACCCCGAGTTCCGCGCCGCCTTCGCCTCCTACATCGAGTGGGGCACGCGCATAGCGCTGGCCAACTCCCAGCCCGAGGCGACCCCGCCCCTGGAGGCCCCCATGCCGCACTGGAGCTGGGGCGTGGCCCCGCCCTACATCCCGTCCGAGTAACGCGGGGCTACGGGGCGAAGGCGCGGAGGGTGATTTCCACGAGGGCGTCGGCGTACTCCGGGGTGAGGGGGCCGGATCGGTGCAGCCAGCGTTGGTGGAGCGGGGCGTACAGCACCTCTAGCACCAGGTCGAGATCGGCGTCCGCCGCGAGCTGGCCCGCCCGCTGGGCGCTGCGCAACCGCTCCTTCTTGGCCTCGTCGACGGGGCCGGCGAGCTTCTCGCGGTAGGCGTCGGCCAGCGCGGGGTCGGCGACGATCTCCAGGTTGAGCGCCCTGACGGGCGCCTCGAACACCGGGTCGGCGAACTCGGCGACGGTCGCCCGCATGACGGTCTTGAGATCGGCCTCCAGGTCGCCGGTGTCGGGCAGCCGGACGCCGTCCTCGCCCCTGCTGAGCTCCAGGAACGAGTCGAAGATCACGGCGCCCTTGGACGGCCACCAGCGGTAGATCGTCTGCTTGCCCACTCCCGCGCGGGACGCGATGGCCTCGATCGACACCTTGGCGTAGCCGACCTCGGAGACGAGGGCGCGCGCGGCGTCCAGGACGGCCCGGCGGGACCGCTCGCTGCGCCGGGCGGGGTTGGGCTTTCTGGCCTGCGACACGGCTCGGAGCCTAGCATCACGACGAGACGAGACGGTCCGTCTTGACAAAGCGTCGATCCGTTCGCATACTCGATTAGACGAGACGGAACGTCTCGTCTTGTGGTGCCTGGGGCGCCTCAGCCGCAAGCCGGCACTGAAGAGGGAGGTGGGCGTTTGCGTACCGCGGCCCAACTGGCACTCACCGAGATCACCAAGCGCTACGGCGACCGGGTCGTCCTGGACCGGGTGTCGCTCACCGTGCGGCCCGGCGAGCGGGTCGGCGTGATCGGCGACAACGGATCGGGCAAGTCCACGCTGCTCAAGCTCATGGCGCACGCCGAGCGGCCGGACAACGGCGAGCTCGTGGTCGTGGCTCCAGGCGGCATCGGGTACCTGCCGCAGTCGCTCGCGCTCTCGCCGCACGCCACGGTGGCCGACGCCATCGACACGGCGCTGGCCGACCTGCGCGACCTGGAGGCCCGGATGCGCGCGGCCGAACGCTCGCTCGGCGAAGACGACCTGGAGTTCTATGCCGGGCTGGTCGCGGCGTTCGAGGCGCGGGGCGGCTACGAGGCCGACACCCGCGTGGACGTCGCGCTGCACGGCCTCGGCCTCCCCGGGCTCGACCGCCGCCGCCGGCTGGGCACGCTCTCCGGCGGTGAGCGCTCGCGGCTCGCCCTGGCCGCGACGCTGGCGTCCGCTCCCGAACTGCTGCTGCTCGACGAGCCGACCAACGATCTGGACGACCAGGCCGTGGAGTGGCTCGAACGGCGGCTGCGGGCGCACCGGGGCACGGTCGTCGCGATCACGCACGACCGGACGTTCCTGGAGCGCGTGACCACCGCCGTCCTGGAGGTCGGCGACGGGCAGGTGCGCCGCTACGGCGACGGATACGGCGGATACCTCGCGGCCAAGGCCGCCGAGCGTGCCGCGCAGGCGCGGGCCCACGAGGAGTGGACGGCCGAGCGGAACCGGCATGCCGCGCTGGTGACCGCCAACGCCGGACGGCTCGCGGGCATCCCGCGCAAGATGGCCAAGGCGGGCATGGGCACCGGGGCGTGGCGGGCACGCTCGCGGACGCACGGCGCGGCCGGACGCATCCGGCAGTCGCGGCAGCGGCTGCGGTGGCTCGCCGACCATCCGGCACCGCCGCCGCCCGAGCCGCTGCGCTTCACGCCCGCCCTCACCACCGCGGAACCCGCCGGGGTCGAGATCGACGGCCTCGTGGTCACGGGACGGCTCCGCCTGGACTCCCTGACCGTCCACGCCGGTGAGCGGCTGCTGGTCACCGGCCCCAACGGAGCGGGCAAGACGACGCTGATGCGGGTGCTCGCCGGTGAACTGCGGCCGGACGCGGGCGAGGTGCGCCGCACGGGCCGCGTCGGCTTCTTCCGCCAGGACGAACCGGACGTGCGGCCGACGGACCACACCGTCCTGAGCGCCTACGCGCACAACCGCCCCGGAACCCTGGACGAGCACGCCGACGCGCTGCTCGCCCTCGGCCTGTTCCGGCCGTCCGATCTGATGCTGCGCGTGGACGACCTCTCCTACGGGCAGCGGCGCCGGATCGAGCTGGCCCGGCTGGTCGGCGAACCGGTCGACCTGCTCCTGCTGGACGAGCCGACCAACCACCTGTCGCCGATGCTCGTGGAGCAACTGGAGGAGGCACTGACCGCGTACGAGGGCGCCCTGGTGGTCGTGACGCACGACCGGCGCCTGCGGGCCGCGTTCACCGGAACCCGCTTGGAGCTGGGACGTCACGGGTCGCGTCCGGCCTTGGAGAACGCCTGACAGGCCACCGGTCGGCAGGCGCCACCGGCGTCCACGAGGCCCCGAGAAAAAATCTTGAAAGAAAATCAGATGGGATGTCGATCCGGCGGTGGGTCGTGCGACGCGTCAGTGAAAGGCCGATGAGACGCACCGCACGGAAGGGCCACCGCCATGACCGCTCACACGATCCAGACCTCCGACTCCGCTCCCGCCCCGGCCGCCCAGGCCGCCCCGACCGCCCCGGCCGCCGGGAAGCGCCGTGGTACGCGGCGCAAGGTGCTGTGGGGCGTGCAGATCCTGCTGGCCGCGTTCCTGCTGATCGCCTCGGGCCTGCCCAAGCTGGCCGGGGAGGCCAACGCCGTGGAGACCTTCGCCCGGATCGGCTGGGGCCAGTGGTTCCGGTACCTCACCGGCGTCGTCGAGGTCGCCGGGGCGATCGGCCTGGTCCTCCCGCGGCTGGCCGGGATCGCCGCCACCGGGCTGATCGGCCTCATGGCCGGCGCCGTCGTGACCCAGGTGCTGGTGCTGGAGCCCGCGTGGAGCGCGATGCCCGCCGCGTTCGCCGCCGTGTTCGCCGCCATCGCCTGGGACCGCCGCCCCGAAACCCGCGAACTGCTGCACTCCCTGAAGCGCTGACCCACCAGAGAGCCCCCGACCACAGGATGGTCGGGGGCTCTGGTCATCGCCGGCGAGAGGACGCAGGGACGTGAGGACGTGGGGACGTGGGGACGTGGGGAAAGGCCACGCGACTCCGGGCAGTAGCATCCAGTTCGCCCGATTTCTACGCACGGCCCGAGAGGTGCGGCACGATGGCGGACGGCGACGGCGTCGCACTGGACGATCCCGTGGGCGAGTCGCTCCGCGGGCACCACGCGCACCTGGCCCGCCGGCTCGGACGGGCCGCCACCTACCTGCCGGGGGTGTCGACGTTCTCCACCGTGCCCGCCGAGCCGGACGCGGCGGAGTGGGACGACCTCGCCAGGCTGCTCGGACGCGGCGAACTCGCCGACATGTTCAGCAGCCCCGCGACCCCGCCGCCGGACTGGGAGCCGGTCTTCGTCCTCGGCGGGCTCCAGATGGTCTGGTCCGGCAGCGCCGAGACCGACGACGGCGTGGTCGAACTGGGTGCGGACGATGTGCCCGAGATGCTCGATCTTGTCGCGTGCGCCCGGCCGGGACCGTTCTGGCCGCGCACCCGCGAACTCGGCGCCTACGTCGGCATCCGCGAGAACGGCGCCCTCGAGCGGCTCCGGCCCCCGGGCTGGACGGAGATCAGCACCGTCTGCACCGCCCCCGAAGCGCGGGGACGCGGGCACGCCGCCCGGCTGATACGCGCGCTCGCGGCTCGCGTCATGTCCCGGGGCGAGCGTCCCTTCCTGCATGTGATCGAGGCGAACACCGGCGCGATCGCGCTGTACGAGCGGCTCGGCTTCGAGACCCGGAGGCACGTGACCTTCCGCGGCTTCCGGATCCCCTGACGCGGACGGGGCTCAGGCGACCGTGCCCCGGACGGCCCATGCCCTGGCGGTCAACGGGACGGAGGCGTCCGGGTTCGCGGGCAGCCGCTCGCGCAGCAGATCGCGCAGGTCGCGTCGCTGCTCGCGGGTCAGCGTGGCGACGTATCCGGGGGCCGGGCCCTGGCCGCCCAGGAACGGCGACCAGTAGTCGTCGAAGTCGGCGAAGAGCGTGGGCACGTCGATCGCGTGGACCCTCACCTCGCCCAGCCCCGCGTCGGTCCAGAGGCGCGAGAGGGGTTCCGGCCCGCACATCGGGAAGCGGCGGCCCTCGTCCAGCGCGGCGGCGGCAGGGTCGAGCTCGGTGGCGGCGTCCCAGAAGTGGCGCAGCATCGCCATGCCGCCGGCGTAGTCCCAGACGTAGGCGGCGACCGCGCCGCCCGGTTCGGTGACCCGGACGAACTCGGCCAGCGCGCGGCGCGGCTCGGGCACGAAGTTGAGCGCCAGCCCGCTGACGACGGCGTCGAAGCGCCGGCCGGCCACCGGCAGGACCCGCGCGTCGCCGCGCAGGAACGCGGCGCGCGCGTCGCCGGTCCGCTCCCGCGCGCGGGCGAGGAATCCCGCGGACGTGTCCACGCCGACGATCCGGCCCGGGGCCGCCATCGCCAGCACCGCGGCGGTCAGCGCTCCCGTGCCGCAGCCGACGTCCAGCCACCGCCGCCCCGCCGGGACGTCCAGCCAGGGCAGGAACGCCTCCGCAACAGGACGGCTCCACCGGCCCACGTACGCCTCGTACGCGTGGCCGACCGCCCAGACGTCGCCGCCCCGCTCCACACCGCGACAGTAGACCGGGTTCAGGCGGGGCGGGAGAGTTCGGCGATGATCCGCGAGATCTCCTGGAGGGCGAACGACGCGATCCGGCGCTGGGCGGCCTCCGCGTCCTCGCGCGTCTCCTCCAGGTCGCCGATGACGATGATGTTCTCGTCGTTCAGCGTCGTGGCCGGGGCCGTGTAGTTGAAGCTGCCGGCGATCACCATCCGCTCGTCGATGACCATCAGCTTGTGGTGCACCTTCCGGACGCCGGTGCCGGGCCTGTTCGCGAACAGCTCCACTCCGGCGGCCTTGAGCGGCTCGGTGGCGGCCCACGCCTGGGCGCCCTGGCCGTGGTCCAGGACGCCGCGGATGCGGGTCAGCGACGGCGCGAGCCGGATCATCGTGTCGTCGATGCCGGACGACCGGGCGAAGGTGAACATCGCGAAGTCGACGCTCGCGGCGGCCTTGAGCATCTGCTTCATGATCTCCATCTCGGGGCCGTGCCGGGGCGCGAACAGCGGCTTCACCCTGACCTGCCCGAGCCGGAACTCCGCGGGCCGCGGCTCGACGCGCTCGTGCATGGCGCCGAACGTCCCCGAGCGCATCCGGAGGAACTCCTCCAGGTACAGGGCCGCGGCGCGCCGGCTCCGCAGGATCAGGACGTGGTTGAGGTTGTTGCCCGCCTTCCCGCCCGCGCCGCCCGCGCCGCCCGCGCCGTCCGCCGGGTTGGTCCCGGTGTCGGTGAGGGTGAAGTTCGCCGACCCGGTCAGCACCGCGGCCGTCGGCTCGCCGGCGTCCCGGACGAGGAACTTCTGGTGGAAGATCGCGGGGTTCAGGTCCGTGACGAGGTCGACGCCCGCCCGCAGCAGCGCGGCGTGGATGAGCCGGTTCTCCTCGTTGGCCCCGGCCGCCGCCCACGGATCGGCGGCGGGCGGGTCCTCACGCAGGTAGTCGCCCTCCAGGATGACCTGCACCCGCACGCCGCGCGCCCGCGCGGCGAGGATCGCCCGCGCGATCGACCGGGAGTCCAGTTCCTGCACCGCGACCCGCAGGGTGTGCCGCGCGTCCGCGACGAACGCGCGGATCGCCGCGTCCAGGTCGTCGGGCCCGCCCAGCGCCGTGGGCCCCGCGTGCAGTTCGATCCCGCCGACGCGCACTGCCATGACGCCCCCGATCACTCACCACAATCACCTACATACCCGCATATGTCAGGGCGATCCGCCAGAGCGCGGCAGATACCTGCCGCGCAGCGTCAGGACGGTCGTCAGGGCGACGCCCTGGAGGTGTTCGCGCGCCGGCACGCCGCGTTCATGGCGCGCGTCCTCGCGGTGTCGCGGGCGGTGGAACGGGAGGCGGGCAGCGACCCCGACCCCGCGCGGCACTGGGCGGAGGCGCTCCATTGGCGGCAGGAGACGAACCGGGCGCTGATCCGCCGCCTGGACGAGGAGGGCGTCCTCGCGCCGGGCTGGACGGTCGACACCGCCGCCGACATGCTGCTCGCGCTCATCTCCAACGGGGTGAACGAGACCCTGCTCGACGAGCGCGGCTGGACCCCGGAGCAGGCCGGCGAGCACATGGCGCTGCTGCTGCGGTCGACGTTCGTGGCGGGCGGGTAGGACGGTCGTTACTACCCCCGTTCGGGGGTGGCGCGGGTCACGCGGATGGCGAACGATCCCTGTGACCGGGTGTCCGTGCGGCTTCGAGGAGAGACCATGCCCGCAGTCGAGTTCCGCGCGGCGCGCGACTTCCTGCTCGCGCATCGCGACGACTACGCGACCGCGTACGAGAAGTTCCGGTGGCCGGTGCTGACCGGTTTCAACTGGGCGCTGGACTGGTTCGACAAGATCGCCGAGGGCAACGACGCGCCCGCGCTGTGGATCGTCGAGGAGGACGGCTCCGAGGCGAAGCACTCGTTCGCGCAGCTGGCGCGGCGGTCGAACCAGGTCGCGAACCTGCTGCGCCGGACGGGCGTGCGGCGCGGCGACCGGATCATCCTGATGCTCGGCAACCAGGTGGAGCTGTGGGAGACCGTCCTCGCGACGATGAAGATCGGCGCGATCATGATCCCGTGCACGCCGCTGCTGGGCACGGCCGATCTCCAGGACCGGCTGACGCGCGGCAAGGCCCGGCACGTCGTGGTCTCCTCGGCCGACACGGGCAAGTTCGACGGGGTCGAGGGCGAGTACTCGAAGATCGCCGTGGGCGCGCCCGTCGACGGGTGGGTGACCTACTCCGACGCGTACGAGGAGGCGGAGGCGTTCACCCCGTACGGGCTGACCATGTCGCGGGACACGCTGCTGCTCTACTTCACGTCCGGGACGACGGCGCAGCCGAAGCTCGTCCAGCACACGCACGCGTCCTACCCGGCGGGGCACCTGTCGACGATGTACTGGATCGGGCTGCGGCCGGGGGACGTCCACCTGAACATCTCGTCGCCGGGCTGGGCGAAGCACGCGTGGAGCAACATCTTCGCGCCGTGGGACGCCGAGGCGTGCGTGTTCATCTTCAACTACACGCGCTTCGACGCCGACCGGCTCCTCGACACCCTCCAACGGTGCGGCGTGACGAGCTTCTGCGCGCCGCCGACCGTGTGGCGCATGCTGATCCAGGCCGACCTCGGCCGGCTCGCGACGCCGCCGCGCGAGGTCGTCGCGGCCGGCGAGCCGCTGAACCCCGAGGTGATCCAGCGGGTGCGGGACGCCTGGGGCCGGACGATCCGGGACGGCTTCGGGCAGACCGAGACGACCGTCCAGATCGCCAACACGCCCGGCCAGCCGGTCAAGCCCGGATCGATGGGACGTCCGGTGCCCGGCTACCAGGTGGCGCTGATCGACCCGCTGACCGGCGAGCCGGCGGACGAGGGCGAGATCTGCCTCGACCTGGAGGACCGCCCGCTCGGGCTGATGACCGGCTACCACGGCGACGAGGAGCGCACGGACGAGGCGATGGCCGGCGGCTACTACCACACCGGCGACATCGGCTCCCGCGACGAGGACGGATACATCACCTATGTCGGGCGCGCCGACGACGTGTTCAAGGCGTCCGACTACAAGATCTCCCCGTTCGAGCTGGAGAGCGTGCTGATCGAGCACGAGGCGGTCGCGGAGGCGGCGGTCGTGCCGTCGCCCGACCCGGTCCGGGCGGCCGTCCCGAAGGCGTACGTGACACTCGCCGCCGGCTGGGAGCCGACCGCCGAGACCGCGAAGGCGATCTTCGCGCACAGCCGGGCGCAGCTGTCGCCGTACAAGCGGGTCCGGCTGCTGGAGTTCGCCGAGCTGCCGAAGACGATCTCCGGCAAGATCCGCCGGGTCGAGCTCCGCACGAGCGAGATCGAGAAGCATCCGGGCGGGGACGACCGGCCGCCGGGCGAGTTCCGCGAGGAGGACCTGCGATGACCCTCTCCTACGCGTCCGGCATCTCGGGAACGCCGCTGCTCGGCGACACCATCGGCGCGAACCTCGACAGGACGGTCGCCGCCTTCTCCGAACGCGACGCGCTCGTCGACCGGACGTCCGGCAGGCGCTGGACGTACGAGCGGTTCTCCGACGACGTGGAAGCCGTCGCGCTCGGCCTGCGCGACCTCGGCGTCGTCAAGGGCGACCGGGTGGGGATCTGGGCGCCGAACTGCGCCGAGTGGATGCTGGTCCAGTACGCGACCGCGAAACTGGGCGCGATCCTCGTCAACATCAATCCCGCGTACCGGGTGCACGAGCTGGAGTTCGTCCTCAACCAGGCGGGCATCCGGACACTGGTGTCGGCGTCGGTGTTCAAGACGTCCGACTATGCGGCGATGGTGGAGGAGGTCCGCCCGAAGTGCGCCGCCCTGCGCGACGTCATCCTCATCGGCACGCCCGCCTGGGACGCGCTCATGGAGTCGGGCCGGACGGGTGATCCGGCCGTCCTCAACGACATCGCCCGGACGCTCACTGCCGACGACCCCATCAACATCCAGTACACGTCCGGGACGACGGGCTTCCCCAAGGGCGCGACCCTGTCGCACCACAACATCCTGAACAACGGGTACTTCGTCGGCGAGCTGTGCGGCTACGACGAGGAGGACCGGGTGTGCGTCCCGGTGCCCTTCTACCACTGCTTCGGCATGGTGATGGGCAACCTCGCGGCCACCAGCCACGGCGCGTGCGTCGTGATCCCGGCCCCGGCGTTCGACCCGAAGGCGACCCTCGAAGCGGTCGCGGCCGAGCGCTGCACGTCGCTGTACGGGGTGCCGACGATGTTCATCGCCGTCCTGAACGAGCCGTCGCTGGACGCCCTCGACCTCGCCACCCTCCGCACCGGGATCATGGCCGGGTCGCCGTGCCCGGTCGAGGTGATGAAGCAGGTCATCGAGCGGCTCGGGATGGGCGAGGTCGCGATCTGCTACGGCATGACGGAGACCTCGCCGGTGTCGACGCAGACCCGGGCGGGCGACTCGCTGGACCGGCGGGTGTCCACGGTCGGGACCGTCCTGCCGCATCTGGAGATCAAGATCATCGACCCGGAGACGGGCGTCACCGTCCCGCGCGGCGTGCCCGGCGAGTTCTGCACCCGGGGCTACTCGGTGATGCTCGGCTACTGGGAGGAACCCGACAAGACGGCCGAGGCGATCGACGCCGCCCGCTGGATGCACACCGGCGACCTCGCCGTCATGGACGACGACGGCTACGTCAACATCACCGGCCGCATCAAGGACATGGTGATCCGCGGCGGCGAGAACATCTACCCGCGCGAGATCGAGGAGTTCCTCTACACCCATCCCGACATCGTGGACGCGCAGGTCATCGGCGTCCCGGACGCGAAGTACGGCGAGGAGCTGATGGCGTGGGTGCGCCTCCGCGAGGGCGTGCCGGGCCTGACCGCCGGGGAACTGCGCGCGTTCTGCGAGGGGAAGCTCGCCCACTACAAGATCCCCCGCTACCTGCACGTCGTGGACGAGTTCCCGATGACGGTCACCGGCAAGGTCCGCAAGGTGCAGATGCGCGCTGAGGCCGTGGACATCCTGGGCCTGGAGGAGGCCGCCACCACCAGGCACGCGTGAGTTTCTGTGCGCGCGGCCTTCCGGCGCGCGCCCCCGCAGGGCATGCTCGGTGGCATGGCCGATGATGTGGGGGCCGTCCGGACGGCGGTGCTTGCGCTGCAACGCACGACCGGCCTGCCCATGGTGTTCGGCGGCGCGCTGAGCGGCCAGGACCGGCTCCGCATCACCGAACTCGTCGGCAACAGGACCGACTCGCTGAACGGCCTGATCGTGCGCCAGGGCAACGGCCTCGGCGGCAAGGCGATGGCCATGGGCCGCCCCGCCTGGGTCAGCAACTACCCGTGCTCCGCGGCGATCAGCCACGACTACGACAAGCCGGTCGGGCGCGAGGGGCTGCTGTCGATCGTCGCCGTCCCGATCGTCGTCCGGCGGCGGTGCCGCGGCGTGATCTACGGCGCGCTGCGCGAGCCGCTGTCGCTCGCCGACCGGGTCGTCGGCGCGGCCGTCCAGGCGGCGCGCGACCTCGAACAGGACCTCGCCGTCCAGGACCGCGCGGACGAGGCGCTGGCCCGCGCGGAGCCGGGCACGTCGGCGGCGCGGTGGGAGGAGGTGCGGGCCGTCCACGCCGAGCTGCGGGCGCTGGCCGAGAAGGTCGACGACGTGCCGACGCGCGACCGGCTCCGCCGGGCGTCGCTGCGGCTCGCCGCCGCCGGGCTGGAGGAGTCGGGCGCGGCGCCGGGCCCGGTCCTGTCCCCGCGCGAGCTGGACGTCCTGTCCTACGTGGCGATCGGCTGCACGAACGCGGAGGCCGCCGAGCGTCTCGGCCTGCTGCCCGAGACGGTGAAGAGCTACCTGCGCTCGGCGATGCGCAAGCTGGACAGCCACACCCGCCTGGAGGCGGTGACCGCCGCCCGCCGCGCCGGGCTGCTGCCCTGACCGGTGGAATCCGCGGGGCCGCGCGGTTCCTTCGATCGGGGTTCTTCGACCGGTCCCGGCGACGGGGTCAGCGCCGTGTCGTGGACGTCGTCCAGTACAGATCGGCCCCCGTGGCGCACTGCCTGGACGAAACGCTCACCACACGCCGGCTGCGCCGGGCCGTGATCGCACGGCCGTCCCGCCCTTTTCCGGCGGGGACGTCCGGCCCCCGATATGCACAGAGCACCGTAACACCTCGAAGGGGATTGTCCGGAGTAAACGGCTTTCCTTCGCGCAGCCGAACTCGTTAGTAGCTTTTCTGGGGCACCTCGGCGCCGAGCGCGTCCACGGCCTCGGCGTCCACTCACGACCTCCGATACGACGCGGCGCGGTCGACGCGCCCCCTGGCCACCAGCTCCAGCGTGATGAGGACCGCGATCGACTCGATGGCGAGCAGCCCGATGAGGACGAGCAGCTGGACGGCGCCCGCCTCGACCGGGTCCGCGCCGCCGAGCAGCACGCCGACGAACGCGCCCGGCAGCGTGACCAGCCCGACCGTGCGCGTCTGGTCGAGGACGGGGAACAGCGCGAGCGCCGCCGACGACCGGCACACCTCGAGCGCGGCGTCCCTGGGCGGCAGGCCGAGGGCGAGGCCGCCCTCGTACTCGCCGCGCCGGGTGGTCAGCTCGTCCAGCGCGCGGCGGCCGGTGAGCCCGGTCGCCGACATCGCGCCGCCGATGAAGATCCCGGCGATCGGCAGCACCGACACGGTGCGGGCCGGGACCAGCGTCGTCGCCAGCAGCAGCCCCAGCACGGGGGCGACGCCGGCGACGATCGGCAGCGCCGCCCACCACCCGGACCCGCGCGCCGACCCGGTGATGCGGCGGCCCGCCGTCACGACCGCGATCACGACCATCCCCGCGATGAACGCGGCCGTCAGGCCCGCGCTCCGCAGCACCGCCGCGATCAGCAGCGACACGGCGGTGAGCTGCGCCGCCGCCCGCACCGACACGACCAGCATGTCCCGGCCGAGACCGAGCCCGCCGAGGCGCGCCAGCAGCGCCGCCACCGCCGCGAGCGAGGCCAGCACGAAGGCCAGCAGCGGGCCGACCTCGGGCGCCGCGCTCACCCGCCGCCCACGAGCCCCGATTGTGATCCCATAGCGCTCTCCTACCCCCTTAAAACCTCGATAGCGTGGGACTTGTGGAGGTTGAGGAGCCAGGTGGGACATCCCGCCGCAAAGCACTCTGGCTGCTGGGTGCGGCCGCCGGGGTCACCGCGCTCGGCGCGGACGCCGCACGCCCTCCGGGAGGCTCCGCGGCGGCGACGCCGCCCGCGGCGACGCCCCGCGCGAGAACGGTGATCCATCCGTCGCCCTCTCCGACGCCCACGCCGGCTCCGACCCCGCGGGCCGCGTCCTGGACGCCCGGCAAGCTCACCGCGCTCGACAAGCCCGTCCGGGAGCTGTCCGATCTGGCCCCGCCCGCGCCGCCGAAGTCGATCGCCCTGACCATCGACGACGGCCCGAGCCCGGCCTGGACGCCGAAGATGCTCGACCTGCTGGCCGAACACGGGATCCACGCGACGTTCTTCATCATCGGCGCGCAGGTGAAGGAGTACCCGAAGCTCACCCGCCGCATCGCCGACGCCGGCCACCAGATCTGCAACCACACCGAGACGCATCCGATCACCATCGCCGGGCTGCCGAAGAAGCGGGTCCGCAAGGAGATCGTCGAGGCGCACGACCGGATCGCGGACGTCACCGGCGTCGTCCCGCAGTTCTTCCGCTCCCCCGGCGGCAACTGGTCGAAGACCGTCCTGGAGATGGTCGCCGAGCACGACATGCTCCCGGTCGACTGGGCCGTGGACCCGCGCGACTGGGCCCGTCCGGGAGTCGGCCGCATCCGCCGCGCGATGCTCAAGGGCAAGGAGAACAACATCATCCTGTGCCACGACGGCGGCGGCGACCGCTCCCAGACCCTCAAGGCCCTCGACAGCGTGATCCCCAAGCTGAAGAAGCGCGGCCTGAACTTCGTAGCCCTCTGACGGGAGGGGCCGGCGCGGGTCCGGCCGCGAGGCCGGGGGCCTCGCCGTGGGAGATGCCGGGCAGCCGGTCCAGCCAGCGCGGCAGGTACCAGTTCGCGCGGCCCAGCAGGATCATCACGGCCGGGAGCAGGACGACCCGGACGATCGTCGCGTCGATCAGGACCGCGACCGACAGGCCGACGCCGAGCCGCTTGAAGTCCTGCACGCATCGACGCTAGGAAGCGCGCACCCGCGCCGACATGGCTCTAGACGGCGTCCGGGGGTGGAGGTAAGTACACTCCCGTCCCGGGTCGCGGGCACACTGTGCTGCGGGGCGCGCGCCAGAAGACTGGGCTCCAGACGGCAAGCGACCCTGCGGAGGACCCGGTGAGCGGTGGATTGGTGAAAGAGAAGACGAGGGTGCGGCGGCACGCGATCGCCGCGTGGCGCGGGCTCGCGTTCATGGTCCTGGGCATCCCCGCGACGCTCGTCGGCCTGTGGTTCCTCACGGTCATCTCGATGATCACCAGCTTCGTCGGGGTGCTGCTGTTCCCGTCCGCGACGATGCTGCTGCGGTCCCAGCTCGACGGGTACCGCGACCGGATCAACCGGTGGACGGACGTGCGGATCGAGCGCCCGTACCTGCCCGAGCCGGAGGCGGAGCCGGGCATCCACGGCTACTTCAAGCGGTTCATCGCGCTGATCTCCGACCCGGCCACCTGGCGCGACTACCTGTGGGTGCTGGTCGACCCGTTCGTCGCGCTCTTCACCGCGGCGCTGCCCGGCCTGCTCGTCCTGTACGGGATCTGGGGGTACGTCCTCGCCGCGTTCGCCGGCGACCTGATCGGCCGGTACGGCGGCAACGACTGGTACGCCTTCGTCCACGTCACCGAGGGGTACGGCAGCGACACGGGACGGGTCGTGTCCACCCTGGTCGTCGCGACGGCCTGCGTGGTGATCGGGTACGCGATCGCGCCGCGGATGCTGAACGTGTACGGGCGCTGGGGCCGGTCGATCCTCGGCCCGACGCAGAAGTCGCGGCTCGCGCTGCGCGTCCAGCACCTGACCGAGACGCGGTCGGAGGCCGTGGACGCGTCCGCGGCCGAGCTGCGCCGCATCGAGCGCGACCTGCACGACGGCGCGCAGGCCCGGCTCGTCGCGATGGGCATGACGCTCGGCGCGATCGAGCACCTGCTCGACAAGGACCCGGAGAAGGCCCGGCTGCTGCTCAGCGAGACCCGCGCGTCGTCGGCGAAGGCGCTGCACGAACTGCGCGACCTCGTCCGCGGCATCCACCCGCCGGTGCTCGCCGACCGCGGCATCGGGGACGCCGTCAAGGCCCTCGCGCTCGACCATCCGCTGTCCGTCGAGGTGCGCGCCGACCTGCCGGAACGTCCGGAGGCGCCGGTCGAGTCCGCCGCCTACTTCGCGGTGTCGGAGATCCTCACCAACGCCGCCAAGCACTCCGGCGCGTCCCGCGTGTGGGTCGACATGGGGTACGAGAACGGCATGCTCCGCATCACGGTCACCGACGACGGCCGCGGCGGCGCCGCCCTCGACGGCGGGACGGGGCTGCGCGGCATCGAGCGCAGGATCGGTACATTCGACGGCGTCCTCGCCCTCAGCTCGCCCGTGGGCGGCCCGACGATGGTGACCCTGGAGCTGCCGTGCGCGTTGTCCTCGCCGAAGACCTCGCCCTCCTGAGGGAGGGCCTGGTCAGCCTCCTGGAGTCGCACGACTTCGAGATCGCGGCGGCCGTCGACAACGGCCCCTCGCTCCTGAAGGCACTGCTCGACCACCGCCCGGACGTGGCGGTGGTCGACGTGCGCCTGCCGCCGTCCTTCACCGACGAGGGCCTCCAGGCCGCGCTGGAGGCGCGCCGCCAGGTGCCGGGCCTGCCCGTCCTCGTGCTGTCGCAGTACGTCGAGCAGCTCTACGCCCGCGAGCTGCTCGCGGACGGCACCGGCGCCATCGGCTACCTGCTGAAGGACCGGGTGTTCGACGCGGCCCAGTTCGTCGACGCGGTCCGCCGCGTCGCGGCCGGCGGCACCGCGATGGACCCCGAGGTCATCTCCCGGCTCGTCGCCAGCAACATTCGCGACACCCCGCTGAGCCGGCTCACCCCGCGCGAGACCGAGGTGCTGGAGCTGATGGCGCAGGGCCGCTCCAACGCGGCGATCGCCGAGCGGCTCGTCGTCACCGAGCGGGCCGTCACCAAGCACACCGCCAACATCTTCACCAAGCTCGACCTGCCGGTGACCGGCGACGACAACCGCCGCGTGCGCGCCGTCCTCGCCTACCTGAACAAGTGAGCGGCCGGCCCCGGTGACCGCCGGGTTCGCGAGCGCGGGCGCCTCCGGGCCGTACCGGGTGGCATTGGCATAGTCTGCTCCCGCGAGACGGCCCGGGGAGGGCACGATGACGGTGGTTCTGGTCCTGCTGTGCCTGGCGATCGCCGGCCGGGAGCTGTACCTGGCGTTCGAGCGCCGGCATTCCCCGGGCGCGCCCGAGATCGCGGACATCCGCACCCAGCTCCGCGCGCTGAAGGGCACCCGGGACGAGCTGGAGGGCTTCCGCGCGTCCCAGCGCGAGATCCTCGACCGGCTCGCCGCCGACCAGGAGCGCGACCGGGAGGCGCTCGGCGCGGCCGACGCCCGGATCCGGTCCCTGATCACGCAGATCAACGACCGGCTGCTGCCGGACGTCGGCTCCCGGCTGCGGCAGCAGCGGCAGGCGTCCGGCGAGCAGCGCGAGGTCCTCGACCGGCTGGCCGCCGAGGTCGCGGTGCTCCGCGCGCACCTCGTCGGGCGGCTCGACCAGGCCGTCGCCGCGTCCCTCGGCGCCGAGCCCGCCGAGCTCGTCGCCGGGATGCTCAGCGCCGCCCCGGACGGCGCGCGGGCCCCGCTGACCGGCCCGTACGAGCGGTTCGCCGAAGATCACGGGCTGCGGGTCGAGCTGACCGACCGGGACCGCTACTACCTGTCCGGACGCAGCCCGCGCGCCCTGGAGCGCGACTTCGTCGACCTTGTCGCCGCGCTGCGCGGCGGCTGCCGGGAGACGGCCGGGAAGGCGTGGGGCCTGCTGGGCGCGCTGCGCGAGGTGGAGCGGGGCGGCGCGCAGATCGGGCCGCTGCTCATCGCCAGGACGCCGGAGTCGCTCGTGTGCGGGGTGCTGCCGCTCGCCGAGCTGCGCCGGCCCGCCGGGATCCCGCTGGACGACCCGGACGAGGCGGCCCGCCGCCTGCGCCGCCTCCCGGAGGGCCGGTTCTGCGACCTGTCGGAGGTCGGCGCGGACGGTCTCAGCGAGCCGGAGACGTCCAGGTGAAGGCGGGGGCGCGGCGCTCCAGGAACGCGGCGATGCCCTCCTCGGCCTCGCCGCTCGCCGCGACCTCCGCCGCCCAGCGGGCGGTGCTCTCCCCGACCGGCTCGCCGGCGGCGACGGCGTCCACGATCTCCTTGGTCGCGCGCTGGGTGAGCAGCGAGCGGGACGCGAGGGTCCCGGTGAACGCGGCGACCCGGTCGCGGACGCCGCCGGGCGGGACGACCTCGTCCAGCAGCCCGATCCGCAGCGCGTGCTCGGCGCCGACCAGGTCCGCCGAGAACAGCAGGTACTTCGCGGCCGAGGGGCCCACGAGCCGGACGAGCCGGGCCGTCGCGGCGGCCGGGTAGACGATGCCGAGCTTCGCCGGGGTGATCCCGAAGCGGGCGTCCGCGGCGGCGAAGCGCAGGTCGCAGGCCGCCGCGAGCTGGCAGCCGCCGCCCACGCAGTAGCCCTCGATCGCGGCGATCGACGGCTTCGGGAACGCGGCGAGCGCCCGCTCGGCGACCGTCGACAGGTGCGAGTCGTCGTCGCGGTGGATGTCGTTCAGCTCGCCGATGTCGGCGCCCGCGCAGAAGTCGCCGCCCGCGCCGGTCAGCACCGCGACCCGGACGGCCGGGTCCTTCGCCAGGGCGTCCAGGATGCCGGGAAGGGCCCGCCACATGTCCGCCGACATGGCGTTCCGCTTGGCCGGCCGGTCGATGGTGATCGTCCCCACGCCGTCGGCGACCTCGACGTCAAGCCCGGCGGCGCTGTTCATCCTCGGTCCTCCCCTGTCGGTTGCGACGCCATCGTACGGAGGGCGTTTGCGGCCGGCGTCCCGGGGGATGTGGATAAATCGGAACCCGGGCGCCGCTCGCGGAGTCATAACCCGCGACGCGTGCCGTCGGCACAGGGGGATCGACCTGCATGAAAGCAATCCGCGGCGATCGGGGAATGCCAAACCCGCGCCGAGTGCTGTACTGTCGAGGCAACGTCTTCGGAGTTCCGCGATTCGCATCGAGGGCGTTTCTTCCCCGCCCGGGCCATCTGAGCGCCCGGTGATCTTTCCGGTTCGGTACGCGCAGACCGGCGTCCCGGACCGCCGCACAAGGGAGCCGACTTCAGCCCGGTGAACCGAGCTGTACTTCTCGTATTCCTCTCGCGTACGCGCCGCGGGTTCCGCCGCCGTACCCGGGAATCGACTCCAGGCGGCGCGGACCGTTCCGCGCGTACCTGAGAAGGGGCCCACATGTCCACTTCCACCCTCACCACCGAACCCCCCGCCACCGCCCGCAGGCAGCAGGCGCACGGCTCGCACGCCGTGCCCGCGCAGAGCGCCCGGAAGGGCGGCCAGCAGGGGCGGCGCCCCGCCGACGAGGCGCCGGCCGTCCCGTTCCACGGCATCCTCGCCGTCCAGGACAAGCACGCCTTCGTCCGCACGTCCGGCTACCTCGCCGGCCCGGAGGACGTGCACGTCTCCCTCGCCCAGGTCAAGGCGCACCACCTGCGTCCCGGCGACGTCGTCGCGGGCACCGCGAAGTCGCCGAAGTCGAACCGGGAGAAGTTCTCCTCGCTCGCCCACGTCGAGTCCGTGAACGGGCTCGCGGTGGCGGACGCGGCGAACCGCCCCGAGTTCGCCAAGCTGACCCCGCTGTTCCCGGACGAGCGGCTGCGCCTCGACACCGGTCCCCTCGCCACCCGCGTGATCGACCTGGTCGCGCCGATCGGCAAGGGCCAGCGCGGGCTCATCGTGTCGCCGCCCAAGGTCGGCAAGACGATGGTCCTGCAGGCGGTCGCGAACGCGATCGCGGAGAACAACCCCGAAGTGCACCTCATGGTCGTGCTCATCGACGAGCGGCCGGAGGAGGTCACCGACCTGCAGCGCACCGTGCGCGGCGAGGTGATCCACTCGACGTTCGACCGTCCCGCGCAGGACCACACCGCGCTCGCCGAGCTCGCCGTCGAGCGGGCGAAGCGGCTCGTCGAGCAGGGCCATGACGTGGTCATGCTGCTCGACTCGATCACCCGGCTCGGGCGCGCCTACAACCTGGCCGCGCCGTCCAGCAGCCGCATTCTCGCCGGCGGCGTCGCGACGACCGCGATCTACCCGCCGAAGAAGTTCTTCGGCGCCGCCCGCAACATCGAGGACGGCGGCTCCCTGACGATCCTCGCCACCGCCCTCGTGGAGACCGGGTCCCGCATGGACGACGTCTTCTTCGAGGAGTACAAGGGCACCGGCAACATGGAGCTGAAGCTCGACCGGGGCCTCGCCGACCGGCGCGTCTTCCCCGCCGTCGACATCGAGGCGTCCGGCACCCGCCGCGACGAGCTGCTGATGTCCCCCGAGGAGCTCGCCCTCTCCTGGCGCCTGCGCCGCGCCCTGCAGGGGCTGGAGAAGCAGCAGGCCGTCGAGCAGCTCCTGGAGAAGATGAAGGGCACCTCCTCCAACGCCGAGTTCCTCCTGCGCCTCCAGCAGACGACCTAGCCTCCGCTCCGGCCGATCCCGCTCCGGCTAGCCCTTCTCCGGCCTGAAGGACCTCAGCACCTTGTCGTAGAGCCGCTGGCCAGGCGTCCAGTCGGGATCGGGCGCGTAGAAGCAGAACTGGTACCCGGCCGCCCGGCTGCACAGCACGTGCCGGACGCCGTCGTCCCGCCAGGTGAACTCCCATTCGGCGGCGCCCGCGATGACCTCGGGGACGGGCTCCAGCCGCAGCCGGTGGTAACCCGGATAGCGGTGCTCCGCGACCGCCCGGTGCTCCTCGGCGCGCAGCCCGGACAGCGGGTCGCCCCGTGCCGGGGAGATGCGCAGCCCCCGTCCGGACACCGCGTCCTTCCAGGTCATGACGTCGCCGCGCCGCTCGGCCTGCCACCCCGCCGGCACGCGCACCGAGTAGGCGCCCGCCTCGCGGTACTTCGCCGTCTTCGCCGTCACGCCCGCCGCGGGGCGCAGCGCGACCGCCTCGCTCTTGCCGATCGACGTCCAGCGGGCCGCCCACGTGCCCGTGCCCGCCGCGAGCGCGGCCAGCACGGTGACGCTGATGACCGCGCCCGGCCGCATGTGCCTCCCCTGGAACGGCCGCCGCAGCCGCCCGGACGCCGTCCGGGCCCGGGGCGTCCAGGCGTCGCGATGCCGCCACCGGCCGCGGGCGCGCGGCGAACCGCACGGCGGCGTTCCGCCGTTCCCGTGCCGCAGCGTCCACGGGACGCGCGGACCCCGGGCGGCCCGCCGCCGCGACGCGTCCCGCGGCATCCGCGCGCCGCGCAGCGCCCACGGCGCCCGGCGGCGCACGGCCGTCCGGTTCCTGGACAGGACGGGCTTGGAGAGCAGGGGCATCGCCAGGACGCGGGACCCCCTCGGGAGGGCCGCCCGCGTGATGCCCGGTTCGGGGAGGGAGCCGATGATGTCCCGCAGCAGGTCGGCCGTGGCCTCCGCCGTCAGCCGGTCCTCCGGGCGCTGCCGCAGCAGGCCCTCGATGACGGGCGTGAGCGGCCCCGCCCGCACCGGCCGCGCGAAGTCGCCGAGCAGCACGGCCATCATGGACGCGAGCGCGTGCGAACGCAGGAACGGCGAGAAACCCTCGACCGCCGTGTAAAGCGTCGCGCCGAGCGACCAGAGGTCGGACGCCTCGACGCTGGGCTGCCCGTCGATTCGCTCCGGCGGAAGGTAGGCGGGCGATCCCTCAATACCGGCGGGCATTGTGTCGACCAGTTCCCGGCCATTGTCCGCATGGACGGCGAGGCCGAAGTCGGTGAGGAGAACGCGCCCGTCCTCGCAGACGAGGACATTGCTGGGTTTGACGTCCCGGTGCAGGATGCCCGTCGCGTGCGAGGCGCGCAGCACCGACAGGACGGCCGCGCCGATCTCCGCCGTCCGCCGCACGCCGAGCGGCCCGTCCTCGGTGACGAGCCTGTTCAGCGAGCAGGACTCCAGGAACTCCATGACGATCCACGGCCGGCCGTGCTCGATGATCAGGTCGTGCACGGCGACCACGCCGGGATGCCGCAGCGCGGCGGTGGCCCGCGCCTCGGAGAGCAGCCGCCGGCACATGACCCGGCGCTCGCTCTGGGTGATGCGCGGCGGGAGGTGGACCTCCTTGACCGCGACGTCCCGGTCGAGCATCTCGTCGTAAGCCCGCCAGACGGTGCCCATGCCGCCCCTGCCGACCACAGAGAGCAGGCGATACCGTCGCGCGAGCGGTATCAGCCGATCCCCATTCATGCAGCGGATAATCGCCGGAACGCGCCCAAGACACGCCCCTTCGGCATCAATTGATTTTTGACCGCCGCCCGGCGGGAAATGCGCGCGCAGCCGTGGTATAACCGCGCGCGCCGCATTTACCGGAGCACGCCGCCGCTATCCGAGGACGCCGCGCGCCCACTTGTAGTCGGACTTCCCGACGGCCGTGCGCTGCACCTCGTCCACCACCGTGAGCTGCCGCGGGAGCTTGTATCCGGCGAGCCGGCCGCGGCAGTGCTCGGTGAGCTGCTCCAGCGTGACGGACGCGCCGGGGCGGGGCGCGACGACGGCGGCGACGCGCTGCCCGAACCGCTCGTCCGGCAGGCCGACCACGACCGCGTCGTAGACGTCGGGGTGGTCCTTCAGCGCGACCTCGACCTCCTCCGGGTAGACCTTCTCGCCACCCGTATTGATCATGAGGGAGCCGCGGCCGAGGAGGGTGATCGTCCCGTCCTCCTCCAGGGCGGCGAAGTCGCCGGGGATCGACCAGCGGGTCCCGTCGGCGTCGGTGAAGAACGTCGACGCGGTCTTCTCCGGGTCGTTGTAGTAGCCGAGCGGGATGTGGCCGCTGCGGGCGAGCTTGCCGATCTCGCCCGGCCCGACCGTCTTCAGGTCGTCGTCCAGGACGGTGATGCCCGGCTTCATCATGAACCGGGCGGTGCCCTCCTTGGCCCCGACGGACGGGCCGCACGCGCCGGTCTCCGAGGCGCCGTAGTTGTCGAGGAACATGATGTTCGGGAGGTGCTCCTGGAGCGCCTGCTTGGCGCCCTCGGTGAGCGGCGCGCCGCCCGACGCGATCGCGATCAGCGACGACGTGTCGTGCCCGCCGGCCCCGAGGGCCTTGGCGACCGGCCGCGCCATGACGTCCCCGACCAGCATCAGGACGTTCGCCTTCTCCTCGGCGAGCAGCCGCAGCGCCTTGTCCGCGTCGAACGCGTGGTCGGTGTAGAGGACGACCTTCGCGCCGCTGAACAGGCCCATGAACGCGACCCACTGGCCGGCGCCGTGCATGACGGGCGCGCAGTCGAGGACGGCCATCCCGGGCTGGTCGGCGTTGGCGGCCAGCTCCTCGGGGCTGCCGATCGGGTCGCCGAGGACGTTCCCGCCGCCGAGCGCGCCGAAGAAGATGTCCTCGCAGCGCCACTCGACGCCCTTGGGGTAGCCGGTCGTGCCGCCGGTGTACATGATGTAGCGGTCGTCGCTGGACCGCGCCGGGAAGTCGTCGCTCGGGTCGGCCTCCGCGAGGGCCTTCTCGTACTCGACCGCGCCCGGGATCTCCTCCACCGAGTCATTCCGAGGGGCGTGGGGGGTCGTCCCCCCACCGGAAGACGAGCCGTCCTCCAGGACGACGACGTGTCGCAGCGCGGGCAGGTCGGCGCGGATCTCCGCCACCTTCGCCAAGAGCGAACGCTCCCCGATCAGCGCGACCGAGTCCGAGTCGGCGAGCACGTGCCGCAGCTCGGCGGCGACATAGCGGAAGTTCACCGGGATCGGCACGGCGCTGATCTTGAAAGCGCCGAGCATCGCCTCGATCCACTCGGCCCGGTTGTAGGCGAGGATCGCGACGTGCTCGCCAGGCCGCACCCCGGCCGCCGCCAGATGATGGCCGACCCGGCTCGCGCGCTCGCTGAGCTGCCGGTACGTCCGCCGCTCCTCCCCGGCCACCAGGGCGGGACGGTCCGGACCGGCGGCGGCCAGGATCTCGATCAGGTCGGCCAGGTTGTAGCTTCGGGGCATGCCACGTCCTCGCAGGCGTTGGGATGGGAGGGGATGGGAGGGATGAAACGGATGGGGGATGGGAATCGATCCCGATCCTCCTCGTGAACCGGCGGCGAACTCAATCCTTGTCGACACCCGGTCCAATGAGATCAGTCACACCCCGCATCGCCTGATGTGGCCACGCGCGAGGTCCTTACACGGCTCTTATCTGGGTACCGGCATGCTTGGCCGTAACGATTCAGTATCAGACGGGGGTAGTGGTGAGCGCAGGCGCGATGGCGTGGACCCCGCCGACGTGGGAGGAGATCGTCAGCGAGCACTCGACCAGGGTGTTCCGGCTGGCGTACCGGCTGACCGGCAACCGGCACGACGCCGAGGACCTGACCCAGGACGTCTTCGTCCGGGTCTTCCGCTCGCTGTCGTCCTACAGCCCCGGCACGTTCGAGGGCTGGCTGCACCGGATCACGACGAACCTGTTCCTCGACCGCGCCCGCCGCAAGCAGCGCATCCGGTTCGACTCCCTCGGCGACGACGCCGCCGAGCGCCTGCAGGGCCGCGAGCCGACGCCGGCGCAGGCCTACGACGACCGCCACCTCGACTTCGACATCCAGAAGGCGCTGGACGCCCTCGCCCCCGAGTACCGCGCCGCCGTCGTCCTGTGCGACATCGAGGGCCTGTCGTACGAGGAGATCGCCGCGTCCCTCGGCGTCAAGCTCGGCACCGTCCGCTCCCGCATCCACCGGGGCCGCGCCCAGCTCCGCAGCGCCCTGGAGCACCGCCGTCCGGCCGAATGCGCCCAGTGACCGCCGGATCCGGGCGGGCCGGCCACAGTGACGAGCGTCACTAGTGACCGCTGAGTAACTTCCGGCCTACCCTTCGGCCGTGGACATCGTCTTCGAACGCCGCGGCGACGGCCCGCCGCTCGTCCTCCTGCACGGCATCGGGCACCGCCGGCAGGGCTGGACCCCCGTCATGGACCGGCTCGCCGCGGAACGCGACGTCATCGCGGTCGACCTGCCCGGCTTCGGCGACTCCCCGCCGCTCGCACCCGGCACCCCCTACACGCTGGACACCGTCATCTCCGTCCTCGCCGAGTCCTTCGCCGAGCTCGGCCTGGACCGGCCGCACATGGCGGGCAACTCACTGGGCGGCCTGTTCGCCCTCGAAGCGGCCGAGCGGGGCCTCGCCAGCTCCGCGACCGGGCTGTCCCCGGCGGGCTTCTTCAACGCGGCCGAACTGCGCTACGCGGCGTCCGTGCTGCGGGCGTCCCGGCTCGGCGCCCGGGTGCCCGGGAGCGTCCTGACCCGGCTGGCCGGCTCCCCGCGCCGCCGCATGGCGATGTTCGGGATGATCTACGGACGCCCGGACCTGATGGACCTGGAGGCCCTCACCGGCGACGCGCTGGCCATGCGGAACGCCCCGGGGTTCGAGCCCACGCTCCGCGCCGGCCGCGGCGCCCGGTTCCTCGGCTCGTGCGCGGACGTCCCCGTCACGATCGCCTGGGGCACCAAGGACCGCCTGCTGCTGCGCAGCCAGGCGATCCGCGCCCAGCGGCGGCTCCCGCACGCCCGCTTCGTCTGGCTGGAGGGCTGCGGCCACGTCCCCATGGCGGACGACCCGGACCAAGTCGCCCAGGTCCTCCTGGAGGGCAGCGCCCACCCGCTGAAGGGCCGGACCGCCGCCTGACGGTCACCGGCCGGGGCCGCTCCCGGCCTTCCCCGCCACATGCCGCGCGGACGCCGTGCGCAGCTTTATTCTAGTACTAGGATAAGGCCATGGCCGCCGAGTTGACGCCCGCCGAACTGACCCTGCTCGGCCTGCTCGTGGAGAAGCCGAGGCACGGCTACGAGCTGGACGAGGTCATCGACGCCCGCGGCATGCGCGAGTGGACCGAGATCGGCTTCAGCTCGATCTACTACCTGCTGGCCCGGCTGCGCGACCGCGGCCTGATCGCCGAGATCACCGAGGGCAGCGGGATCGCCGACACCGGCGCGGCCGGCGCGCCGCGGCCGGCGCGGGGCAGGGCCCGCCGGGTCTACGGGCCCACCGCCGAGGGGCGCCGGGCGTGCGCGCAGTCGGCCGAGGCGGCGGTGGCCGAGCTCCGGCCGGTGTTCCCGCCCGTCCTGGTCGGCCTGGCCAACCAGCCGGTCATCGCGCCCGAGCGGCTCCGGGACGCGCTCGACCGCCGGGCCGCGGCCCTCGCCGACAAGATCGCCGAGATCGGCGCGGCCCGTGACGCCCAGGCCACGGCGCCGCGGTTCGCCCGCGCCGTCTTCGACTACTCGCTCGGCCAGCTGGCCGCCGAGCAGGAGTGGCTGGCCGCCTACCGGGCGGAGCTGGCCGAGCCCGGCGGCCCCTCTCCCCGCGACCACCACGAGGAAGGCGACGGCCGTGACCCCCTATGACGTCAAGCGGGACCTGAAGCAGTGCTACGCGCCGAAGAACAGGGACTGGGCACTGGTCGACGTCCCGCCGCAGCGGTTCATCGCCGTGGACGGCCGCGGCGACCCCAACACCAGCGCCGACTACGCCCGCGCCGTCGAGGCGCTCTACGCCGTCGCCTACACGCTCAAGTTCACCAGCGGGCGCGCCCTCGACCGGCACTTCGTCGTCGGACCGCTCGAAGGGCTGTGGTGGTCCGACCGGCCCGAGGTGTTCACCGCGCGCGCCAAGGACGCCTGGCACTGGCGCATGCTCATCAGCCGGCCCGACTGGATCACCGAGGACCACGTCGAGGAGGCCAAGCGGGCCGCGCTGGCGAAGAAGGGCCTCCCCGCGATCGCCGACGTCCGTCCCGCCGCCCTGCACGAGGGCACCAGCGCCCAGCTCCTGCACATCGGGCCCTATGACGACGAAGGCCCGGTGCTCGCCGAACTCCACGACGAGTACCTCGCCGCCAACGGGCTGCGGATGACGGGCCACCACCACGAGGTCTACCTCGGCGACCCCCGCCGGGCCGCACCCGCCAAGCTGAGGACCGTCCTGCGCCAACCCGTCCGGACGGCGGGCTGACCCGGCGGCGGGCTGACCCGGCGGCGGGCTGACCCGGCGGCGCCCGGCCCGGCGGTCAGGCGGCCAGGATCGTCCCGAGGACGACGAGCGCGAGGCTGAGGACGCCGATCGAGGCGCGCAGCGCGCCCGCCCCGCGCGCTCCGCGGCGCACGCGGGCCGCCAGCGGCGCGTCGTCGGGACGGGCGAGGGCGTCACGGCGGAGCCGGGTCATCCGGCGCGCCTGGACGACGCCGAAGGCCAGCGCGGCGACCAGGGCGGCGGCCAGCACGGCGGTCGCGGTGAGCGTGCCGTCCCAGGGGCGGCCGGCGACCAGGGCCGCGCCGGTGCCGAGGGCCAGCACGAGCGCGGCGGTCCCGACGATCAGGTACAGCCGGCCGAGGGCGCGGAAGAACGCGACCCGGTCGGCGGGGCCGAGGGTCCGGACGGTGACCCGGGCGACCACGCCGATCGCCACGTATCCGCCGACCCACACGGCCGCGGACAGGACGAGGACGCAGGCGAGGGCGACTTCGATTCCATGAGGCATGTGCACCCGCTCGGCTCCGGCGGCGGGGCGGACGGGGCCGTGCCGGGGTCCGCCATCCGCCGATCCATTTCCTCTCTTTTTTACAAGAGGCTTTGTGTAAATTCAAGGCGCGGTCGGTGTGACGTGCGCCGAGGATGCGGAGCAGAGCCGTCTAGGGCTTGCGGCCGACGCCGCAGAAGGCGTCCACCTCGGGTTCCCCGACCTCGGGGACCGGACGCCAGCGGGAGCACGAGACCACACCCGGCTCCTCGATGTCGAGGCCGTCGAAGTACGCGGCGATATCGGCGGGTGTGCGGAGCGTCACGGTCGGCCGGCCGCCGGACTCGTTCCACATCCGCGCGCTGTTCTCCGACCGCTCGCCGTGCACGACACTGGTCGGATGGTTGATCACGAGCCGGCTTCCGGACGGGACGGCCTCCATCAGGCGCCGGACGATCGCGTGCGACTCCCCCGCGCCTTCGATGTGGTGCAGGATGCCGACCAGCATGACGGCGACCGGCCGGGTGAAGTCGAGCAGCGCCCCCGCCTCGGCGAGGATCTTCTCCGGTTCGCGCAGGTCGGCGTCGATGTAGTGGCACTCCCCTTCGGGGCCGCCGGCCAGCAGGGCGCGGGCGTGCGCCAGCACCAGCGGGTCGTGGTCGACGTAGACGATCCTGCACTCGGGCGCGACGCGCTGCGCGACCTGGTGGGTGTTGTCCGCCGTGGGGAGCCCGGTGCCGATGTCGAGGAACTGGCGGATCCCCTCGCCGCCCGCCAGGTACCGGACGGCGCGTCCGAGGAACGCCCGGTCGGCGCGGGCCTGCTCCCGCATGTCGGGCTTCAGGCTGATGGAGTGCTCGGCGGCCCGCCGGTCGGCCTCGAAGTTGTCCTTGCCGCCGAGGAGGTAGTTCCAGACCCGGGCGGAGTGGGGGATGTGCGCCTGAAGCGCGTCCTCGTCCGGCGGGACGGTGCCGGAGCCCTCTCGCCACTCGCCCATCGGACGGCCCCTCTCGCTCGCCGGCAGTGAACGAGATTCTAGGACGGCGGGGCGGCCGGGCCCGGGAACATCGCGGGATTGACAGGTGTTTGAGCCCTCAACTAACCTTCGACATGTCGTTGAAGTTTCAAGCATCTACCCCAGTGGGAGTCACTATGAGCATCGCCGCCGTCGCCCCCGAGCTGACCGCCGGGACCTGGAACATCGACCCCGCCCACTCCGAGGTCACCTTCGTGATCCGGCACCTGATGACCAAGGTGCGCGGCACGTTCACCGACTTCACCGGGTCCGTGCGGATCGCCGAGGAGCTGGCGGAGTCGACCGCGACCGCCGAGATCAAGGTCGCCTCGATCGACACCCGCAACCCCGACCGGGACGCGCACGTGCGCACCTCCGACGTCCTGGACGTCGAGAAGTTCCCGACCATGACCTTCACGACCACGGGCGTCCGCGCCGAGGGCGGCGAGTACTTCCTGGACGGCGAGCTGACGATCAAGGACGTCACCCGTCCCGTCAGCCTCTCGGTCGAGTTCAACGGCATCGCCGAGGACCCGTGGGGCGGCACGCGCGCCGGCTTCTCCGCCGAGGTCTCGATCAACCGCAAGGACTGGGGCATCGAGTTCAACATCCCGCTGAAGGGCGAGAAGGCCCTGCTCAGCGACAAGGTCGACATCCAGCTGGAGGTCCAGGCCGTCCGCGCCTGAGCGCCTTCGCCGCAGCACCTCAGAACCGCAGCACGTCAGGAAGGGCCGTCCGGTCTCGGGCGGCCCTTCTCGCGCGCGGGCGGCGGGACGAGCGGCAGCCGGAGCGCGAACCGGGCCCCGGGGGCGTGGTCCTCGACCCGGAGCGTCCCGCCGTGCGCCCGCGCGATCTCGCGGGCGATCGCAAGGCCGAGGCCGGTGCCGCCGGCGCCGCGGCTGCGCGCGGTGTCGAGGCGGGTGAAGCGCTCGAAGACCCGCTCCCGGTCGGCGGGCGCGATGCCCGCGCCGTCGTCGGTGACGGCGAGCAGCGCGTGGCCGTCCTCCCTGGCCACCTGAACGGTGACCGCCGAGCCGGCGTAGCGCTCGGCGTTGTCCAGCAGGTTGCCGAGCAGCCGGACGAGCTGCATCCGCACCCCGCGGACCGTCACGCCCGCGGGCAGCTCCGTCACGACCCGCAGCGTGGACACGCGGCGGCGGACCTCGGCGGCGGCCAGCGCGGACAGGTCGATCGGCTCCTGCATCGCCGTCCCGCCGGTGCCGATGCGGGCGAGCAGCAGCAGGTCGGTGACGATCGACTCCAGCCGGTCGGTGTCGCGCAGCGCCGACCGCACCACCTCCCGCAGGTCGCTGTCCTCGGGGTGCATCGCGGCGTCCTCGAGGTTCGCGCGCAGCCCCGTGATCGGCGTGCGCAGCTCGTGCGAGGCGTCCGAGGCGAACTGCCGCTGCCGCCCCACCGCCTGCTCCAGCCGGTCGAGCGTCGCGTTCGCGGTGCGGGCGAGCTGCGCGATCTCGTCCTCGCCGGGCGGCTGCGGGACGCGCCGGCTCAGATCCGTCGCGCTGATCTCGGCGAGCTGCGCGCGGATCGCCTCCACCGGGCCGAGGGTGCGGCCGACGATCCGCCAGGTGATCCGCGCGACGCCCCCGGCGAGCAGCAGGACGCAGGCCGCGAGCGCCGCCTCCAGCAGCCCGTTCACCAGATAGGACGGCAGCCGCTCCGAGGCGTACACGACGACGGAGTCGCGGGACGTGCTGACCCTGACCGCCTCGATCACGTAGCACTCGCGGCCGGGCCACGCCCCATGGCACTCGGTGTAGTCGCGGACGCGCAGGTTGCTCGACGGCCAGAGTCTGCTCACCGGCGGCCTGCCCGCCGCGCCGGGCGTCGCGTTCGTCACACGCCCGCCGGGCTCGACGACCTGGAGGAGGATGCGGCCCCGGCTGTCGTCCGGGATCGCGCCCTCCAGCGACCCGTCCCGGACGCCGCCGCTCACCCGGCGGGCGTCCACCTGGGTCTGCCGGAGGAGATCGGCCTTGACCTCGCCGCGCACGGCGAAGTCGACGCCGGCCGCGGTGATCGCGAAGACGAACGCGGCGATCACGGCGGCGACGAGCGTGTCCCTGGCCCGGATGGACCGGGGGCGCATACGCATGCTCCCTCCCGGGCACACGTTATCGGTCGATTACCGACCGGGAGCCCGAAAAGCGATGCCGGGTTTTCACCTTCGCTTACCGGGACATCCCGTTTTATGACGGTTCCTCCGAAGCACAGGGACGGACACATGGGCAGGGACGTGGCTTCGGTCACCATCAGCGGCGAGGACCGGCGGCGGTATCGCGACAAGGTGCGCAGATGCCTCGACGTGCTGGCCCGCATGCTGGGCGAATCCCAGTTCGACTTCGAACGCCCGCACATCGGGCTGGAGATCGAACTCAACCTGATCGACGCGATCGGCGATCCGCTAATGCGCAATGCGGACGTCCTCAAAGCGATCGCCGACCCGGCCTGGGCGACCGAGCTCGGCCAGTTCAACCTGGAGATCAACATCCCGCCCCGCGAACTCGGCGGCGAGGGCACCGGCGAACTGGAGGCGGAGGTCCGCGAACACCTGCAGCACGCCGACGGACGCGCCCACGAGGTCGGCGGCGGCCTCGTCATGATCGGCATCCTGCCGACCCTGCGGCGCACCGACATCGGCGAGGAGACCATCTCGTCCAACGCCCGCTACAAGATGCTGAACGACCAGATCTTCGCCGCTCGCGGCGAGGAGATGCGCATCGACATCGACGGACGCGAACCGCTGCGCATGCACGCCGACACGATCATCCCCGAGGCCGCCTGCACGAGCGTCCAGTTCCACCTCCAGGTCAGCCCCGACCAGTTCGGCGCCTACTGGAACGCCGCCCAGGCCATCGCCGGCGCCCAGGTCGCGATGGGCGCCAACTCGCCCTTCCTGTTCGGGCACCGGCTCTGGCAGGAAACCCGGATCACCCTGTTCGAGCAGGCCACCGACACCCGCCCCGACGAACTGAAGACCCAGGGCGTCCGGCCGCGCGTCTGGTTCGGCGAACGCTGGATCACGTCCGTCTTCGACCTCTTCGAGGAGAACACCCGCTACTTCCCGTCCCTGCTGCCGCTCTGCGACGACGAGGAACCCCGCGAGGTCCTGGACGAGGGCGGCATCCCCGAACTCGGCGAACTCACCCTCCACAACGGGACCATCTACCGCTGGAACCGCCCCATCTACGCCGTCGTCAAAGGCCGCCCCCACCTCCGCATCGAGAACCGCGTCCTGCCCGCCGGGCCGACCGTCGCCGACGTCGTCGCCAACGGCGCCTTCTACTACGGCGTCGTCCGCATGCTCGCCGAGGCCGACCGCCCCATCTGGACCCGCATGTCCTTCGCCACCGCGGAGGAGAACCTCCACCGCGCCGCCCGCGACGGCCTCGACGCCACCCTCTACTGGCCCGGCATGGGCGAAGTCCCCGCCGCCGAACTCATCCTCCGCAAACTCCTCCCCCTCGCCCACGAGGGCCTCGACCGCTGGGGCGTCGACCCCGCCCGCCGCGACCGCCTCCTCGGCATCATCGAACGCCGCTGCGTCACCGGCCAGACCGGCGCCGCCTGGCAGATCGCCGCCGTCGACGCCATCGAACAGTCCTACGGCACGTCCCGCCACGACGCCCTCCGCATGATGACCCGCACCTACGCCGAGAACACCCGCGAGAACATTCCCGTCCACCTATGGCCCCTTTAACCCCGGGGGGGCGACCCCCTGGAACCGCCGTCGCGACGCAGGCGATCCTCATCTTCACGAGTCCTGCACATTTCGTGCTCGGGGTGTGCATACCGGGCTCTTAGAGTCTGGGGCGTGACTGAGACTCGGGTTCTGGTCGTCGAGGACGAGCCGACGATCGCGCGGGCCGTGGCGGATCGGCTGGCGGCCGAAGGGTTCGGGGTCGAGATGGCCGGGGACGGGCCCTCGGCCGTCGAGCGGGCGCGTGCCTACGAGCCGCACCTCATCGTGCTGGACGTCATGCTGCCCGGGTTCGACGGGCTGGAGGTGTGCCGGCGCGTCCAGGCGGAGCGTCCCGTGCCGGTGCTGATGCTGACCGCGCGGGACGACGAGACCGATCTGCTCGTGGGCCTCGGCGTCGGCGCCGACGACTACGTGACCAAGCCGTTCAGCATGCGGGAGCTGGTCGCCCGCATCAGGGCCGTGCTGCGAAGGGTCGAGCGACCCGCCATGGACGGCGGAGCGGCCGGGGCCGTGCGGGTCGGGGAGCTGGAGGTCGACCAGCGGGCCCGGCGGGTCCGCCGGGACGGCCGCGAGGTGCACCTCACGCCGACCGAGTTCGACCTCCTCGCCTGCCTGCTGCGCAACCGGGGGACGGTGCTGACCCGCGCCGTCCTGCTGGAGCAGGTGTGGGACTGGGCCGACGCGTCCGGGACCCGGGTCGTGGACAGCCACGTGAAGGCGCTGCGCCGGAAACTCGGGCAGGGCCTGATCCGGACGGTGCACGGCGTCGGCTACAGCCTGGAGGTCGCGTCATGACCGCCCTGGTCCACAGGCTGTGGGCGCGGCTGCCCCGGCCGCTCGACCCGCTCCGGTCGATCAAGGTGAAGTTCGGCGTGGTGGTCGTCGTGACCGCGTGCGTCGCCGTCCTGATCGTCCTGTGGGGGTACCCGATGGGGTTCCGGGCGCGGCAGACGATGCCGGTCGGCGTGCTCATCTCGCTGGTCGTCATCCAGCTCCTCGCGCACGGGATGACCGCGCCGCTGCGGGAGATGACGGCGGCGGCGCGGGCCATGGCGCGCGGCGACTACAGCCGCCGGGTGCGGGCCACGTCGCGCGACGAGGTCGGCGAGCTGGCGCAGGCGTTCAACCGGATGGCCGCCGACCTCGCCGAGGTGGAGCGGCAGCGCCGCGAGTTCGTCGCCAACGTGTCGCACGAGCTGCGCACGCCGATCAGCGCGCTGCGGGCCGTCCTGGAGAACGTCGCGGACGGGGTGACGCCCGCGACGCCGGACGTCCTCGAATCGGCCCTCGACCAGACCGAGCGGCTCGGGCGGCTCGTCACCCAGCTCCTCGACCTGTCCCGGGTGGAGGCCGGCGCGGCGGTCCTCGACCTGGCCGACATCGACGTCGCGGAGTTCGTCGACCACGTCACGGCCGAGGCGCGCGCCGGGCACCCGGGAGCACTGTTCAAGACCGACGTCGCGGCCGGGCTGCACGCCGTCGCCGACCGCGACCGGCTCCACCAGATCGTCGCGAACCTGCTCGACAACGCCGCCCGGCACAGCCCGGACGGACGTCCCGTCACCGTCACCGCGCGTCCCGCGAACCCGCCCGGCGGACTGGTCATCGAAGTAGCCGATGAGGGACCGGGCATCCCGCCCGAAGAGCGCGCCCGCGTCTTCGAGCGCTTCTCCCGCGGTTCCGTGTCCGGGTCCGGGACGCCCGGCGGCGGAACCGGGCTCGGCCTCGCCATCGCGAGCTGGGCCACCGACCTGCACGGCGGCGACATCACCGTCCTGGACACCCCGAGCGGCTGCCGCATCCGCGTCATGATCCCCCCGAACATCGGAGAAACGGCATGACCACCACCCCACCTGAGCCCCCGCCGTCCACCCCCGCCCCGTCCACGCCGGCCCCCGCGGCCGCGGGTGGGTTCGCGGCGCCCGGGGGTGCGCCGCCGGTGCCGAGCGGGACGGGATGGCCGCCGCCGCATCCGGGGGCCTACGGGACGCGGCCGGGGTATCCGGCGCCGCAGTTCGCCTATCAGCCGACCAAGTTGGAGAAGGCGCTGAAGGCGTGGCGGCGGCCCGCGCGGCCGATGGCGCCCTCGCTCGTGGCGGGGACGGTGATCGCCGGGGTGATCGGCGCGGTCACGCTCGGGCCCCAGCTCAGGGAGGGGCTGCTCGGAGTCGGCGTCGTCATCGCCGCCGCGGCCGTCGCCTACGTGGCGGCGGCGTCGGCCTGGTCGGCGGGACGGGTCGTGCGGCCCGCCACCGCGAAGCGGAAGGCGCGGCTCAACCGGACCGGGCTGCTGTTCGGGCTGCTCGCCCTGGGGCTGAGCGCGACCGCGGCCGTGCTGGAGGCGCCGTGGGTCGTCGTGCCCGCGCTGCTGCTCGCCGTGGCCATCGGCTCGTACACGGCGTCCGGCGGGCGGTCGTGGCCGGAGGTCCTGTTCGGCGGGGTCGCGGTGCTGCCCGCGGCCGGCGCCATGCTGCCGTGGGCGGGACGAGGCGTGTACGGGACGGTCAGGTCCGAGAAGGGCAACGCGTGGCCCGTCATCCGGACGGCCCTCATCGCGGGCGGGCTGCTCGCCGTGTTCGGGGCGCTGTTCGTCGGGGCGGACGCGGCGTTCGGCAGCCTCGCCTCCGGGCTCGTCCCCGAGGTCTCGGCGGTCTCGGTCTTCCTGTACGCGTTCACGGGGGGCGCGACGCTGGTGCTGGCGTGCGCCGGCGCGTACCTCGGGCAGGCGCCACCGCCCCTGCACATGCTGAGCCCGGAGCGCGCCAAGCCCGCCGGGCGCTGGTCATGGGCGGTGCCGATCGCGGCGCTCGACCTGCTCTTCCTGGTCTTCTGCGCGATCCAGGCGGGCGTGTTCCTGGCCGACGACAAGGACGAGCTGCTGCGCTCCACCGGCCTCACCTACGCCGAGTACGCGCGGCAGGGGTTCTTCCAGCTCGTCGTCGTGACCGTGCTGGTGCTGGTGGTCGTCGCCGTCGCCAAGCGGTACGCGCCGTCCGCGGGCAAGGGGGACAGGCTCACCGTCCGCGCCCTGCTGGGGCTGCTGTGCGCGCTGACGCTCGTCGTCGTCGCCGTCGCGCTGCGGCGCCTCTACCTGTACGAGGAGACCTTCGGCTGGACGAGGCTCCGCCTGTGGGTGCACGCGTTCGAGCTGTGGCTCGGCTTCGTGGTGGTGCTGGTCGCCGTCGCCGGCGTCGCGAAGGGGCGCGTCCCGTGGCTGCCGCGCGCGGTCGCCGCGAGCGGCGCCGTCGCGATGATCCTCCTCGCGGTGCTCAACCCGGACCGGTTCATCGCCGAGCACAACGTCGCCCGCTTCGCCGACACCGGAAAGATCGACGTCCCGTACCTGCGGGGGCTGTCCGCCGACGCCGTGCCCGCCCTGGACGAGCTGCCCGAGCCGAGGCGGTCCTGCGCGCTGCAGCGGATCGCCTCCGAGCTCGAGGAGAACGAGCCGGCGATGAGCGCCAACCTGGCGCGGGCGAAGGCCCGGGAGATCCTGGAGCGGCGGCCCGCCGACCGGTCGATCGAGTGCTTCAGCCTGCCTCGTCCATGAGGAGCAGGGCGTAGGCGGCGAGGGTCGAGTCGTCGGTGATGCGGCCCTCCCGGATGAGCGCCTTGAACTCGTCGCGGGAGAACCACTCCTGCCGCATGTCCTGCTCCTCGGGCTCCCGGTCGGTCTCCCCGGCCACCAGGTCGGACGCGGCGAAGACGTTGAAGCCCTGCCCGCTCGTCCCGTGCGAGCAGTTCAGGCGGCCGAGGTGCCGCAGCGTCCCGGCGCGCAGGCCCGTCTCCTGGGCGAGTTCGAGGCGGGCGAGCTCCTCCGGGTCGGCGTCCTGCCGGCCCGGAAGGGAGCCCTGCGGGAAGCTCCAGGTGCGCTTGCGGATCGGGTAGCGGTACTCCTCGACGAGGTGGAAACCGCCGTCCTCAAGCGGGATGACCAGCACGAAGTCGGGCTTCTCGACGACGCCGTAGATGCCGCGCGAACCGTCCAGCCGCTCGACCTCGTCCTCCCGGACGACCATCCAGGGGTTCTCGTAGACGATCCGCGTGCCGACCTGGCGGACGGCCGGTTCCTCGGTCATGTCACGCTCCCGACCCGTAGCGGTAGACGAGTTCGTGCCGGTCGCCGACCACCACCCGGTTGGTGACCTCGACGACGCGGCCATCCTGGTCGTAGGCGCGGCGCCACAGCGTGAGGACGGGCTGCTCCGGCCCGATCCGCAGCGTCTCCTGCTCGTCCGCGCGCGGGAGCCGGCAGGTCACCGACTCCTCGAACATGATCCGGTGGCCGGCCTCCTCCAGCCGCGAGTAGATGCCCCCCGGACCGGTGTCGACCTCCCGCAGGACCGGGATCTCCGCGACGATCTCCGGGATCACCCAGGTCGTCGCCGTCTGGACGGGCGGCTCCCCCTCCACGCCCTGGACGCGCGCACGCTCCAGCACCCGCGTCCCGGCGGGGACGTCCAGGCGGGGCGCGAGCCGCTCGCCGGCCTCGACCTCGGTCACGGTCGTCCGCGTGAACGGGCGGCGGCCGTCCTCGCGCGCCGACACGTGGAAGCCGCGCCAGCCGCCGACCTGCCGGGTGATGTCGGCCGCCGCGCGCCGCACCATCGGCGCCGTCCGGACCTGCGCGCCCGCGCCGTGCCGCAGGTCGACGAGGCCGGCCTCGGCCAGCATCCGCAGCGCCCGCCGGACGGTCGAGCGGTCGGCGCCGTACTCGCTCGCGAGCCGCCGCTCGGACGGCAGCCAGGCGCCCGGGTCCAGCTCACCCTCGACGATGCGGGCGGCCAGCGCGTTGGTGATCGCCTGTGCCTTCGTGGGGGGTCGCGGCATACCAGATCCTGCTCCGGGTCAGTTCATTTGACCTCACACGGTACAGATCCCACCCGGCCCGGCGTCCTTTCGGGTTCCGCCGAACGCGTTGTGGGCGATGCTCGGCAGTCCTACGGTAGACCTACCATAGGCCGACCGAGGGAGCCCCGCACGATGTCGGTGATCATGTGCATGCCCGGGTGGCACAGCGAGCGCTCGGACAAGGGCCTGCGGGCCACCCGGATCACCCAGCTCTCGGACTACCAGCTCCTCAACGGCTGCCTCGGGGAGATCGTCGCGGCGGACGAGGGCGAGCTGTGGCTGCTCTGCGACGCGCAGACCAGGCTCGCCGAACGCGTCGCCACCGCCGAACGGCTCCGCTCGTCCCGCCGCGACCAGGCCCGCCGGGTCAGCCGCGGCGGAAGCTGACGACCTCGCCTGAGTCGCCGACCGCCTCCCGGGACGGCGGGATGATCCGCTCGCCCGCGTTGTCGGCCAGCAGCGCGCGGGCGCGCAGCACGATCTCCAGGTCGAAGCGCAGGTCCGGGTCGAGCAGCTGGTCGCCGAACAGCTCCTCCAGCTGGCGCAGCCGGTACCGGACGGTCTGCGGGTGGACGTGCAGCCGCATCGCGACCTCGTTGGCGTTGCGGCCCGACTGGAGCCACGCGAGCAGCGTCTCGGCGAGCCGGTCCTGCTGGCTCGGCCGCAGGTGCGCGAGTGGGGCGAGGCGCAGGTCCGCGAGCGAGGTGATGAGCCCCTCGTCCTGGAACAGGATCAGCGTGGACATGTGCTCCACGCTCCGGATCACGCCGCTCTCGGCCTCGATCACGCCGCGCTGGACGAGCGACAGCGTCTTGCGCGCCCACTGGATGGAGCGCGCCGCCTCCATCAGCGGCACCGTCGGGCCGACGACGGCGAGCGTGCCGGCCAGGGCGCGGTCGACGAGCTTCGCGCGGCCGGGGCCGTCCGGGTCGGGGATGATCAGGCTGGGGGTGCGCCGGGTCAGGTCGGCGAGGACGTCCGGGGGGAACGCGGGCTGCCGGCTGTCCTGGTGGCGGCCGAGCGCGACGGCGGCGACGGTCCGGGGGACGGGCCAATGCGCGGCGGCGGCGAGGTCGGCGATGGCCTCCTGCGCGGCGGGCGGGTCGGCGAACAGCAGGTCCAGCAGGCGCTTGCGGCGGCGCTGCATCTCGCCCGCGACGGCCGCCTTGGCCTGGGAGAACCCTTCGGCGGCGGCGTGCGCGAGCTCGTCCTGGAACTGCATCAGGACCTCGCCGACGGCGCCGAGCGTGCGCGGCGACACCTGGAGCGCCTCGGCGCCCTCGGTCATCCGGCGCCACGCGACCATGCCGCCGACCCGCATCGCGGTCTGCATGGCGTCGAGGCTGCGGCCCTCGCCGGCCTCGCCGCGGCCGATGGCGCGGAAGAAGTCGGTGACGGGGGCGGGGTCGTGCGCGGGGTCGGCCACCCGGTCCACGAAGTAGTGGAGCACGCGCTCGACGGCGAGCCGCAGGGTCCCCGAATAGGAGCCGTCCCCGGGCCGGTCGTACTCCCTGACGCGCGTCTGGATCTCCTGGATCATGTCGTCCGCCACCTCGTCGAGGTGGGGTCGCATGTGATCTGCCAGTTCCCTGGGCAGATCAGCCCATGGGCGCCCGTTGGTGGTCGAACCGTCGTTCGCCACGGAACCTCCCCTGCTCGTCCCCCAGCGTTGCGCGCCGTACACAGGGGGTAATTACTTACTTATGGGACCAGTGTGGGGCAAATCATGACCCGTCGCGTGCCCGGGCGCAAAGTCTAGGTCGACTTTCGACCAGCTTCGGCCGACCGAATGTCAAAGAATCGGCACAACCGGGAACTCCGAAACCCCACCGGGGTGTCAGGAGCCTCACGGAGCGTCCGGAATTGCTCACCGGGCGCGCCCGTGCCGGGAAAGCCGGTCCGCGCAGGCATAGCCGGGACGGGCCGGAAGCGTCTGAAGGGGGACAGCAATTCGGAGGTGACGATGGATGCCGCGGAAGAGCGACATTTCCGGGAGTTCGTGGAGACGAGATCGGTCGCGCTGATGCGCCTCGCGTACCTGCTCGCGGGAGGCGACCAGCATGCGGCCGAGGACCTCCTGCAGGCCGCGCTCACCAAGACGGCCGCTCGCTGGAAGAGCGTCGACAACCCCGAGCCGTACGTGCGGCGCACGATGTACCGCCAGCAGATCAGCACCTCGCGGGTGACGCGGCGGCGGCGCGAGACGCAGGCCGCCGTCCTGCCCGACGGGGCCGGCCCCGACGCCACGTCCGCGGTCGACCTGAAGCTGACCGTCCGGAACGCCCTGGCGCGCCGGAGCCGGCCGAGCGAGCATGGCGAGAAGGTCACGGTCCTGCCGATCCAGCAGGCCCTGGCGTGGGCCGACGACGGCCGGCTGTTCGCCCTCGGCTGCAACGTCGCGAAGTGCAGGGGCAAGGGCGAGTTCCGCAACCGGCTCCTGCTGGTCACGCTGACGGGCAAGATCACCCCGCTCACGGGGTACCAGCGCTCCGACAAGGCCGGCGCCTGGACCCCGGTCTTCACCCACCGCTGACCCCGCGCATCGGGCCGCCACCCCGACCTCGGGGTGGCGGCCCTGACGTTGCCTGGACGCGGGCGGCCGGATGCCGCCCAACGCTCGCTACCTCTGGGGGCCGCGGTGCTGGCCGAGGTGCCCGAGGTGACCGTGGTGCTGGCCGTGGTGACCGTGATGCCCGTGGTGACCGTGATGGCCGTGATGACCGTGATGGCCGTGATGGCCGTGATGGCCGTGATGGCCGTGATGGCCGTGATGGCCGTGGTGGTGGTGGATGCGAACGCACTTGCGGAGGTGGTGGTTCCAGTACCAGCCCCTCCAGCAGCGGTGACCCGCCGCCGTCTGCTCCGCCGTCTGGACCGCGGCCGTCCGAACCGCGGTCGTTTCCGCCGCGCTCGCGGACGTCGCGGGAGCGAACGCGGCCAGCCCGGCGGCCATGACCAGGCTCGCGGCGGTCACCGCCGCCGAACGCAGCGGATTCGAGATCTTCATTGTCTCCTCCATGAGGCAGGGGACCCGACGAGGTCCGTGTTCCTCCGACCACCTACCCCCTGCGTGTTCAAGCGCTTACCGTGAGTGAGTAGATCAATCCGCCCCGTGGATCAGAGGCGGTCCAGGACCAGGTACGCGCCCAGGGCGATCATGGCGACGCCCGCCAGGCGGCCGACCAGCCTCGTCGTGCCGGGAGCACCGTCCAGGACGGTCCGGGCGAGGATGCCCAGGCCGAGGTACCAGACCGCGCAGGTGCCCATGAAGGTAAGGCCGAGAACGCCGATCTGACCGGCGATGGGCCAACTGCCGCCGGGATCGGTGAATTGGGGCAGGAGCGCCAGGAAGATGAGCAGGCCCTTGGGATTGAAGCCGCTCACGCCTATTCCGCGCAGAAAGGTCGCCCAGTCGGTGCGGGTCTCGGGTTCGGCGGCGGGCGGGGCGGGATGCGCGAAAGTCGACGCACCTTGCCAGATCAGATAAGCGCCGCCGACCAGGGACAGGACGGTGAGAGCCGACGGAGAGCCGGCGACCATGGCACCGACGCCCGCCGCGACGACGACGGTGATCGCGCCATAACCGACGACCAGGCCGCTCACGGCTGACACGACGGAGCGTCCGCGAAGGCCGGCGCCGATGGTGAACACCCAGTCCGGGCCCGGAATGACGATGAGCAGGAGCGCGACCGTCCAGAAGGCGAGCACGGAGCCTGCCGGCATGGTTTCCCCTTCCAGTGGCGACCACCCGCAGAAAGGGTATTCTCAAACAAAGGGAATGTGTTCCCAAGTTTGTCGCCCAATGCGGGGCCTATTGGAAGGATCTTCTTCGTGGACGCCGTCGACCGGAAGATCCTTGCCGAGCTCCAGGTGGACGGGCGCCTGACGATCACCGATCTGGCGGCGCGCGTGGGGTTGAGCGTCTCGCCCTGCCACCGGCGGCTGCGGGAGCTGGAGAGGAGCGGCGCCATCCGGGGCTACCGCGCGGTGGTGGACGCCGGCGCGCTCGGCCTGACGTTCCAGGCGCTCGTGTTCGTCACCATGCGGCAGGAGGACCGGGACACGCTGCTCGGCTTCGAGGACGCGGTCGCGCGGGTGCCCGAGGTCGTGCAGGCGCAGCGGCTGTTCGGCGACCCCGATTACCTGCTGCGCGTCGTCACCGCCGACCTGACCGCCTACCAGGAGCTGGAGGACGCCGTCCTGTCGGCCCTGCCCGGCGTGCAGCGCCTGAACTCCACGCTCGTGATGAAGCACGTCGTGGACGAACGGCCACTGCCCACCCGGGCCGCCCCGCGAGCACGCTGAACCTGGCACGAATTCACGGGGCACATCTCACCCTCGCAAAAAATTCGCGCCCGGACGACCGGCTCTTCAACGATCTTCAAATGCGGCCGGGAACGCAATTCAGACGCACTCGCCGTTTCACCCTGCGTCATCCTCGCTGATCAGCGGACATGGGCGGATAGCGCGGTCGCATATTGGCGGGACGAGGTTTACGCGGACTCCGCATATGACCATCTCCGGTCATCGAGCCATTGAGCGCGCCCGATTGACTCGCACCCCGATAGAACCCGGCTAAGCTGCGTGCTCATCATTCTCGTCCGTTCCCGGCGCTCGTCATACAGGTGCCCTGCATGCCAGCCGCCGGCCCGCGGCACATCCCCCGCCATCGCACGGCACGTCGCGCCCACCGGGACACGGAGAGCCCGAACAGAGGAGAAGGGTCATGCGTACAAGTCGGCTGGCTGCGGTGGGAATCGCTGCGGGATCACTGATGCTCGGAATGGCGGCGCCCGCCCTCGCGGACACGCCTCCGGTGGGTGGTCAGTTCTGCGCGAAGGACGACATCGGCAAGACCGCGAAGGACGCGGACGGCAAGCTGCTGAAGTGCGTTCTGAAGGACGGAGACGAGCAGCCCAGGTGGGTCCCGGTCGACCCCGGCGGCGACCCCGGGGGCGAGGACCCCGGCGGGGAGGACCCGGGCAACGAGAACCCGCCGCCGACGTTCACGTTCGGCTACGACAAGGTGAAGCTGTCCAGCCTGCGTGTCGCGCCCGGCTACAAGACGACGTTCACGGTGACGTGCCCGGCGTCGGTGACGATCACCGGCAACGGCTACACGCGGAACCCGCTGCCGGTGACGAAGGCCGGGGAGAACACCTGGACCGCCACCGGGACGTTCCGCGGCAAGCTGCCGAACCCGACGACCGCCACGGTCGTCTGCGAGGGCTACGGGTCGGTCAAGTACAGCACCCAGCCCGAGAAGCCCGGCACCAAGCCCGGCACGCCGGGCCAGATGACGCCGAAGCCGCCGAAGATCCCGAACGGTCGCATCGACACCGGTGACGGCAGCACCTACATGCGGAACGAGGGGTCGAACGCCGGGCTGCTGGCCGCCGGCTGGGGCGCGCTGACGGCCGCCGGCCTCGGGGCCATCGCGCTGCGTCGCCGGACGGTTCGGGAGCGGTCGTAACGTTGCCGGAACTTCCTGCGTCGGCCGCCGGTCGCCGCGTCGCAGGCGCGGCGACCGGTGCGCTGCTCATCGGACTGCTGTTCACCGGCTGCGGCGGTGACGACGGCGGGGACACCGCGTCCAGCGGCACTCCCACGCCGTCGACGACGGAGATGACGGGCGCGACCGCGACCGCGTCGAGCGTCCACCCGCTGTCCCAGTCGCCGCCGACGAAGATCGCCATCCCGAAGATCGGCGTGTCGGCCCCGGTGGGCTCGATCGGGCTGCTGCCCGACGGGCGCGTCGAGGAGCCGCCGCTGAGCAACCCGAACCTGGCCGGCTGGTACGACGAGGGCGTCACACCGGGCGAGGTCGGCCCGGCGGTCATCCTCGGCCACGTCGACGCCAACGGCAAGCCGGCGGTGTTCTACCGGCTGAAGGACCTGAAGCCCGGCGACAAGATCGCAGTGGCCCGCAAGGACGGCACCACCGCGACCTTCGCCGTGCAGACGGCGCAGCACGTCGACAAGGACGCCTTCCCGCACAAGAAGGTGTTCGGCGAGGCTCTGGACCACGCGTCCCTGCGCCTGGTGACCTGCGGCGGCGCCTTCGACACGAAGATCGGCCACTACAAGGACAACCTGATCGTCTACGCCAAGCTGATCAGCTCCTGACCCCGCACCAGGGAAACGCCCGCCGGTGGACGCACCGCCGGGCGTTCCTCACGTCCACCCGACCTCCCACTGCCGGTGTGACAACCGCCCGCTGCCCCGCGCCCGGGCCGACGCAGACGCGACTCGCCGAACGCACAGCCCGCTAGATGATCACCAGTTGGGCGCGGCCACGGGCGCCGCCGCGCAACAGGCGTCGACCACCTCGATGTTCACCTGGCATGCCGGGACCTCCGCCATGGCCCGGCAGCAGGTGGGGGCGGCTCGCAGACGCTTCGGCGGAGGAGGTCAGCGACGGCAGGCGTTCGGTGACCGAACACCTAACACCCAGGGACGAGTGCGTGGGTGAGCCCACCACTCGGTTCGGGCAGGGGCTCGTCGGCGGTCGGGGCAGTCGGCTGCAACGGGGTGCGGCCGTCCAGCCTGCGCCCAGCTCGGGTAAAGGTCTTTCATTGGCAGGGCCTTGTCCCCGCCAGTGCACTTGACAGGGTGATCTGCACTTCTCATTCTTAGCTTCGGCTGACGATTTTCCATGGCGATCATCGGGGCGGGGTATGTCTTTCTGGAATCGGCAGATAGTCACGCGGAGTGCGACCGGGCTTCTGTTGCTCGCGGGATTGCCGGTCGCATTCGGCGCGGAACCCGCCATGGGCGCCGCCGACTCGAGTGTCACGGTCTGCGCGGTGCCGAAGAGCGCGCCGCATAACGAGAAGACCGTGCAGGTGCCGAAGCGGGCTGTCGGCGAGTTGCTCGCCCGTTCCCTCTCCTATCCCGGGCCGTGTGCCCAGTACGGGCAGAGCGCGCCCCTCGGGAACGGGAAGCTCACCGCGTTCTCGCAGACGAAGGGGAAGACCCCGCTGGTCATCGGGCTCCTCGCCAAGGACAGCACCTACGACGGTCTTCCGTACGAGCCGCCCACCAGCGGGATCTGGTGCTACGACAAGAACGGCGACGGTACCGTCGACCAGCACCGTGAATGCACGGGCGGGCATGAGAGATCCCTCCAGTTGAGCCCGAAGTTCAAGAAGAGGGTCGACTCGCCGTTCACCTACATCCTGGCCAACTGGAACCCGATGGGGCACATGCCTGCCCACGTATGGGACACACCGCATTTCGACGTCCATTTCTACGTGAATCCCAACGCGGAGCGCCTGGCGATCCGCCCCGGACCGTGCCCGCAGCTCACCAACTGCGATGACTACCGCAAGGGCAAGATTCTCCCGGCCGCGAAGTACCTGCACCCCGACTACAAGGACACCGACGCCGTCGAGCCCGGAATGGGCAACCACCTCGTCGACACAACCGCTCCCGAATTTCATGGGGGAAGATTCACGTCCTCGTTCATCTACGGCGTCTGGAACGGCAAGGTCACCTTCTACGAGCCGATGGTGAACCTCACGCAGTACAACGGACTGCGCAACGGCACCATCGATGACCGCTGCGTTCCGATCAAGCTGCCGCAGGCGTATGAGCGCTCGGGCTGGTACCCCACGCGGTACTGCATGCGGCACCGCTACAACCGCGCCGAGACAGTGACCTCGATCGAGGGCTTCATTTACCGGACGGCGACCTGACCGCTCAGGCCGGCCACCTCCAAGACGCTCTTGAGCAGCCGGACGAGCCCCCGCCCGGGCCCTCGAACCACCTCCGCTGGAGCCCACTACGTTGACCTGCGGCGAGTTGTTGTTATGAGCCTTCGCATAACAACAACTCGCCGCAGGTCAACGGGGTTGCAAGGTCGACTACGGCTTGTGACTCCGTGATGGACAGGCGTGAGCGAGCCCCCACCCCGAAACAGGTAGGGGCTCGTCGGGCGGTGGTCAGGGCAGGTCGTGGGCGCCGGCCGTGATGCGGCGGGCGAACGTGCGCCATTCGCTGGACGTGAACGCGAGCTTCGGCCCGTCCGGGTCCTTGGAGTCGCGGACCGCGACCACCTGCGAGACGCCTGCGACCTCGACGCAGTTGCCGCCCTCGTGACCACTACGGCTCGCCTTGCGCCACTTCGCGGCGGACAGATCTGGTGCAGGAATCATCCGTACTCCTCCATGATCCTATTGATCAGGGTCCGCGATTCTTCGACGCGCAATGCGTCACCTCGCAGCTTGTTGTACCTTACCGCGAAGCTTGCGACGGTTCTCGGTTCGGTGATGAGCATCCCCTGGCCCGCGATCTCCCCGTAGACGACGTCAGGGGCGTCCAGAATGCTCAGGAGGTTGAAGCTGCCCGTGAGGCCCGGGTAGTACTTCGCGCTCAGCGGGACGATGTCGATCGAGATGTTCGGGCGTTCGCCCAAGGTCAGAAGGTGCGCGAGTTGTTCGCACATGATCTCGGGGTCGGCGATTTCGCGACGGAGTGCCGCTTCGTCGAGCGTGAACCACGCGTCCAGGGCGCCCTTCCGGGTCAGGACCTCCTGCCGCTTGAGGCGTTCGGCGACGAGTTGCTCGGCGGTGTCCGGGTCTTGGCCGTGGCCGACGACCGTGCGGATGTAGTTCTCGCTCTGGAGCAGGCCGTGGATCAGCGTCAGCTCGAAAGCCCGCAGCTGGTCGGCCTCGGCCTCGCGCTCCTGGTAGGCCGTGAAGCCGGGCGGGAGGATGGCCTGGTGGCGGGTGTCGATGATGCGCTTCCACAGCCGCTTGAACAGGCCGTTCGTCGTGAAGTACGTGTCGAGGTTCTCGGCGAACTCCTTGGACGGGATGCTCTTCGCGGATTCGATCTGACTGATCCACTGCGGCGTGTAGCCGAGGGTCTCGGCGAGGGCGGTCTGGGTGAGGCCCGCTTGCAGTCGCCATTCTGTCAATTCTGTGGCGAATGTCTGAATTGCAGGGGCTTCGTATGGTTCGCTTCGCGTTCCCATGGGGGGCTCCTTGTGAAACCCGGCTCCGGGTTTTGTTGATCTTCCGGGGGGTTGCGCGTTCTTCTTGACACTTGCTGGTCAGGAGTCATGCGCGCTGTGATTCTTATAACACATTCACGGGCGGCGAATACGACTACGGGACCTTCCATGGAAGACATAATTGCGTTCGATAACCCCGCACTCGATCGGCTGCGAAAGGACTTCCCCGGCCACCACATCTGGCGGTCGCGGAGATGGGACGGACGGCTCGGCGAATACGTCGCCACGCTCATCGACCCCAAGGCCGGAGTGGACGCGACCGTCATGCGTCCCAACCCGGTCGAACTGCGGGCCGAACTGCTGCGGGAGGCCGTTCGCGCCCGGAACCTCCGGTGAGCTCGGCACCGGAGCGGGCCGTCCACCCCCGGACGGCCCCTGGGAGGGAGGCGGCGCGGCTGGCAGGGCTTCTCCCCGGCCCGCCGGTCGCGCCGTCGCCGCTGGACGTCTGGCGGGCGCGCCGTCAGCTATACCGGCTCGCTCGGCGCTTGCGGCGGCGCGGGTGGACGGCGCAGATCCGATATGACAACTCGCCAATACTGCTGCGGGTGTTCGACCCGCGCGTCCCCTGTATCGGAGACAGCATCACCGCCGTCGGGGACGAGGCGGGCTGGTGGTTCACTTCGAGTACGGGTGACCGGTTGGCCGCGTGCTCCGATCTGGACGGGGCGTGTGCCGGGATCGCCGCGTCGCTCGTCCCGTGGGTCGTCCGGGCGCTCGGCGGACGGATGCCCTGACCGCCGTGATCAGGGGCGTTGACCTGCGGCGTGTTGTTGTTATGAGCGCACGGAAAGCAACAACACGCCGCAGGTCAACGGGCGGGCGCGGGGTGGGTGTTCGTTGGGGACGTGGGGGTGTTTCCGGCAGTGGCCATGAGGAGCAGGGCGGCGCCGGTCAGGACTACGCCGAACCAGGCGATGTTCTCGACGCCCACGTGGTCGGCGAAGAGGCCGCCGAAGAGGGCGCCCAGGGCGATGGACGTGTTGTACGCCATCGTGTTGAGCGACATCGCGGCCTCGAAGGTCTCCGGCGCCGCGTCCAGGGTCATGTTGACCTGGGAAAGCTGCACGGCGCCGAAGGCGACGCCCCAGAGGATCAGTGCGATGACCGCGCCGGTCTTGCCTCCGCCGAGCGCGAGGAGCAGGAGGAGGGACGCCACCAGGCCCACGGAGCCGACGATGAAGGTGCCCCGGAGGCTCCTGTTCACCGTGTAGCCGGCGATGAAGTTGCCGACCGCGCCGCCGGCGCCGAAGAGCATCAGTGCGACGGTGATGAAGACGGCCGAGGCGGACGCGGTGTCCTCCAGGAACGGGCGCACGAACGTGTAGGCGCCGAAGTGGCCGAGGACGAACAGCACGACGGCGATGAGGACGAGCCGCAGCCGCGCGTTGCGGCGGGGCAGCCCGAAGACCTCCCGCACCGACACGGCGTTCGCGGACGGCAGCGACGGCAGGACGGCGGCCACGGCCACCAGCACGACCAGGCTGAGGCCCGACCAGATGAGGAACGTCGTCCGCCACGAGGTGAGGTCTTCCAGGATCGTCCCGAGCGGGACGCCGACGACCGTGGCGATCGAGATGCCGGACATCACGGTGGCCGCCGCCCGGCTCGCGTGGCGTTCCGGGACGAGGCGCATCGCCATGCTCACGCCGATCGCCCAGAACACGCCGCTCGCGAAGCCCATGACGAGCCGCGTCGCCAGCACCGCCGGGTAGTTGGGCGCGATGGCCGTGATCAGGTTGCCCAGGGCGAGCACCACCAGCAGGGCGGACAGCAGCACGCGCCGGTTGACGCGCCGTGTCCACGCCACGATGAACGTGACGGCGAGGCCGGCGGAGACGCCGTAGAGGGTCACCATCAGGCCGGCGACGCCGACGGAGATGTCCAGGCTGTCGCTCAGCGGGGTGAGCAGGCCGACGGGCATCAGTTCCGTGGTGAGGAAGACGAAGAGGCTCGCCGTGATGGCGGCGACGCCCAGCCAGGCCCGCGCCGGGCTCTGCCCGGTGACGGCGCTCATCGCTCCGCGTCCTCGGGGTACCAGCGCAGCTCGATGACGTTGCCGTCCGGGTCCTCGACGTAGACCGACCGGGCCATGCCGCGGGCGCCGAAGCGGTCGACCGGGCCCTTCTGGACGGTGAACTCGCCGGAGTCGATCACCTGCCGCCAGTCCAGGGGTTCGACGGCGAGGCAGAAGTGGTGGACGTTGTTCCCGTCGCGGGGCGCCTCCAGCAGGTCGATGATCGTCGACTCGTTGATCCGGACGGACGGGAAGCCCACCCGGCCCGCCCGCCATTCCTCGACGCGCTCCGGCCGGAGCCCGAGCGGTCCCGTGTAGAAGTCCAGTGCCCGCTCGACGTCCCGCACGTTGAGCACCAGGTGGTCGATGGCCGTGACGCGCATCATGCCCTAACCTTTCAACATTGAAATCTTCAACGCTGAAGACACTAGGCGAGTGATAGCTTGACGTCAAATACTTCAACGTTGAGGAGTTCAGGTGACGCGTGACGCCGTCGACCTCGTCCTGGAGCAGTGGGCCCGCGCCCGCCCGGACCTGGACGCGTCCCCGATGGGCGTGCTCGGCCGCCTGTCCCGGGTGACGCGGCTCGCCGAACGCGAGCTCAAGGCGCTGTTCGCCGAGTTCGGGCTGGAGCGCGGCGAGTTCGACGTCCTCGCCACGCTGCGACGCGCGGGGGCGCCCGGCGGCATGACCGCGGGCGCGCTGGCGCGCTCGTCGATGGTGACCTCGGGAGCCGTCACCAACCGGCTCGACCGGCTCGTCGCCAAGGGCCTGGTCACCCGCGACGTCGACCCCGCGAACCGGCGCACGGTCGTCGTCGCGCTCACCCCCGAGGGCCGCGAGCTGATCGACCGGGCCGTCGCCGCCCACCTGGAGAACGAGCGGCGCATCCTCGCCTCGCTCGCCCCCCGCGAGCAGGAGGCCCTCGCCGGGCTCCTGCGCACCCTGCTGCTCGGCCTCGGCGACGGAGCGGACGCCGCCGCGATGGCGAACGAAGAATGAGAGAAGGACGGACCCGGCGAACCGGGCCCGTCCTTCGGGGGGTGCGTCAGCGGCGGTAGAGGTTCAGCTTCTCCTCGCCGATCTTCTCGCGCAGGGCCGGGTCGTCCACGCCCAGGCCCTCCTTCTCGGCGCCGCACAGGACGGCCACCTTGCCGATGTGCTGGTTCGTCTGGACGGCGCGGGTCGCCTCCCCGGCCTCGTCCAGCGAGAACGACCTCGACAGCGTCGGGTGGATCATGCCGAGGCTGAACAGCCGGTTCACCTCGACGGCCTCGTGGTAGTTGAAGCCGTGCGAGCCGATAATGCTCTTCAGCCGCATCCACAGGAAGCGGTTGTCGTACTCGTGCTTGAAGCCGGTCGACGAGCCGCAGGTGACGATCTTGCCGCCGCGCTTGGCGACGTAGACGGACGCGCCGAACGTCTCGCGGCCGAGGTACTCGAACACGATGCCCGGGTCCTCGCCGGTGAGGCCGCGGATCGCCTCGCCCAGGACCCGGCCGGCCTTCGGGTGCCGCAGTCCCTGCTCGCCGAGGTTCAGCTCGTTGCGGTTGATGACGTGATCGCAGCCCTGCGACCGGACGATGTCGGCCTTCTCGTCCGACGACACGACGCCGACGGGGATGCCGCCGCCGTTCTTGACGAGCTGCGTCGCGAACGAGCCGAGCCCGCCCGTCGCGCCCCAGATCAGGACGACGTCGCCCTGCTTCATGCGGGCGCCGTGCGTGCCGACGAGCATCCGGTAGGCGGTGGCGGCGCACAGGGTGTTGGAGCCCGCCTCCTCCCAGGTGAGGTGCGCGGGCTTGCGGATCAGCTGGTTCGCCTTGACGATGCAGTACTCGCCGAGCGACCCGAAGTTCGTCTCGAAGCCCCAGGCGAGCTGCGTCTCCGACATCATGCCGTCGTCATAGGAGCCGTGGTCCTCCTCGTCCACGTAGGACGGGGAGAGGACGACCTTGTCGCCGACCTTCCAGTGCTTGACGCCGGCGCCGGTGCGGACGATGACGCCCGAGCCGTCCGAGCCGAGGATGTGGTACGGCAGGTCGTGCCGGGCGCCGTACCACCCCTGCCGGCCGAACTTCTCCAGGAACGCGAACGTCGGGACGGGCTCGAAGATCGCCGACCAGACGGTGTTGAAGTTGATCGCCGCGGACATGACCGCGACCACGCACTCGTCGGGGGCCAGCTCGGGCATCTCGACCTCGCCGACGTGCATGGAGCGGCGCACGTCCTTGTCGGTCTGGCCCTCGAAGATGCCGACCTCGTCCTTGCGCGTGAACGCGGCGCGGAAACGAGTCGGCAGGTCGATCTCCTGCAGCTCGGGACCGCTCGCGCCGGAGCGCACGGCGTCGAGCAGGGCGTGGGACGAGCCAGGGTGGGCCATGGGTGTCCTCCGTGGAACGACGGGGTTCAGGGGGTAGGCCCTCAGCGGGCCGTTGTTGACGTGAGGACGGCGTCGCTCTGCTGCCGTCCGGCCAGCCGGCCCTCCAGGTGCGCCGCGAGAACGTTCACACCGGGCGGGTCGAGCAGGTTGAGGTGGTGCACCCCGGGGATCGTGACGATCTCCAGGTCGGAGCAGAGCCCGCCGAAACCGTTGGTTCCGTCGAGCACGTAGCGGGCATCCCGGACGGCCCAGGGGGTCTCCTCGGGCGCGTAGTAGAGGATGACGCGTCCGTCGTACGGCTCTGGCTGGTACGCCTCCAGGGAACGGGTGTCCTGGTGCGACGTGAGCTGGTGGGTGAGGGCCGCCGGGGGGATGTAGTCCACGAGCGGGGCCGCGCGCTCCATGACGAGGGCGAACTGCGCCTCCTCGTCCAGGCCGGACAGCTCCTCGTAGGTGAGCGTGACGTCCAGGCCGTACGTCTCGTTGATGTAGTCGGCGAACGCGGAGAAGCGCCGCGCGAGGGTGTCGGACTCGTCGTCTACGGCGAGCGGGAGGCCCGCGTCGAACAGCGCGACGAACTCGACCTCGCGTCCGGCCGCCGTGAGCTGCCGGGCCGTCTCGTAGGCGAGGACGCCGCCGAACGACCAGCCGCCGAGCCGGAACGCGCCCTCCGGCTGCGCTTCGAGGAGGTGCTGGACGTAGCGGGCGGCGCGCTCCTCGACGGACGGCGCGTCCTCGAACCGCTCCAGCCCGAACACCGGCTGGTCGTCGCCGAGCAGGTCGACGAGCTGGCGGTAGCAGGCGGTGGTGCCGCCGGCCGGGTGCGCGATGAAGATCGGCCGCCGGGTGCCGGAGTCATGGTGGGGGGACGACCCCCCACGCCCCCCGGAAGGGCCTGTTTTCAACGGCCTGACGGTCTGCCGCGCCGCCTCCGCGTCCGCGGCCCGGATGAACTCGGCGACGTTCTCCGCCGTCGGGACCTCGAACAGCTCGCCGCGGGTGACGTCGCCGCCGAGCTCGGTGGCGACGAGGGCGACGACCTGGTCGGCCTGGTGCTCCTGGCCGCCGAGCTCGGCGAAGAAGTCGGCGGTGACGCCGACGCGGTCGAGTCCGAGGACGTCCTCGAAGATGCGGACGGCGAGCCGCTCGGCGGCGTCGCGCGGCATGACGTACCCGGACTCGGCGTTCGAGACGGCCGTGGGGGCCGGGGCGTCGGCGAGACCGAGCTCGCCCGCCGCCCACTCCTCGAACACGTTCACGCTGGCGCCCTGGAGCAGCACGGACGCGGGGACGGTCAGCCCGAGGTCGTGCTCGACGCCGCTCTTGATCCGGACCGCGACGAGGGAGTCGAGGCCGAGGTCGGTGAGCGGGACCGACGGGTCGAGGCGCTGCGGGTCGAACCCGAGGACGGCCGCGATCCGGTGCCTGACCTGCGCGGCGATCATCGTGCGGGCGGCGGCGGGGTCGAGGTCCTTGAGCGCGTCCACGCCGGGCCAGTCGCCGGCGTCGTCGGCGCCCGCTTCGTCCGCCGCCTCGGTGAGCGCGGCGAAGTACGGCATGTCGCGGATCTCGGGAAACAGGCTCACGGCCGTGGCCGGGTCGAAGCGCAGCACGCCCGTCGCCGGCAGGCCGTGGACGAGCAGCGCTTCGAGCGCCTCCGCGCCCTCCGCCGGGCTGATCGGGTCGATGACGGTGACCGACGTCTCGGCGGCACCGCCGACCTGCGACCAGGTGCCCCAGTTGACGGTGGTCCCGGGGCGGCCGTTCGCGCGCCGGGCGGCCATGAGCGCGTCGATGGCGGCGTTCGCGGCGGCGTAGGCGCCCTGGCCGGGCGAGCCGAGCAGCGCGGCGGCCGACGAGTGCATGACCAGCCAGTCGAGGTCGATGTCCCAGGCGGCCTCGCTGAGCCGCCGCGCGCCCTCGACCTTCGCCGTCCACACCCTGTGGAGATCGTCCGGCCCGAGGTCGGCGATCAGGCGGTCGTCGATGGCGCCGGCGCCGTGCATGATGCCGCGCAGCTTCCGGCCGCCCTCCTCGGCGACCCGGACGAGGCGTTCGGCGGTGCCGGGCTCCGCGATGTCGCCGAGCACGACACCGATGTCCACGCCGCTCTCGCGGAGGCGGGCGATCACCTTCTCGCCGTCGGCGCCGGGGCCGCTCCGCCCGGACAGGACGATGCGCCCCGCCCCGCGCTCGGCCAGCAGCTGCGCGGTGACCAGGCCGATCCCGCCGTAGCCGCCGGTGATGATGTACGCGCCGCCGCGCCGCACGACGCGCTTGCGCTTCGGCGCCGCCTCCGGGAGGACGGCCTGCGCGAGCCGCGCGACGTACCGCGTCCCGCCCCGCCAGGCGACTTCGCGGGCCTCGCCGCCGGCGAGGAGCTCGGCGACCAGGTCGGCCGGGCCGTCGACGTCCACATGGGTGGCCCGCTGGACGGTCCGCTCGAACGCCAGCACGCGCGTGAGCGCGCTGACGAAGCCGTGCGCGGGCAGCCCCTCCTCGCCGTTCAGCGGCAGGGCGTCGCGGGTCGCGACGTAGAGGCGCGGCCCGTCCGGCAGCGAACGGCTCACGCCGACGACGGCGAGGACGAGTTCCTCGTCGACCAGATCGGCCGACGGGACGAGCACGACGCCGTCGACCGGCTCGTCCGTGACCGGGTGGCCGTCCGGGGGCCGGTTCGCCAGGCGGTGCCGGACGACCCGCTTCCCGCGCTCCTCCAGGCCCGCGACGGTCGCGGCGGCGAGCGCGTCGTCCTCGTCGGACAGCACCAGCCAGGTACCGCCGTCCGGCACGTCCGTGCCGGGGAGCGGGGTCTCGTCCCAGACGAGTTCGACGAGCTTGTCGGTGAGCGGCACGGGGATGTCGGCGCGGCCGACCTTGCGCAGGACGATGCCGGTCGCCTCGGCGAGGACGCCGCCGTCGGCCGACAGGAGGGTGACCGCGCCGGTCACGGCCTCGTCGTCGCGGACGACCGTCGCCTGGACGTGGCCGCCGCGGTGGGTCGGGCCGTACACGCGGAGGCTGCCGATGGTGTCGGCGAGCCACACGCCGCCCTCGCCGCCCTCCGCCGAGCCGGCCGCCTCGGCCGACAGCACGGACAGGCAGCGGTCGAAGACCTCCGGGTGCAGCCGGTAGTGGCGGCTGCCGCGCTCGGCGGCGGCGACCTCGGTGGCCCCGCCGGGCCCGGCCGTCGCGGGGGCGCGGCCGTCCTCGCCGACGTCCGCGCTGGCCAGCCGCGCCCACGTGCCGGCGGGCGTCAGCGCGTGGATCTCCACCCGCTGGTCCGCCTCGCTGAACGTCGTGGTGACGGTCGTGTGGTCGGCGAGGGCGAGCGGCCGCTCCATCCACAGGCTGTTGACGCGGACGTCGTCGGTGCCGAGCGCGGACGCGCCGGCGGCGAGCGCCATCTCCGCGAACGCGGCGACCGGCAGCGCGTGCAGGCCGTGCACGGTCAGGCCGGCGAGCCACGGCTGCGCGGCGAGGCCGACGTCGGCGCGCCAGGCGTGGCGGTCCTCGCCGGGCATCTCCACGTGCGCGCCGAGCAGCGGGTGCTCGTCGCTCTTGCCGGACGCGCGGGCCGACAGGTCGACCCAGTGCCGCTCGTGCCGCCACGGCGACTGCGGGACGTCGACGACGCGCCCGTCCGACGGGGTGGCGGCCTTGTGACCGTGCGCGACGAGGGTCGCGAGCTGCGCGTGGAACGTGAGCGTGTCGTCGGTCTCTTCGCCCTTGCGCGCCCGCTTGAGCGTGTGGGTGACGAGCGCGCCCGTCCCCTCAAGGGTCTCGCCGACCGCGTGGGCGAGGATGGGGTGCGCGTTGACCTCGACGAACGTCCGGAACCCGTCCTCGGCGGCGGCGGAGACGGCGTCGGTGAGCCGCACCGCGTTGCGCAGGTTCGCGGCCCAGTGCTCGACACCGAGCGCCTCGTCGGAGCCGAGGTAGGCGCGGGGGTCGTCCAGCGCGGTCGTGTAGAGCTTGATGCCGTCGTCGGCGAGCGGCGTGCCGCGTTCGGCGCCGACGTCGGCGAGCTGCTCGCGCAGCTCGGGGAGCAGCGGGTCGACCTGCGGGGAGTGCCCGGCGCCCTCGGCCTGCACCATCCGCGCGAGCCGTCCCTCGGCCTCGGCGCGCTTCACGACCTCGGCGATCTGGTCGGCGTCGCCGGTGACGACCGTCTGCTTCGGGGAGGAGTGCACGGCCGCGTACACCTCGGGCAGCCCGTCCGCGAGGCGCGCGACCTCGCCGGCGGACGCGCCGAGGACCGCCATCGCGCCGCCCCCGACGAGCCGCGTCAGCAGCCGCGACCGGCGGCAGATGACGCGGACGCCGTCCTCGACCGTGAGCGCGCCGGCGACGACGGCCGCCGCGACCTCTCCCATCGAGTGGCCGACCACCGCGCCCGGCGTGACGCCGTACGACTTCCACGTGCGGGCCAGGGCGATCTGGATGGCGAACAGCACCGGCATGGTGTCGGCCGGCCCGTCGGGCTTGCGGCCCTCTTCGAGCATCGCCCACAGGTCGGGGCCGCCCTCTTCGGCGAACATGCCGTCCAGGTCGTCGATGGCCTCGGCGAAGGCGGGCTCCTCCTCCAGGAGGCGCTGCGCCATGCCCGCGCGCTGCGCGCCGTACCCGGAGAAGACCCACACGGGACGGCCCGGAGCGCCGAGCGCGGAGCCCGTCACCACACCGGGGTGGGGGCGTCCTTCGGCGAGGGCGGTGAGCCCTTCGACGAACCCGGCGCGGTCCCTGGCGGAGACGGCGGCGCGGGCCCGTCCGCGCCCGGCGCGCCGGTGCAGGGTGCGGGCGATGTCGGCGAGCTTCGCGTCCTGGTTCGGGAGCCACTCGGCGAGGAGGGCCGCGTGGTCGCGGATGCGGTCGTCGCTGGTGTCGGACAGCGGGAACGTCCGGACGACGGCCGGCTGCGCGGTCGTCTCCTGCGCGGGCGCCTCTTCCAGGACGACGTGCGCGTTGGTCCCGCCGAAACCGAACCCGGACACGCCCGCGCGCGCCGGGTGGCCCCGGTCGGGCCACGGCGTCTCCTCCGCGACGACCGCGAGGTGCAGGTCGTCGAACGGGATGTGCGGGTTGGGCTCCTTGTAGTGCGCGCTGGGCGGGATCACCCGGTGATGCAGCGCGAGGACGGTCTTGATGAGCCCGGCTATGCCCGCCGCCGACTCCATGTGGCCGAGGTTCGACTTCGCGGAGCCCAGCAGCAGCGGCGCGTCGTCCTCGCGTCCCGCGCCGAGGACGTCGCCGACCGCCTTGGCCTCGATCGGGTCGCCCAGGAACGTCCCCGTCCCGTGGGCCTCGACGTAGTCGACCTCGCGCGTGTCGATGCCCGCGGTCGCGTAGACGTCGCGGAGCAGCGCGCGCTGGGCGTCGGAGTTCGGGGCGACGAGGCCGTTGGAGCGTCCGTCGGAGTTGACGCCGGAGCCCTTCACGACGGCGAGGACGCGGTCGCCGTCCCGCTGCGCGTCCGACAGGCGTTTCAGGACGACGGCGCCGCAGCCCTCCGCGCGGACCATGCCGTCGGCGGACGCGTCGAACGCCTTGCAGTGCCCGTCCGCGGCCGTCGCGTCCGCGAGGTCGAACGTCATCGTGACGGTCGGGGACAGCAGCAGGTTCACGCCGCCCGCGAGCGCCACGTCGGCCTCGCCTCTGCGCAGCGCCTGGACGGCGAGGTGCGTGGACACCAGCGACGACGAGCACGCGGTGTCGACGATCATGCTGGGGCCGCGCAGGTCGAGCAGGTACGACAGCCGGTTCGCGATGATGCTGAGCGCGGCGCCGGTCGCCGTGAACGGCTCCAGCGACGCCGGGTCGGACGCGGTGAACGCCGCGTACTCCGGCGCGGACACGCCGACGAACACGCCGGTGCGGCTGCCGCGCAGCGACGCCGGGCCGATGCCCGCGTGCTCGAACGCCTCCCACGCCACTTCGAGGACGAGCCGCTGCTGCGGGTCCATGACGGCGGCCTCGCGCGGCGTGATGCCGAAGAACTGCGCGTCGAACTCGGCGACGTCGTCCAGGAAGCCGCCGAGCCTGGTCGTCTTCTCCAGCAGGTCGCCGACCTCGGGGGAGCCGTCGTCGAACGGGTCCCAGCGGCCCTCCGGCACCTCGCGGATCGCGTCGCCGCGCCCGGTCAGGAAGCGCCAGTAGTCGGCGGGGCCGGTCAGGTCGCGGTCGCCGCCGGGGAAGCGGCAGCCGATGCCGACGACGGCGATCGGCTCGTCGTCGGACGCCGCCGCCCGGACGGGCTCCGGCTCCGGCGCCTCCCGGACGGCGTCGGCGCCGCCGGCCAGCGCGACGGAGAGCTTGTTGATCGTGGGGTGCTCCCAGACGAGGGTGGCCGGCAGCGAGCGGCCGAGCATCTGCTCCAGCTCGCCCGCGATCGCGACCGCGTCACGCGACGCGAGCCCGAACTCCTCCAGCGGACGGTCGGGGTCGACCTCGGCTGCGGCGGTCCTGGAGCGGCGTGCGATCTGCTCGATCAGGTGCCGGCGGATCGCGTCCTCACCGATCCCGTCCTGCGGGGTCTCCCGCGCGGCTCCCGAACGATCATTGCTCTGCATGCGCTGGGTTCCCCCCATGAAACCGGGATCGTTCATCGAAGCGGAGGGACCACTTTGTCCTACGCTGACCGGCTCACGATGCGCATCCAGACCACTTTTCTCACCGAGGTCTTGTCACGGTGATGACAAGACTCGGCAGTAACCATTGTGGCCTGATGGGATAGTTGGGGCAGCCCGGCACAGAGTCAGGGCTGAGTAACGAGACGCCAACCAATAGTAACAATAGCGACTACTGCTTTTAGGGGGAAGCGGCGGATTTCCCGGCGGTGCGGGACCCTCGCCGTACGGACTCTTGACCCGGGGCCGATACCGATGGGCGCTGGCGGTGGTGGCCGTCAGCGCGTTCATGACCACCATGGACAACACGGTGGTCTTCACGGCGCTGCCCACGATCATGGCCGACCTCGACATGTCCTCCTCGGCCAAGGACTGGGTCGCCACCGGGTACATCCTGATGTTCTCCTGCCTGATGATCACGGGCGGCCGGCTCACCGACGTCTTCGGCTGCCGGCTCACCTTCACGTCCGGCATGGTCGTCTTCACCGCGGCGTCCGCCGTCTGCGGGCTCGCGCAGAGTTCCGACGTGCTCATCCTCGCCCGCATCGTGCAGGGCGCCGGGGCCGCGCTCGCACTGCCCGCCACGCAGGTCATGGTCACCGTCGGGCGCACCGACAAGCAGCGCTCCATCGGCAACATCATCTTCATCGGCGCCGCGTCCGGCGCGACCGCGCTCGGCCCCACCATCGGCGGCATCATCGTCCAGCACTGGCACTGGGGCTGGATCTTCCTGATCAACATCGTGCCCGGCATCCTGGTGATCCTGCTCGGCCTGTTCACCCTCACCGGGCACGGCGAGAACAAGCACTCCCGCATCGACCTGCCCGGCGTGCTGATCTCCGCGACGATGCTGTTCGCGTTCATCTACGCGCTGGAGGTCGGCAACAAGCACGGCTGGACCGACCCGTCGGTGCTCAGCGTCTTCGCCCTCGGCCTCATCGCGCTCGTCTGCTTCATCGTGGTCGAGAGCTGGGCCCCCGACCCGATGATCGACCTGCGGTTCTTCCGCAACCGGGTGTTCACCGGCGGGCTCATGTCGCAGATGCTGTACGGCATCGGCTTCAACGGCATGATGTTCTACTCGCAGCCCTTCCTGCAGCGCTTCCTCGGCTTCTCGCCGCCCGAGGCGGGCCTGGTCATGCTGCCCCCGGCCATCGCGATCATCGTGCTGACCCCGCTCGCGTTCCTGATGGCCACCAAGGTGGGCCCGCGCCCGGCGATCGGGTTCGGGATGGCGCTGATGGGCCTCGGCATGGTGCTGTTCTCCAGGCTGAAGGTCGGCGACGGGTACGCCGACCTGATGCCCGGCGTCATGCTCGTCGGCGTCGGCGCCGCCCTCGGCATGCCGCTGGTCATGTACGTGCTCAAGGCCGTCCCGGAGAAGCGGGCCGGGGTCGCGAGCGGCGTCATCAACGTGATCCGCGAGGCGTCCGGCGCGTTCGGCATCGCCATCGTCGGGCTGCTCGTCCACCACGTCCCGGACCCGGCCGCGAGCGCCGCCGACCTGGAGACCTTCCGCGCCGGCACCTCGTCCGGCCTCATCCTGGGCGCCATCCTCGTCCTCATCGGCGGCCTGATCAGCGGCATCACCCTGCCCAGCCGGCGGGGCTGGCTCGGCCCGAAGCACGGCAAGACGTCCCCGATCGTCCCCGACACCCCGAAGTTCGACCCGACCGCGACACCGCGCGACCCGATCCCCGCCCTGGTCGCACCCCTCGCGACCCCCGTCACGGTGGCGAGCGGCGCCCCGCCCGACGCTCCCCTCCCGATTCCCCTCACCTGGGAGGACGACCCCATGCCGGACGACGCCGTCCCCACCCCCGCCCCGGGCCCGCACTGGTGGACCGACAACGCCCTCCCGGCCCCGGACGCCTCGCAGGACGACGACCGCCCCGTCCCCTCGACCCCGTGGCCGGCACCGCCCACCGCCCCTCCGGCGACCACCGCCCCTCCACCGGCCGCCGCGCCTCCACCGGTGGCCGGTCCTCCGCCGTTGACCGATCCACCGCCGGTCGGCGGGCCCGCGCCGGCCCAGCCGCCTCCGGTCCCCGCACCGGCCACTCCCTGGGACGACTGGCCGGCCCCCGAGACTCCGGCCCGCCCGACGACCCCGATCCCGGCGCTCCCGCCGGAGCCCCCGTCCGGCCAGACCACGCCTCACCTCCCACCGCCCACCGGCACGCCGCCTCCGCCGGTCACCGACCCGCCGGCCGCACCGGCCGCACCGTGGGAGCCCGACGACAAGGCAGACAAGGCAGACCTGAAACCGGACGACGCGGACGAGAGGCTCGTGCTCGACGAGCTGGCGGGCACGACCACCTCATGGGCGAGCGACGACGCCAAGGACTTCGAGGGGCCGAGCGTCAGGGCGTCGTGGAACCCCGCCGACGCGGAGCAGGACGTCCTGGGCGAGAACGCGGCGGAATCCGGTGCTCAGGACGGCATCGAGGGCGCCGACGACGAGGACGGGGATCGGCCGGCACCGCCCCAGGGGTGGTACGAGCCGTACGTGCCCGAGGAGGAGCCGGCCGAGGATCCGCAGGTCACCCCGCGCAACGATGCCTGGTAGGAGGCACCCGTGAGCAGAATCGTCATCTTCGCGGCCGGGTCGCGGGGGGACATCCAGCCCTGCGTCGCGCTCGGGCGGGCGCTGCGGGCGCGCGGGGACGAGGTCCGGCTCGTGGCGAGCGCCCGGTACGCGCCGATGGCCGTCGCGGCGGGGCTGGAGCTCGCGCCGCTGACGGCCGACCCGACGGAGATCCTCGAATCGGACGCCGGGCAGGAGTTGCTCGCCGGCGGGCGCAATCCGGTGAAGTTCCTCGGCGGGTTCCGGCGCATCCTGGGGCCGATGGCCGAACGGTTGCTGGCCGAGTGTTTGGACGCCTGTAAGGGCGCGGACCTCATCTTGGGGCCCACTCTCGGTTTCCTTCCGTGTCATATTGGTGAGCATCTCGGAGTTCCGTGGGCGCTGATTCATTTTCAGCCGAGCGAGCCGACGGGCGCGTTCCCGCATCCGTTCGTCCCGCAGGCGCGCGCTTTCGGGCCGTGGGCCAGGCGGGCCAGCTTCCGGGCCGTCGACCAGATCGCGTGGCAGTTGTCGCGCCCCTTCCTCAACCCGTGGCGGGACGAGACGCTCGGGCTGCCACGCCTGCCGCTGCGGGGGCGCAGGCCGGACGGTGAGGTGCTGGCGTGCTTCAGCCCGGTGGTCGTCCCCAGGCCGGACGACTGGGGCCCCAACGTGCACCTCACCGGGTACTGGTTCCTCGACGAGCCCGAGTGGGAGCCCCCGGAGGACCTCGCCGAGTTCCTGGCGGCCGGCCCCGCACCGGTTTACGTGGGATTCGGGAGCATGGTCCCGAAGGACGTCGAGATGACCGACCTGGCGGTGCGGGCGGCGCTGAAACTCGCCGGGGTGCGCGGCATCGTGCAGGGCGACCCGGCCGGCTCGGACGGGGACGTGCTCGCGGTCCGGGACGTCCCGCACTCGTGGCTGTTCCCGCGCATGGCGGCGGTCGTCCACCACGGCGGCGCCGGGACGACGGCCGCGGGCCTGCGGGCGGGCGTGCCGACCGTGGTGTGCCCGTTCTTCGGCGACCAGCCCTACTGGGGCGAGCGCGTCGCGGCGCTGGGCGCGGGCCCGACGCCGCTGCCGTTCCGCGCGATGACCGTGCCGCGGCTCGCGTCGAAGATCCGGCAGGCCGTCCAGGACCAGGAGACGGCGGACCGCGCGGACGACCTCGGGCGGCGGATCCGGGCCGAGGACGGCATCGGACGCGCCCAGGAGATCATCGACTCGCTGCTGCGCGTCCGCTGACCCCGCACGGCGGCCCGGCCAGGGCACCGCGCGTGGACGGACGGGCCGGTCAGGGCGCGCCGTCGTCCGGCACCTCGCCCCAGGACCAGCCCGAGCTGTCCGGGTTCGGGACGATCTCCCGCCTGGTGCGCGGACGGTGCGGGGGCCGCGGCTGCGGCGGGCCGTCCGCCCAGGGCCGCCACGGCTCGCCGTCGGCGGGGGCGCGCCCGCCGTTCGCCTCGGCGCCGTCGGGCGTCCGGAAGACCAGCCGCGGCGGCTCCGCCGTGCCCGGCGGAGGCGCGGTGGGCCGGAACCCCTCCCGCGCGGCCTGCGGGACGGGCGGGTGGGACCTCTCGTGCTGGAGCGGCGTCTCCGCCGGCCTGAACCTCTCCCGCGCGGGCGGCGGCGGTGCGGGGACGGACGGCGGCGTGGGCATGGGCGGCGGCGCGGCACGGCGCGGTGGAGCCGGTGGGGCCGCGCGCGGCGGGGCCGGTGGGGCGGCGCGGACGGGCTCGTCCGCGTCCGCGCGCGGCGGGGCGGCCGGCGTCGGGCCCGCCTCCTCCCAGTGCAGCGCGTACGGGAACGGCTGCTCGTCCGGGAGGCGCGGCGGCGCGGCGGTCGCGCCCGCCGGGGCGAAGGCGGTGTGCTCGCGCAGGTCCATGCGGGCGTGCAGGCCGGCGAGGACGGGCGGCAGCCACCAGTTCGCCGAGCCCATGAACCGCATCGTGGCCGGGACGAGCAGCGACCGGACGAGCGCCGCGTCCACCACGACCGCGACGAACATGCCGACGCCGATCAGCTTGACGACGGTGATGCCCGCCATGCTGAACGCGGCGATGACGACGAGGAACAGCAGCGCGGCGCTGGTGATGATGCCGCCGGTGTGCTGCATGCCGGACGCGACCGCCGCCCGGTTGTCGTGCGTGAGGTCCCATTCCTCCCGGATCCGGCTGAGCAGGAAGACCTCGTAGTCCATCGACAGGCCGAACACGACCGCGAGGATGAGGATCATGCTGGTCGCCTCGACGCCGCCCGTCGGGGTGAAGTCCAGGACGCCGGCGAGATGCCCGTACTGGAAGCCCCACACGATCGCGCCGAACGACGCCCCGATCGACAGGACGTTCATCACGATCGCCTTCAGCGGCAGCGCGATCGACCCGAAGAACATGAAGAGCAGGATGAACGTGGCGACGCCGACGAACACCGCCATCTTCGGCAGGGTGCGCATCAGGCTGGACATCAGGTCCATCTGCGCGGCCGTGCTGCCGCCGACGTCGACGTGCATCGGGTAGCCGTCCTTGGACAGGCTCATCCCGCGGATCTTGGTGACGAGGTCCTGGGCGTGCTCGTCCATCGGCTCGTACTTGTGCGTGACGGAGATGCGCACGCCCCCGTACGAGCCCGAGTAGCCGGTGAACTGGGCCTCCGTGACGCCGGGGAGCTTGCCGAGGTTCTGCCGGAACTCCTCCAGGTAGGGCGGGATGGGGTCGTCCTTCTTGGCGGGCGTCCAGTCGCGCGGGATCAGGTCGCCGGAGACGACCACGTCGATGGGTTCGGCGGACCCGTTGGGGAAGTCCTTCTTGATGGTCTCGACCACGGCGCGGGTGGGGCTGTCCTTGGGCAGGACGCGGGCGTCCACACTGCCGAACTGGACGTTCAGGAACGGCACGAACATCACGCCCAGGATGACGAGCACGACCCCGAAGTACGGCACGGGATGCTTCATCACGCTGTGGCCGAGGCGGTACCAGAAGCCGCTTTCGGGGTCGCGCTGCGCACGCTTGGACGAAGGCCGCCGCCACGGCATCCGCCCGATCTCGACGCGCGGCCCCAGGATCGCCAAGAGCGTCGGGAGGAGGACCGTCGCGCCGAAGACCGCGACCATGACGGTGGCTATGCCGGCGAGCCCGATCGTCCGGAGGAACATCTGCGGGAACAGCAGCAGGCCCGCGAGGGCCGCCGACACGGTGATGCCGCTGACCATGATGGTGCGGCCCGCGGTCGCCATGGTGGCGGCCAGGGCCGACTCCCGGATCGGTTTCAGGGCCGCCCTGTACTCCTTCTTGGCGGCCTTGCGCGCTGCCTTGTCCCGCTCCCGTTTCCAGGGTTTCCCAGGTGGCAGCCCCTGCGCGGACATGCCCCGCTCCAGTTCCTCACGGAACCGGCTGATGATGAACAGCGAGTAGTCGATCGACAGGCCGACGCCCATCATCGTGACGACTTCCAGGGCGAACGACGTCACGTCCGCCGCGTACGTCACCACATGGAGGACGGCCAGCCCGCCGATGGTCGAGAAGATCCCCACGACGAACGGCAGCGAGGCCGCCACGAACGCGCCGAACAGGATCACCAGCAGGATGAGCAGCGGCAGGATCGTGATCGTCTCGGCGTGCACGATGTCGGCGACGACCTGCTTGCCGAACTCCTCGCCCAGCGGGATCGCGCCGCCGTACTGGACGCGGAGCCCCGGCGCCGCCAGCCGGTCCTTGATGACGTGGTAGTTCTCGGTCTTCGTCGCGCCGGTCTCGCCGCGCATCTTCACCGCGACGAACGTCGAGTGCCGGTCGTGCGACGCGAACGTCTCCGCCGCCTTACCGTCGAACGACCAGTAGGAGATGATCTCCTCGACCTGCGCCTTCGGCAGCCGCGCCACGGTGCTGACGACGCTCGCCTCGTAGCGCGGGTCGTCCACCGTCAGCGTGTCGCTCGTGTAGAGGACGAGGACGTCGGGGTTGGTGCTGCCGAAGTAGGTCGCGCCCAGCTTCGCGACGAGCGTCGAGGACGCGTCCGGGTCCTCGAAGCCGCCCTCCTTGAACTTGGCGAGCACGCCGAGACCCCAGGCGCCCGCGACCACGGTCGTCACCAGGATCAGCGCAAGGCTGGTCCAGCGTCGCCGGTGAATGAGACGCCCCAGCCCCGAAAGCATGGTCCTCCTGTTTCACCGCGGCCCGCGGGCCGCGCCGGATGCGAGCCGTCCGCGGAACGCCCTACTTGCGCGCGGCGAGACGCGCCGCCGTCGTCGACAGCTCGCCGTCAAGGTAACGCTGCCGCGTCGCCGCCCGTGCGATTTTCCCGCTGGACGTCCGCGACACGCCACCCGGTTCGATCAACACGAAGTCGTGGACGCTCATCTCGTGCTCGATGTTGACGGCGCCGCGCACGGCCGTCTCGACCTCGTCGACGTCCAGCCGTCCGAGAGGGACGCGGCGGTTCCGCTCGGCGACGATCACCAGCCGCTCCGTCTCCTCCCCGGTGAGCGCGAACGCCGCGACGTAGTCGGGACGGATGGCGGGGTGCGCCTCCTGCGTCGTGACCTCGATGTCCTGCGGGTAGTGGTTGCGGCCGTCCACGATGATGAGGTCCTTGATGCGGCCGGTGACGTACAGCTCGCCCTCGTGGACGACGCCGTAGTCGCCGGTCTTCATCCAGGGGCCGGCCGGCAGCTCGCCGGGCTCGCTCAGCTCGCCGCCGAACGTGTCCTGGCTCCGCTCGGAGTTGCGCCAGTAGCCGGGCGCCGTGTTGGGCCCGTGCACCCAGATCTCGCCGACCCGGCCGTCCGGCTGCTCCAGCCGCGTCTCCGGGTCGACGATCGCGACGATCTGCCCGCACGGGCCGCCGCACGACACGAGCTCGGAGCCGCCCTCAAGGAGCCGCAGGTCACCCTGGGTGAGCGCCTCCCGGTCCACGGAAATGATCTTCGGCGGGGTGTCCTCGGCCGCCGCGGTGACGAACACCGTCGCCTCCGCCAGCCCGTAGCCCGGCGCCTGCGCGCCGGGCCGCAGCCCCGCCGGCGCCAGCGCCTCCGCGAACGTCGACAGCGTCGACGTGCGGATCGGCTCCGCGCCGTTCAGGCAGGTCGTCAGCCCCGACAGGTCCAGGCCGGCGAGCTTCTCCGGCGACGCCATCGACGCGACGTACTCGTAGGCGAAGTTCGGCCCCGCCGTGTAGACGTTCTTGCCCGGACGGTCCGCGATCAGCTGCAGCCAGCGCATCGGGTTCATGATGAACGACACCGGGTCGGTGTAGATCGCGTGGTCGCCGTTCACCAGCGGCAGCGCCATCGTCGCGATCAGGCCCATGTCGTGGAACAGTGGCAGCCAGCTGACCAGCTCGGGGTTCGGCCTGTCGGGCGCCCACCCGGCCCACAGCTGCGCCGCGTTCGCCGTCACGTTCCCGTGCGTGATCTCCACGCCCGCGGGACGGCGCGTCGACCCCGACGTGTACTGCAGGTACGCGAGGTCGTCGAACGCGATGGGCTCGTCCTCCCAGCGGTCCGCCAGCGCCAGGTCGATCTCCTCGGCGAAGAGGATCTCCTTCGGCTGCGGGACGTCGTGGTCGGCGAGGAACTTCTCCACATGCGGCAGCGCGTTCCGCGTCGTGACGATCACCGCGGGCTCGGAGTCGCCGTAGGCGCCGATCAGCCGGTCGGCGTGCCCCGGCAGGTCGGGCGAGAACAGCGGCACCGCGATGATGTGCGCGTACATGGCGCCGAGCATCGTCATCATGTACTCGAGCGTCTGCGGCAGCAGCAGCGCGGCCCGCTCTCCCGGCCCGCTGACCTGGCGCAGCGCCACCGCGACCGCACGCGCGCGCCGGTCCGTCTCCGCCCAGCTCACCGTGATGTGCGCGCCCGCCGGGTCGGCGGAGTAGTCGACGAAGGTGTAGGCCGGCGCGTCCGGCTTCTCCCTCGCCCACCTGGCGACCCGTTCGATCAGCGGGGTGCGGCCGGAGCCGCCGGGCAGCAGATCGGGAAGCAGCGAGCCCAATGCCATGGATCATTCTCCCGGGGGGACGGGCCGGACGGGCCCGGTGCGGTACGGGTGGGCCGTCGGCGGGTGTGGCCGCGTCGGCCGGACGGCTGTGTCTCGACGCCCTCGGCGACCGGCGATGATCGTCAAGCTACCCGATGGTAGTCAGTGCGCGATATTAGCTCGCGGTCACATTCGCCGAACCCCGGTTTGTCACCGCCGTGACAAGAGGATTCGCCTGGGCGTCCGCCTGGTCACCTACCGTGCGGAAACCTGCTCACCCACCGGAGAAGATCGTCTCCATGATGCCCCGGCGGTGCCGTCCCTGGTAGCTCGTCTGCGGGTTCACCTCGTCCGGAAGCTCCGCGAGATAGCGGCTCTCGGCGTCGATCAACTGCTCCAGCTCGCCCCGGTCGAGGAACACGCCCTTGCATCCGGGGCATTCCTCGATCACGACCCCGTGGCGCTCGTGCGTGCCGAGCTTCGACTCGCACTTAGGACATTGCATCGTCGCGTCTGACATAGCGGATCACCCGTCCGTCACGACAGCATTTACTATCAGGCGGTCAGCCTACTGTCACCGGACCCGATTTGGGATGGCCTGTCCTTCAATACGGCTGTCTCCGGCCGTTCCCGTCGCCGAATCACCCGCGGGAAACCGCCCGGTGCAAGGCCAGCCGCCGCCGCAGCAGCCCGACGCAGGCGACGCCCCACAGCAGGCCGATCTCGGCCACGAGCGCTATTCCGATCACGACCGCCCAGTCCGTCTCGTCCGCCTCCTCCATCCCGGCGGGCGCCATCAGCGTCATCCGGGTCTCGCCGGGCGCGACCCGCGGCCCCGGCGGCGCGTTCACCGGCGGCAGCACGACCGCCCCTGGCGGCGACACGGCGGGCAGACTCGGCACCGCGAACGCATCCGGCGCGCTCACGCCCGGCTCGCCACCGGACGGCTCCGCCGAAACACACGACCCACCCCCGCAGGGCCCTCCCGCGGCCCCGAAATCATCCGCTTCCGGACTGGACGAGTGCGGCCAAGAACTCCCCTCACCATCGGGCGAATGACCACTCGAACAGCCAGCACCCGTATTGCCGCCATTACACGCAGCCTTAGGCGAATGACCATCACCTGCCGTCGGCTTCGCGCCGGAAGGCCGCACAGGCGCACCCCCCGCCGACACTGGCCCAGAATGACCATCTGTTCCCGGCCCGGCACCAGACGAACCCGTCGCAGGACAGGATCCGGCGGCACTGCCCTTATGGTCGCCACACGACGCCTTAGGCGAATGCCCATTCCCCGGCGTCAGCTTCGGCTTAGGCTTCGGCCCAGAAGGCAGCACGGACGGACCGCCCGGCGGAACAGGCCCAGGATGACCACTCGGGCTCGACCCGGCACCAGACGAACCCGTCGCGGAGCAGGGTCTGGCGGCACTGCTCGCCTTGCTACCGCACGACGCCCTGGGCGAATGCCCATCGGCGGTCGTCGGCGTCCGACTCGAAGGCTGCGCAGACGGACCACCCGACGACGAACCCGTCACCGGGCAGGGCGTGGCGGCGCTGCCCGCCTGGCTGCCGCACGACGCCCTGGGCGAATGCCCATCGGCGGTCGTCGGCGTCCCACTCGAAGGCTGCGCGGTCGGACCGGTCGGTGACGCGGGTCCGGCGTGACCGCTCGGGCTCGGCTTGGTGCCGGACGAGCTCGTCGCGGGGCAGGGCTTGGCGCCTGTGCTCGCCATGCCGGTCGCGCAATGGCCGCCCGTTGGTGTCGGGGCCGTCGTGGCTTCGGGGTCATCGCCAGCGGTCGGCTTCGGGCCGGAAGGTTGCGCGGACGGGCATGGCTCACCGCCGGTATCCGCGGAACCGGGCGCGCAGGGTTCGGCCGGCGGGGCGGTGACGGCGAAGACTGCGCGGATCGTGCGGCGTGGGGCGTTGGCGGCTCTGGCCACCGCGAGGACGGTCATCGGCTTCCCGGACGGGGCCGACGTCGCCGAGGCCGGGATTCGGACGGTGGCCGTTCGTTCGGTCGGTGCCTCGCCCAGGTCGCCCAGTGCGCAGCGGAGTTCGCCGCGACCGCTGGGGACGCAGTCGGGAGAGTGCCGCGTCCACGACAGGGGAGGGCCCGCGGTCAGCAGGAGCGTGGCGTCATGGGCGACACCGCCTTCCGCGTGGAGGCGGGCCGTGTACGTCAGTGCGCGACCGGATCCGGTGGTGGTGGGGCCGGAGGCCGTGATGTCCATGAGCAAGCGGACCGCCGGCTGGCGTGCGTCCGGTACGGCCCCGGCGGACGGGCTCGTCGTCATCGGGGCCGCCAGCGTGGCGCCGGCCGCGATCGCGGCCCAGCGTGTCCCTCGGCGCACCGTTCCCCCCAGCGGTCTACTCTCGTGGCTGCCAGGGGGGCGGCGCCGCGGCGCCGGGCACAGACAGTTATTGCCACATCGCCGCGACGAGTAACGTGCATCACTCTGGCAACCCCCCCTCTTTCGCACAGCGAAATCGGTTCTCCGTAGAATCGGGTGGATTGCGAGGGAGAGGAGACCGGCGTGGCGGAGGCCGTTCGGTCGCTGGAGCGCGCGTTCGACCTGCTGGAGCATCTGGCGGACGCGGGGGGCGAGATGGCGCTGTCCGAGCTGACGGAGGTCTCCGGGCTGCCGATGCCGACCATCTACCGGCTGATGCGGACGCTGGTGAACCAGGGCTACGTGCGGCAGGAGCCGTCCAAGCGCTACGCCCTGGGACCGCGGCTCGTGCGGCTGGGCGAGGGCGCGAGCCGCCTGCTGGGCACGTGGGCGCGGCCGGTGCTGGCCCGCCTCGTGGACGAGGTCGGCGAGACGGCCAACATGGCGGTGCTCGAAGGCGACCAGGCCGTCTACGTCGCGCAGGTGCCGTCCAAGCACTCGATGCGCATGTTCACCGAGGTGGGACGGCGCGTCCAGCCGCACTGCACGGGCGTGGGGAAGGCGCTGCTGTCGCAGCTGCCGGATCAGCGCGTGCGGGAGATCCTGGCCCGGACGGGCATGGACGCGCACACGCCCAACACCTTCACCGACCCGGACGCCCTGCTGGCCGAGCTGGAGCGCATTCGCGAGCAGGGGTACGCGCTGGACGATGAGGAGCAGGAGATCGGCGTCCGCTGCGTCGCGGTCGCGCTGCGTGGGGCCCCGGCGCTGACGGCGATCTCGGTGTCGGGTCCGTCCGGGCGCATGACCCGCGAGGCCGTCCCCGCCGTCATCCCGGTCATGCGGGACGCGGCGGAGCGGTTCGCCAAGGAGTTGAGCGCACCGGCCTCCTGACGCTCACGTCCGCCGCGCGGCGGAGCGCCGAGGTCAGTCGACGGGTTCGCCGACGATGACGGTGGGGCGTCCGCCGCGCTCCCAGGTGACGAAGTCGCCCGCGGACTTGACGAGGACGGCGGCCAGCCACAGCGCCAGGCCGGTGTCGTCGACGATGCCCGCGATGGGGATCACGTCGGGGACGGCGTCGATCGGGGAGATGATGTAGACGAGGCCCAGGGCGAGCAGGCCGAGCGTCCCGAAGGACATGCCCTTGTACTGGCCGCGGAGGACGGCCTTGAGCATCCGGGGGACGGCGCGGACCCGCGTCCAGAGCCCCGGCGCGTCGGGCTGAAGGGTCTCGCTGTAGATCTGCCAGGCCTGCCCTGCGGCGGCCGCACTGCGCTTCCTGTCCACGAGCACTCCTCGTCAGGTTGATGAGGGCGCGCCCCCGCGGCGCCCACGCTCATCTAGGACGCGACGAGTGCCGGAAATGTTCCCCTGCTCCGATCATGAGGCGCGAGTCACAGGCGCCCCTCCGCCGCCGGTGCCGGAATGATCGCGGGACCCCAGGGGCAAACGTCACGCCGCGGCCCCATTCGCCTTACCGCCAGCAAGTTCTTCATCACTCTCCCGGCGACCCGCGGCGATTCGCGGCGTGTCGGCTGGTGCGCGCTGCGAGCATGTCCGCACGGGCGCCTCCCCCAGCACGACCGGCCTGGCCCGTCGAGCATCGCAGGAGCTGACGAACGGATATGAGCGGCGACCATTCGAACCGTCCCGTCCATGGCACCGCGGCAGGCGACCCCTACGTCGCGCTGCCCCCGACCGCGGTCGACGCGACCGCATCGGGCCCCGTCCGGCTGATCGTGGCGTGGCCCGGGTTCGACCCGCCCCGCACGGCGGCCGCGCTCGCGGCGGCGATCCCGATGACCGGCGTGCCGGTGTGGCGGGTCTTCCTCGACCTGCCGGGCCGCTCGCCGGGCGGGCTCGGCTCGGGCGCGATCCTGGAGAGCGAGGCCGTCGAGGCGTACTGCGCGGCGGTCGAGGGCGCCGTGGAGCGGCTGCCCGGCGCCCTCGCCGACATCCGCCGCGACCTCGCGCTCCCGGACGGCCCCGTGGCGCTGGCCGGCTTCAGCGCGGGCGCCGCCGCCGCGCTGCTGGCCGTCCTGCGCGGCGAGGTGCCGGTGGCCGCCGCCGCGCTCGTGACGCCCGTCGTCGCCCCGGGACGGGCCGCGCGGGCGGTGGAGAAGCGCTCGGGCCGCGACCGGGACTGGTCGCCGCACGCCGTCGCCCTCGCCGACCGCCTCGACCTCGGCTCCCTCGCGCCCGGCATGGCCGGACGGGACGTCCCCACGCTCCTCATCGGCGGCGCCCGGGACCGGGTCGTCCCCGCCCGGGAGATCAGCGGCCTGCGCGACGTGCTGCGCCTGCACGGCGCCGGGCCGGTGGAGTCCACCACGTTCCGCATGGGGCACGCGCTGGCCGCCGAACCGGGCACCGAGCCCCGCCCGCCGATCACCGAGGCCGTCCAGGTCGACACGGCCCTCACCGACTGGTTCCGCGACCGGCTGGCCCGTCCCCTGGACGCCGAGGCGCCCGATCAAGCCGATCAAGCCGATCAGGCCGATCGGGCCGGTGCGCGGTCGGCGGACGAGCGGCACGGGGCCTGGGCGGCGGGCGAGCAGGACGCTCCGCAGGCCCGTCCCGGCGCCGTCGCCGGGCACCACCTGTGAGGCACGGCCTGTGAGGCACGGCCTGTGAGGTACGGCCTGTGAGGTACGGCCTGTGAGGTACGGCCTGTGAGGTACGGCCTGTGAGACACGGCCGCCGCCCGGCGGGGCGCGGTGGAGCGCCCGCCGGGCGGCGGGTCGGACGATGATGCCGCGGATCAGCCGCGGGAGAGGACCTCGTAGCGGACCGGGATCACGCCCGACCCGGTGCCGCCGACCTTCTTCATCGCGGCCCTGGACAGGTCCAGACAGCGACCGCCCGCGTACGGGCCGCGGTCGTTGATGCGGACGGTGACCGAGCGGTCGTTGTTCTTGTTCGTCACGCGGACCTTGGAGCCCATCGGCAGCGTCTTGTGCGCGGCCGTCAGCTTGCTCGGGTCGAAGCGCTCGCCGCTGGCGGTCATCTGACCCTCCCAGTAGTAGGAGGCTTCGCAGGAGCCGGAGTCGAGGACCTTCCGCTTCTTCTTGCCGGTCTTCTTCTCCGGCCTCGCCAGGTGCGCGGCCGTGGTGTCGGACTTGGTACGGGACTTCGCCGGCTTCTGCTTCGGTGCCGGCTCCGGTGCGCGCGGCTTACCGCGGTCGGCCCGCGGGGCGCCGGTCCCCGGCCGGCCCGCGAGCGGGTCGCCGGGCGGCGGCGCGGTCTGCGCGGCCTGCGCCGATTCGGCGGATCCGTTGTCGTTGACCAGGGCGAACGCGCCCGCTGCCAGAACGGCGACGGCGGCTCCGGAGACGATCAGGACGGTGCGTAGGCGCGCTCGAAGAAGACGCCTGACAGGGCTACCCACAGAGGAGTCCTTTGTTAGGGGACAGGACCCCGGACGCCCGGCTCTCTCACGGCGCGCTCAGGCGACCTCGTTCGTCCCCCGAGTCCTCCGCCGCCCGCGGGCTCGCTTGCCCGTCTCTCCGCGCCGCTCTCAGGCGCGTCCGCGTCATCGCGGTCCGGCGTCCGGCAGGTGCGGCTGGAAAGGCATCTTCACTTTTGATCTCGAAAACGCCGCACAAGTCCTTGACCGTACGTTGCGTCTCGTGTGAATCAAGCCGCAGGGCCCTGGTTTGTGGGGTTTGTCACCCTAGTCTTTGCGCTGAGGAGTTGCCCGACTCCGCGCGGTAACTCGGTTTGTAGATCGTCTTTACTTCCCATAGAGGTGTGATTTCGGGCATATAACAATCGCTTGCTCGGCAACGGAACGGGGCGTTCCGCACGATGCGACGGCATCCGCGGAACGCCTCGTGAGCGTTGGACAGGAAGCGATATATCACCCGATGGCGGGCAGGCCGGGGAGGCCCAGCGCGGCCGCGTCGGGCATCGACAGCGGGCCGGGCGCCGGCGGGCCGCCCGCCGACCGCGCGGAACGGTCCGTGGCCGTCAGCACGTCCACGACATGGCCGACGTCCCCCTCGGCCTGGTCGAGGCCCGCGCCGACCTTGTTCACGGTGCCGTTCGCGCGGCCGAGGACGTCGTCGGACGGCGCCGGCACGGCCTGCCGCCGGCGGGACGGGAAGAGCACGGCGCCCAACGCCGGCGTCGCGCCGGGCCGGGCCGGAGCGAGCGCGGACGGGACGCTCGGCAGGTCGGCGGGCGCCGCCGGCAGCGCCATGCTCACCGGCGCCCCGGCACGGCGACCGGCCGGGAGGGCGGGCCGCCCGCCCGCGAGCTGGCCGAGCCCGGCGCCCCCGATCGTGTCGCCGAGTTTCTTGACCGCCCCGTTCGCGGCAGCGGCCGGTACGGGCAGCCCGCCCGTACCGGAGGCGCGCCGCGCGCGGAGGCATTCGCCCGTGCACCGGGCCTCTCCGGAGCGGAGGCGGGACGTGCCCGGCGCGGCGCGGAGCGCGCCGTCGGCGGTGCCGGTCGCCGCCTCGGCGGTGCGGCCGCCGCTCTGGACGACCGTGCGCGGGAGCGTCCGGGTGACCGGGTGGGCCGCGGCGGCGGTGTCGTAGAGGAGCGCGGTGGACGGGCCGGGCGCGGCGCTCGCGGGCACGACGGCGACGGCCAGCGCCGCCGCGAACGGGGCGACGACGGCGGCGCCCACCAGGCTCCTGGCTGAGAACTTCATTTTTCCCCCGGGGTTTTTTCGGCTTTGACCCTGCACGTGCATAGCACCCACAGGTGCGTAGACCCTGCACTGCGATGTGCGCCCCGCGCGGCTGGCGTAACGGCGCACCGTCGAGCGGGGACGCTAGTACAACCCGGGGTCGCGCATGGCCGATTCGAGAATCAATTGACGAACAGCAGAAAGATCTCCAGAATTGATCAGCGGCATTATCTCCCCACCAAAGGACGACAATTTCCAATAAAAGCCGAAGCGGGGGCGCCCCGAAGGACGCCCCCGCCTGACGGGTGCCGGCTACTCGGCCGAGCCGAGCGAGATGGCCTCGTCGACCTCGTCCTTGCGCGCGGCCAGCTCGGCCGCGTACTTCTCCTCGTCGACCTTCTCGGCGATCTCCTCGTCCTGCTTCATCAGCGCCTCCAGGTCGGCCTTGGCGTTGTCGAGGACGCCCATGTCCTGGTAGGCGGCCTGCACCTTGTCGCCCCAGAGGCCCACGTCACGGACACAGGGGACGATCCGGCTGAACAGCAGCGACTGATAGAGGGTGTACATGTCGGAGTTGTCGACGTACTCCATGCACTTGTCCACGGGCATGTCGAGGGTCTCGAAGATCTCGCGGCCCTTGAACCGGTCGCGCATGAGGTAGCAGCCCTCGACGACGAACTCCTCGCGCTCGGCCCGCTCTTTGTCGGTGAGCTCGGCGTAGTAGTCCTTGAGCGCGAGCCGCCCGAACGCGACGTGCCGCGCCTCGTCCTGCATGACGTACGCGAGGAGCTGCTTGACCAGGGGGTTCGTCGACATGTCGCGGTACAGCCCGAACGCGGCGAGCGCGAGGCCCTCGATGAGGACCTGCATGCCGAGGTAGGGCAGGTCCCAGCGGCTGTCCTCCAGCGACTCGGCGAGCAGCTTCGCCAGGTCCTGGTTGATCGGGTAGTACATCCCGATCTTCTCGTGCACGAACTTCGTGTACAGCTCGACGTGCCGCGCCTCGTCCATGGTCTGGGTGGCGGCGTAGAACTTCGAGTCCAGGTCGGGGACGGACTGGACGATGCGCGCCGACACGTTCAGCGCGCCCTGCTCTCCGTGCAGGAACTGGCTGAACAGCCAGGAGCCCTGGTGGCGGCCGAACTCGTCCCGCTCCTTCTGCGACATCTTCTCCCAGATGTCGGACCCGAAGAGGGGGTTGAAGTTCTCCGGCAGCCCGGCGACGTTGAGCGGGTCGACCTCGAGGCTCCAGTCGATGCGCTTCTGCGCGTCCCACTGCTTGTCCTTGCCCTTCTGGTACAGGCTCAGCAGCCGGTCGCGCCCTTCGTCGTACTCCCAGGTGAAGCGGGTGTCGCCCGCCATGGGGACGTTCCACGTCTCAGTGGGGACAGGGGTGGAGTAGAAGTCGAACGAACTCACGGGGGGATCCTCCTCAGGCGTTGCGCCGCGCCGTCGCGACGCCGGTGTTCAACCGCCCACGGCTTTACATACCTTCGTAACATGTAAAGCGCGAGGAAACCAGCGTCCTGCAAGAACCCACTGACAAAAGCCGCCGCCCGCACCCCGGACGGGGGATGCGGGCGGCGGCCTGCGGCGGAGCGCCGCCGTCAGCGCGACTGGAGGGCGTCCAGGCCCACGGCCTGGGCGATGACCAGGCGGCGGTCGAGGCGCGGGTCCTTGATCTCGACGACGTAGCGGTCGCGGAAGCCGAACTTCTTCTCCACGGAGAAGACGACCTGGTCGCCGGCGTAGAAGTCGAAGTGGTACGGCCAGGCGAACGGCAGGCTGTCCACGTACGGGATGACCTGCCAGACGCGCCGCAGCACGGCCACGAACTTGTTGCGCTCGGTGCCCGTCGTCACGCCGAGGCCCGGCTGCTCCAAGTGCCAGGTCGACGCCAGCAGCGACTTCTTGAAGTCCTTGCGGAAGACGCCGATCGGCTGGCCGTGCGCGTCCGTGATGTCGTAGGCGGAGGCCAGGTCGATGCGCTTGCGCGCCTTGAAGCCGAGGATCGGACGCGTCTTGGAGTCGTCCGAGTACAGGGTGACCTGCTCCTTGAACGCGAGCCGCTTCTGCTGCGCGAAGGCGAGCAGCTCGCCCTCCCCGCCGTCCGGCGTCTCCGCGTGCACCTCGTACTGGTTCACCATCAGGCGCACCCGCTGCCGGATCAGCAGCTTGTTCTGCGCCTGCAGTCTCTCTTCGTCCAGCGAACTCACCCGTTCGGTCGCGTTGTGCGGTGGGAGTCTGCCACAGCGCGTCTCCCGCATCCCACCTTTTCCGGGAGTGGGCCCCCTGACCACCGCGACTTGGACGAAAAGCACAAGCAGCACGGTTCCGCCCAGACCACCCGCCCAAGCGAGCCGCGCCATGGAGCGGCCGGGCCTCCGGTCAGGTCTCCTGGATGTGGGCGGCCAGGTAGCCGCGGATCAGGCGCTCGGCCTCGGCGACGATCTCGGGGTCGCCGGACGGGTCGCGCCGGAACGCCATCTTGAGCACCGCGTCGCCGGCCTCGACCGAGATGGCGAGGGCGGTGGCGAGGCCGGGGGAGTCCTGGACGCCGAACGTCTCGACGATCATCGTGCGCAGCCGGTCGGCGACGACGGCGTTGTTGTCGGCGTCGGAGTCGAGCAGGTTGACGTCGGCGACGTCGCCGAACCGCAGCACCCGGAAGCCGGGCAGGGTCCGGTGCATCTCCACGAAGATGTCGATGATCGCGCCGACCGTGTCGGACCAGTCGCCGAACCCGCCCTCCGCCAGCCGGGCCGAGATCCGGTCGCCGAACTCCTCCAGGTTGCGCAGCGCGAGCGCCTGCGCGACCGCGCGCTTGTCGGGGAAGAACTGGTAGACCGAGCCGATCGCGACCTCGGCGCGCTGCGCGATGCGCGTGGTGGTGAGACCGTCGTAGCCGTCCTCGTCGAGGATCTCCGCGCAGGCGTCGAGCATCCGCTGGACGCGTTCGGCGCTGCGGCGCTGGGCGGGACGGCGGCGGAGCGGGGTCCGGATCTCGGTCACCCCGCCATTGTCCCCCGAAGACGGGGGTGCCCGGCCGCGTGGCCTGCCGTTCGGCACCCCGGGGCCACCGGAGTCTTCCGCCCGCACCACCCCGGGACTAACATCCGAAGGCTATTCGCATTTCGGTTCGGCATGCCGGGGAGGGGAACGCGTTGGGGCTTCCGGAGGGCTTCCGGTGGGGCGTCGCCACCGCCGCCTACCAGATCGAGGGCGCGGTCGACGAGGACGGGCGGGGACCGTCCACCTGGGACACCTTCTCCCACACGCCGGGACGCGTCCGGGACGGGCACACCGGCGACGTCGCCTGCGACCACTACCACCGGTGGCCGGAGGACGTCGCGCTGATGTCGGGCCTCGGCGTCGACGCCTACCGGTTCTCGATCGCGTGGCCGCGCGTACAGCCGTCCGGGAGCGGTCCGGTCAACGGCAAGGGCCTCGACTTCTACGACCGGCTCGTCGACGGGCTGCTCGCCGCGGGCATCTCCCCCGCCGCCACCCTCTACCACTGGGACCTCCCGCAACCGCTGGAAGACGCGGGCGGCTGGATGGAACGTGACACCGCCTACCGGTTCGCCGAATTCTCCTACCTGGCCGCCGAGCGGCTCGCGGACCGCGTCGACATGTGGATAACCCTGAACGAGCCCGTGGTCGTCACGGCCTACGGCTACGCGTTCGGCGTCTACGCGCCCGGCCGGGCCCTCATGCTGGACGCGCTGCCCACCGCGCACCACCAGCTCCTCGCCCACGGCCTCGCCGTCAACGCCCTGCGCAGCCGCGGCGCCCGCTCGATCGGGCTGACGAACCACTACTCGCCCGCGTGGGCCGCGTCCCCCGCCGACCAGCCGGCCGCCGACGCCTTCGACGCGTTCATGAACCGGTTGTTCACCGACCCCGTGCTGCTCGGCCGCTACCCCGGCCTGATGGGGGACGCGCCGTTCGTCCGCACCGCGGACATGTCCGTCATCGCCTCGCCCATCGACTTCCTGGGCGTGAACTACTACCACCCGACGCGGCTGGCCACGCCGTCCGAGGGGCCGCTGCCCTTCGACATCGTGGACATCACCGAGTACCCGACCACCGGGATGGGCTGGCCGATCGTCCCCGACGCCTTCCTGGCACTGCTCCAGACGCTCGACACCCGGTACGACCTGCCGCCGCTCTACATCACCGAGAACGGGTGCTCGTTCCCCGACGAGATCGGCCCCGACGGCGTCGTGGACGACTCGTCCCGCATCGAGTTCCTGAACGCCCACATCAAGGTCGTGCGCCAGGCCGTCGACGCGGGCATCGACATCCGCGGCTACTTCACGTGGTCGCTGCTGGACAACTTCGAATGGGCGGAGGGCTACCACCCCCGGTTCGGGCTCGTCCACGTCGACTACGAGACGCAGAAGCGCACGCCCAAGAAGTCCTATGCCTGGTACCGGGATCTCATAGCGTCCTCGTAGGACGGTTCTAGGCTGGTGGTATGCCCGTCGAAGGACAAGTCCTCGCAAGAGCCGTGAAGCAGGCCCAGTACCGGCAGCACCGGTCGCTGGACGGCGGGCTCGCGCGCGTCGGGACCACGCCGGCGCAGTGGGACGCGCTGCGGGCGATCGCCCGTTCCCCGGGGGCGTCCGCCCGCGCCCTGGCCGCGCAGACGTACCAGAGCGAGCAGGCGTTCGGGACGCTCGCCGCGCGGCTGGTCGCGCAGAACCTCGTCGAACGGCGCCCCGGACGCGGCCGGAGCTTCGAGCACCACCTCACGCCCGCCGGGGAGAAGGTGCTCGCGGCCGGGCACGCGGTCGCCGACGACGTCCTCGCCGAGTTCTTCGCCCCGCTGTCCGACGCCGAGCGGGCCACCCTCCTCGACCTGCTGCTGCGCATCGGCCGGACGGAGTGACCCCGGCCCGCGCCGGTGGATAGTCTTCGCGAATGCCAGAAACTCGTCCACTGCGTGCCAATGATCCCCGCGAGGTGGGCGGATTCCGGTTGACGGCGCGGATCGGCGAAGGCTCCCAGGGCACCGTCTTCCTGGGTGAGTCCGGTAGCGGGCAGCGCGTCGCCGTGAAGCTCCTGCACGCCGACTTCGGACGGGACGCGCGGGCCCGCACCGCCTTCGACCGGGAACTGGCCGCGGTCAGGCGCGTCGCGCCGTTCTGCACCGCCCGCGTCCTCGCGGCCACGGCCGACGACGAGATCCCGCACATCGTCACCGAGTACGTCGACGGGCCGTCGCTGAAGGACCTGATCGCCGAGAAGGGCGTCGCGTCGCCGGACGAGCAGGTCAGGCTGGCCATCGGCACCGCCACCGCGCTCGCCGCGATCCACGAGGCGGGCGTCGTCCACCGCGACTTCAAGCCGGCCAACGTGCTGCTCGGCCCGGACGGCCCGAAGGTCATCGACTTCGGCATCGCCCGCCCGCTCGACGCCACGTCCGCCACCATGACCGGCGCCGTCGGGACGCCCGCCTACATGGCGCCCGAGCAGGTCGCGGGGTCGTCCGGCGGCGCGCCGGTGGACATGTTCGCCTGGGCCTGCACGATGGCGTACACCGCCAACGGCGTGCCGCCGTTCGGGGCCGACTCCGTCCCGGCGATCATGCAGCGGATCCTGTACGGGGAGCCGGAGCTGGGCGCGCTGACCGAGCGGCTGCACGATCTGGTCGCGTCCTGCCTGGCCAAGGACCCGGCGGCGCGCCTCACCGCCACCCAGGTGCTGCAGCGCCTCCTGAACATCGGCCCGGACGCGAACCTCCTCGCCGAGGGCACCTCGGCCGCCGCCGCGCACCCCGCCGCCGCGCACCCCGCCGCCGCGCACCCCTCGTCCGCCCCCTGGACGCCCCCCAGCGAGAACGGTGTCCCGGCCCCCGCCGGGCCGGCGTTCGAGGAGATGTCGCCAGGGTGGCTCCCCGACGCGGGAACGGCGCCCGGCACGGGACCGGGTTCGGCCCCGCCGGCGGGCGCCGGGACGCTGCCGGGACGGGGCGCGCCGCCCGGAGCGGGAGTACCGCCGGGCGGGCCGCCGCCGCTGCCGGCGGGGTTTCCCCGTGCGGAGAGCCCGCCGCCGGGCGGCGGGAACCGGCGCTGGCTCCCGGTCATCGGCGCGGCGGCCGTCATGCTGCTGGTCGCGGGCGGGCTCTCCGCCGCGGTCCTGCTGAACCGCGGCGACCGCGCGAAGAAGGCGGACGAGCCGGCCGCGCAGGCGACGGCCGGGGGGACGGCGGCCGCGCGGACGACCGCTGCCGGCGGGCACACCTGCAGCTATCCGCCGTCGGCGAACTCCGACGCCAGGTCCGTCGGGACGCCGCCGGTCCGCGTCCCGGACGGCCAGCCGACCGAGGCGACCATCACGACCAGCGCGGGCGCGCTGAAGCTGCGGCTGGACCCGGCGGCGGCGCCCTGCACGGTGAACTCGCTGGCCTTCCTCGCCGGGAAGGGCTTCTACGACGGAACGTCCTGCCACCGCCTGACGACGAGCCCGAGCCTGAGGGTGCTCCAGTGCGGCGACCCGACCGGCACCGGGACGGGCGGCCCGTCCTACCAGTTCGCGGACGAGAACACCGCCGGCGCGACCTACTCCCGGGGCACCGTGGCCATGGCCAACGCGGGGCCGAACACCAACGGCAGCCAGTTCTTCATCGTGTACGGGGACGCGCCGGACCTCCCGCCCAGCTACTCCGTCTTCGGGCGGATCACGGCCGGGATGGACGTCATCGACAAGATCGCCCAGAAGGGCGCCGAGGGCGGCGTCGACGACGGGCAGCCCAAGGAGAAGGTCACGATCACCCGGTTCACCACCTCCCGGGCCTAGCCCCCGGGATGGGATGATCAACGCATGGACTCTCTGGCCGAGGTGCGCGCCCGGATCGACGGCATCGACGGCGAGCTGGTCCGGCTGCTGGCCGAGCGGCAGGGCCTCGTGCGCTCCGCCGCCGCCTTCAAGGCCGACGAGCGGGCCGTCCGCGCGCCGGACCGGGTGGAGCGGGTCGTCGCGCTGGCGCGGCGGCGCGCCGCGGACGCGGGCCTCGCGCCCGAGGTCGCGGAGGCGGTGTGGCGCGCGATGATCGGCGCGTTCATCGACCTGGAACTGGCCGAGCACGCGGGCCGGCAGGCGGGCGGGGACACCGAGAACGGCCGCCCGGCGGAATGCGTCCCATGACCTACCGCCGACCGCGACGGTCCGATTTAATCTGAAAGATCATCCGCGTCGGGGCGTGCCGGCCCGGGACGACCGAACAGCGAGGCTGCGGTGGAGGAACTGCGACCCGAGGATCCGCGGGCGGTCGGCCGGTACGCGCTGTCGAGCCGTCTCGGCGCCGGCGGAATGGGGCAGGTGTTCCTCGGCTCGTCGCCCGGCGGCCGGCCGGTGGCCGTGAAAGTCGTCCATCCGGGATTGGCCGCCGACGCCGAGTTCCGGCGGCGTTTCAAACGCGAAGTGGAGGCGGCGCGCCAGGTCGGCGGCTTCCATACCGCTCCCGTCGTGGACGCCGACCCGGACGCGGAGATCCCGTGGCTCGTCACGGCGTACGTCCCCGGTCCGTCGCTCGCGTCCGCCGTCGCCGAGCACGGGCCTTTCCCGCAGGAATCGGCCCTCGTGCTCGGCGCGGGACTGGCGGAGGCGCTTGAGGCCATTCACCGCGTCGGCGTGGTGCACCGCGACCTCAAGCCGTCCAACGTGCTGCTCGCCGCCGACGGCCCGCGCGTCATCGACTTCGGGATCGCCCGCGCCGTCGACGCCTCCGGCGTCACCGGGCACGTCGGAACGCCCGGTTTCATGGCGCCCGAACTGCTGGCCGAAGGCTCCGTCACGCCGGCCTGCGACGTGTTCGCGCTCGGCGCCGTCCTCGCGCACGTCATGGGGGTCCGGCCGTTCGGCGAAGGGCCGTCGGAAGCGCTGACCTACCGGGTGGTCCACAAGGAACCCGTGCTGGACGGCCTGCCCGAACCGCTGCACGGAATCGTCGCCTCCTGCCTCGCGAAGGACCCGGCGGCCCGGCCCGACCCGGCGCAATTACTGGAGGCGCTGACGACCGCCGGGCGGAGCGGCCCCTGGCTTCCGCAGCCCGTCCAGGAAATGCTGACCCGTTTCCCCTCCACCCTGCCCTTCACCGCGAAAGCCGCGACCGACCAGGGCGGCCGATTCAGCCCCGGGCCGAATCAGAGCTCCGGGCAGAACGAAATGCGGGGCGGGATTCCGGTCGGAGTTCAGGGCGGGGTTCAGGGCGGGGGGCAGCCCCGTCCCGGAATCGGCCAGGGCCATATCGTGCGGTTCACTGCCGCCCTCACACCCGTCGTCCTCGCGCTCGTCGGGCACACCCTCCGCCTTCTCCTCGGACTCTGCCTCTGCCTCTTCGCGTTGCTGGCCGCGATCGGCAACCCGGAAGCGCTCGACGAAGGCGGGCCGATGATCGTCCTCGGGCTCATCGCCGTCCTCGGGGTATGGCTCGTCCGCGTCCCGGCGGTCTGGATCATCCCGCTCGTCAGCGGGCTGACGAGACCGGTCGAACTCCAGGTGGGCCCGCACGGCCTCGAACTGAGCCACAGCGGCCGCCGCGTCCGCTACGGGTGGAACGAGATCGCCCGGGTCGCCGTCCAGCGGGTGGAGAACGCCGGATGGTCGGTCTGCGTGTACCCCCTGGTCGGCCTCCCGCTGCCGCCGGCCCGCGGGCCGCGCACGCCGCTCTGCTACCTGGACCGGAAGACCGGCTGGATCGTGGTCGTGCCCGTGCACCGCGTCAAGGGCTCCCGCAAGGAGGTCGAGATGACCCTCGCCCGGTACGCCGGCCCCCGCTGGGGCGGGAACGCCTGATCCCGATCCGGCAGGCGCGCTCCGCGAGCGCTACGGGCGGTCCAGGCTCCCGGCGCCGAGGACGCCCAGCGGGTCGGCCAGCAGCGCGGCGAACCCCAGTTCGGCGGCGCCCGCCAGCGTCGCGTCATAGCCGAGCGCGGCGGTGCGGAGCGCGACGCGCTCCCGCGACACCGGCAGGCCGCCGGTCGTCACGCGCGCACGGACCCGGGACGCCGAGCCCCGGTAGATCTCGCTCAGCATGCCGCCGAACACGACGACGCCCGGATTGAACAGGTTGATCAGGTTGACGACGCCGATGCCGAGCCAGCCGCCGACCGCGTCCAGGGCCGCACGGGCGGCCGCGTCGCCCTCCTCCGCCGCCCGCACGACCGCCCGCACGCCGTCCCGGCCGAGCGGACCGCCGGCGCGTCCGGCCGCCTCCAGCAGGGCCGGTTCGCCGACCTCCGCCTCCAGGCAGCCGCGCGATCCGCAGTTGCAGGGACGCCCGTCGTACGGGTTGACGATCATGTGGCCGAGTTCGGCGGCGTAGCCCTCGTCGCCGTCCAGCAGCCGGCCGCCGACGATGATGCCGCCGCCCACCCCGACGTCCCCGTGCAGGTAGACGAGGTTGCGGCTGCCCACGCCCGCGCCGCGCGCGTGCTCGGCCAGCGCGCCGAGATGAGCCTCGTTGCCGACGGCCACGGGCAGCCCGAGGCCCAGCCGGCGGCCGAGTTCCGGACCGACGTCGAGGTCCGTCCAGCCCATGGTCGGCGCCAGGCGCACCTTCCCGTCGACGGCCCTGATCATGCCGCAGTAGGACAGGCCGACGCCCGTGCACTCCGCCTCCGGGGGCGCGGCGGCCAGGAGTGCGCGGCCGAACCCGGCGAGGACGCCGACGACCTCCTCCAGGTCGTCATGGCCCCGCCGCCGCGGCGCCTCCCCGCGCTCCAGCACCGCGCCGCCGAGCCCGACCCTGGCGGCGACGATCCGGTCGACCGCGACGTCGAAGGCCAGCACGTACGCGCGGCCGCTCTCGGCGCGGACGACCAGCGAGGGCCGTCCCGCCCGTCCCGTCGCCGCCGACGGCTCCTCCCGCACCAGGCCCGCGGCGGCGAGCTTCGCGATCAGCGTGAGGATCGTGCTCCGGTTGACGCCCATCCGCTCGGCCAGCTCGGTGCGCGACACCGCCCCGTCCCGGTGCACCTCCCGCAGGACGGCCCCGAGGTTGCGGCGCCGCGTCGACTGCGAGACCTGCCGCGCGGGCCCGGTGGCACGCGGCAGGAGAGAGGACGACATGCCCCAAAGCTACCTAAGGACCCCACGGACCGGGCCTGAGTCCGGTCACCGCCGAAGGCTCCGGACGGAAGAGAACCGCGCTCCCACGGCGTTGCAGGAACCGACACCCCTCACCGCGACCAGGAAGGACACCGATCCATGGCCCCGAGGCGACCGTCCTTCCTCCCGTCGCTCGACGACCTCGAACGGCAGGCCGAGGCGCGCTCGGCGCAGCGCGGGCGCCCCGGCTCCCACTTCGATCATCCGACGGCGAAGAACCTCTTCATCGGGGTGCTGGTCATCACCGTCCTCGCCCACGTCATCGGCGGGATCATCTTCTTTATGCTCGGTTTCTGAGGAACCCCGTCACCGTCCCGGCGAACCGGCCGGGGCCGTCGAGCCACGGGTAGTGCCCGGCCCTCGGCTGCACGACCAGTTCGGCCTTCGCGAACAGCCCGGCGATGTCCGCGGCCACGCGGGGAAGCGGGCCGCCGTCCAGCTCGCCCGCGAGAATCAGGACGGGCGTATCGGCAACGGCAGCGCGCACGGCCGCCGGCTCCGCGAAGGCACCGCTGGACGTGTACAGCTCGGCGGCCTCCTCATTCGTCTGCTCCACCTCGGAGGCCGCATGTTTCCGGGCGGCGTCGTCCCACCGTCCGTAGAAGAACGGCGCGGCGGCCTCCCAGTCCGCGTCGCTCGCCGTGCCCGCCAAAAGGGCTTCGAAGGCGTCGAGCCCTGCTCTGAACCACGGCTCACCCTGCCTGAGCAGAGCGGCCTCCAAGCGTTGCTCCCCGGTGAAATCGATCCCCAGCGCGCGAGCACGCGCCGTAATGAGAACAAGACTCCGCACCCGCTGGGGAAACCTGGCCGCATAAAGAAGGGCGAGGTCCCCGCCCGCCGAATGGGCGAGGACGTCGACGCGCTCCGCCCCAAGGTGCTCCCGCAGCGCCTCAATGTCGGCTACCTGCCGGTCACAGCGGTAGGTAGCCGGGTCGTCCGGCACGGCGGAGCGGCCCGTCCCCCGCAGGTCCGGCAGGACGAGCCGGCGCGTCTCCAGCAGCCCGCCGAGGTCACCGAGGTAGGACGAGGCGCGCATCGGCCCGCCCGGAATGCAGATCAGCGGCTCCCCCTCGCCAACGATGCGGTAGGCGAGTTGGGTCCCGTCCATGGCGGCGAAGGAAGGCATGAAGGGAATCCTCGTGGCGGCGGCACGCTCCCGGCAACGGAAAAACGGGATGCCCAGGCAACGCCGGGCAAGGCAGTCTGAGGGAATGCCGACCGAACATTTCCCCCTGCTCGGGCTGCGGCTGCGGACCCCGCGCCTCGAACTGCGGTTGCCGTCCCCCGAAGAGCTCGGCGCGCTGGCGAACACTGCGGCGCAGGGCGTCCACGCTCCCGGCACGATACCGTTCACGGTTCCGTGGACGGACCGCCCGCCCGCCGACGTCGCCCGGGGAGTCGTCCAGCACCACTGGCACACCCTCGGCCAGTGGACGCCGGACGACTGGCAGCTGCACCTCACCGTGTTCCACGCCGGTGACGTGGTCGGCCAGCAGGACGTCCGCGCCCGCGACTTCGCCGTCCTCCGCCAGGTGAACACGGGTTCATGGCTCGGAATGCGGCACCACGGGAAGGGCATCGGCACCGAGATGAGAGCCGCCGTCCTGCACCTGGCCTTCACCGGCCTCGGCGCCGACGAGGCCCTGTCCAGCGCGTTCGCGGACAGCCACGCGTCCCGCGCGGTGTCGCGCAAGCTCGGCTACCAGGACAACGGCACCGAGCGCGCGGTCGTCCAAGGCGCCATGACCATAGAACAGCGGCTGCGACTCACCCGCGCCGACTGGGAAAAGCGCGCCACCATCCCCGTCACCATCGAAGGTCTCGCCCCGTGCCTCCCCATGTTCGGGCTCCCGGGCTGACGTGCACACACGCCCGTCGACCAGGATGGGAAGCGGCTCACCCGAGCCCCGGGCGAACCGCCGGACATGAGGATCATCGATGATGCACTTCGAGGACGCCGCCGCATGGGACGCCTGGCTGGCCGAGCACCACGACACCGACGACGGCGCCTGGCTGAAGATCGCCAAGAAGGACGCGCCCGTCGCGTCGCTCACCATCGGGGAGGCGGGCGAGGTCGCGCTGTGCCACGGGTGGATCGACAGCCAGCGCAAGGCGCTTGACGAGCACTTCTATCTGCAGCGCTACTCGCGGCGGCGGAAGGGCAGCCCGTGGTCGCGGGTCAACGTCGAGCGGGCGGAGGCCCTGATCGCCGCCGGCCGGATGCGTCCGGCCGGCATGGCGGAGATCGAGGCGGCCCGAGCGGACGGCCGCTGGGAAGCCGCCTACGAACGGCAGCGCGACGCAGCCGTCCCACCCGACCTGGCCGCCGCACTCGCCGCCGACCCGCAGGCCGCCGCCCGCTTCGAGGAACTCGGGAAAACCGACCGCTACCTGCTCATCCTCCCGCTCCTCAAGGCCCGCACCCCCGCCACCCGCGCGTCCCGCCTAGAAAAAGCGATCGCCACCCTCTTAACCCTCTGACCCACCCGCCCCCTGCGCACCCACAAACGCCTACACGTCGTCTACAGGCGGGACCGCGATAACGAAGGTGCCCCGTCCACGGGTCGCGCGCGTAAGCCCCTCGCGCCGCAGGACGCGAACGGCCGCCTCCGCCGTCGTCTGCGACACCCGGAACTCATCTGCGATGTCCCGGACGCTTGGAATGCGGCGCCCGACCGGGTAAGTCCCTGCCGCGATGCGTTCACGCAGAACGCCTGCTACCTGCTCAAAGAGCGGTTCCGGCCCGTCGAGGTCGATCTCTCCCACCCAAGACACGCTATGACGGCCCAGAACATGGCAGGACAGAGGATTGTTGGGGACAGCTAAAGACACTAAGGGACACTTAGGGTTACAGTTAGTAGCCCAGAGAGCACAGCGGCCCGCCCGGCGTTCGCAGCGCCGGACGGGCCTACGGAGACCGACTTCGAGGAGTCGATGCCCGATGGACAACGAGACTACGGCGCACGCGTCGCGACGGTGGAAGCGTTGGAATTCGACGCGGACGGGAAGCACTGGACCGCCCGCTTGGCCCTGCGCCTGTCCGCCCGAGAGGCGGCGGCGGGGCTGGAGCCGGCCGTGTACGGACCGGACGCGGACGCATGCGTTAGGGAGACCGTCCGGCAGGACCGGCTCTGGGCCGAGTTCCCGCTACGGACGCACGACCGCGACGCAGCGCGCAGGCGGCTGCATTACCTCGCGGGCGGCGCGCTATGACGCTGGTCGCCGCCCTGCTGGGCATGCCAGGCGCGGCCCTGCTGACCTGGATCGCCACCACATACGTCACGTCCCGCCGGTACGGGTATGCCGGCAAGCACCGCGCCACCTGGTGACACCGCTGCTAGTGCGGTGTCCACCAAGGTTCACCGGGTGCGTTGATCTGCGGCGTGTTGTTGGTATGAGCGCGTCGAAAGCAACAACACGCCGCAAGTCAACGACGTGGTGACCCGGTCGACGTTCGTGGACACCGCACTGGCGCGGGCTGTTATGGCTATCCGTGGGCGACCTCGATGACACCGTGGATTCTCCGTGGTCATGGCCGGGGGCGGGCGGTTTCCGGCGCGGGGGCTGGGGTTGGGGCGGGGTGGTCGGTGGTGGTTCTGCCGGGGAGGGTTAGGGAGAGCAGGGCGGCGAGGCCCGCGAAGCCGGTGGCCCACCAGAAGGACTGGTGGAAGGCGTCGGCGGGGTGGCCGGTGCTCATGACGTGCGCCAGGATCACCGCCAGCACCGCCGTTCCGAAGGAGCCGCCGATCTGCTGGGCCACGCGGATCAGGACGCTCGCGTGGGCTATCTGCTCGCCGTCCAGGCCGAGGTAGGCGACGGCCATGACGGGGACGGTGACGGCGCCGAGGCCGATGCCGCGCAGGAGCAGCCATACCGCGAGCGTCCAGGTGTTCGTGTGGGTGTCGGCGAAGGCGAAGGGGACGGTGGCGGCGCCGACGACCAGGAAGCCGATGACCGTGATGAGGCGGGCGCCCAGACGGTCGGTGAGGCTGCCCGCCAGGGAGCGGCTGAGCAGGGCCCCGATGCCCTGCGGGACGAGCGCGAGACCGGCGTCGAGGGCCGTGGTGCCGCGGATCTGCTGGTAGAACAGCGGCAGCAGCAGGACGGCGCCGTAGAGGGTGAAGCCGGAGAAGAACAGGACGGTCGAGGCCGACGCGGTGGGGCGGTGGGCGAACAGGCGGACGTCGACGAGGGGGCCCGGACGGCGTAGCGCGTAGGCGGCGAAGCCCGCGACGAGGGCGATGCCGATCAGCAGCGTGGCCAGGGCGCCGGGTTCGGTGAAGCCCTTGGTGGCCGCTTCGGAGAGCCCGAAGATGGTCGCGGCCATGCCGGGAGCCAGCAGTGCGAGCCCGGGGACGTCCAGGCGTGGGCGGGCCTCGGGGTCGTCGCGGTCGAGGAACCGCGCGGCCAGCCACAGGCCCACGACGCAGAACGGGACGTTCACCCAGAACATCCACCGCCAGCTGAAGTGCGTGAGGATCAGGCCGCCCAGCAGCGGGCCGAGGATCGGGCCGAGCAGGGCGGGCAGGGCGATCACGGCGGTGGTGCGTCCGAGCAGCCGGCCCCCGGCGGCGCGGACGACCAAAGTGGTCATGACCGGCAGCATCAGCCCGCCGCCGACGCCCTGGACGACGCGTCCGGCGATCAGCGCGGGGGCGTTCCAGGCGACGCTGGACGCCAGTGACCCGGCGAGGAACACGGCGAGCGAGAACATCCAGACGCGCTTGCCACCGAAGCGCGCCATGGCCCAGGTGCTCAGTGGGACGGTGATGCCGAGCGCGAGCAGGTAGGCGGTCGTGACCCACTGGATGGTGGCGACCGTGGTGTGCAGGTCGGCGGCCAGCGAGTGCAGCGCGACGCCGACGATCGTGGTGTCGAAGACGACCGCGAGGATCCCGGCGATCAGCACGCCGGCGGTCCTGAGCACCTTCGGGTCGAGACGGGTCTCGGTGGTCATGCCGCGTCCTTCGATAAGAGTCATGAGTGTCTCTTAACGCTACGATAGGCTTCGGAGCTAAGAAACACAAGTGACTCTTAGCGGAGGGCGTCGTGAGCGAGCAGCCGGGCCGTCGCCGGCGCGGCAAGACGCTGGAGGACGCGCTGCTCCGCGCCGCCTGGGACGAACTAGTCGAAACCGGTTATGCCGCGCTGACGATGGAGGGCGTGGCCGTCCGCGCGGGCACCAGCAGGGCCGTCCTCTACCGCCGCTGGCCGGGAAAGTCGGAACTGGTCGTCGCGGCCATCCGGCACCGGCGGGAGACCGCCCCGGTCATCGCCCCGGACACCGGAAGCCTGCGCGGCGACCTCATCGCGCTGCTGCGCTCATCGACCCGGCTGCGGATCGACCTCGCCGCCATGATCGGCGCCCAGCTCGGCGGCCTGTTCGCCGAGACCGGGACGACCCCCGCCGAGCTGCGCGACAGCCTCCTCGGCGAGCGCGGCTCGCTCTGGTCGGCGGAGGTCTACCGGCGCGCGGCCGACCGCGGTGAACTCGTCCCCGGGAGCATCCCAGAGTCCGTGCTGGCGATGCCGTTCGACCTGCTGCGACACGACATGATCATGACGTTCGAGTCCGTCCCTGACGAGCGCGTCATCGGCATCGTGGACGAGTTGTTCCTCCCGCTGCTGGCCCGCTACCAGGACGGCTGAGCGGTTAGGCGGTGAGGCGGTACGAGGTGCCGCTGCTGGACTGCACCCACGCGTCCGGCAGCGCCGCGGCCAGCGCGTGCTGGGCGCGCCACCCCGTGCAGTGCCCAGGGACGACGAGGTCCGGCGCGAGCTCGGTCAGCGCGGCCACGGTGGGCGGGATGACCGGCTCGAAGGCCGGGCCGCCCAGGTGCAGCCCGCCGACGAGCGCGTGCAGCCGGTCGACGCCGGTGAGCCGCCGCGCGTGCCGGACGATGTTGACCGCGCCCGCGTGCCCGCACCCCGTCAGCACGACCAGCCCCCGGCCGCGGACGTGCACGACGAGCGCCTGGTCGTCGGCCACCAGCGGGTCGTGTTCCCAGCCCGAGCCCGTCCAGGCCTGATGCGGCGGCGGCATGCCGTGCTCGAACTCGGTGGTCCGGTCGACCTCGCCCGTGATCAGCACGCTACCGTCCAGCAGCAGCGACGGCTCGCGGCGCTCGACGACCTCGAAGCCCTCGCCTTCCAGCGCCCGCCTGCTCAGCGTCGGCAACTCGTACGGCTCCTTGCCGGGGACCGCGAGCCGGCGGCGCGTCCACACCAGCGGGTGCAGCACCATCGGCAGCGACCGGACGCCGCGCTTGCCCGCCAGCCCGGCCAGCCCGCCCACGTGGTCGAAATGGCCGTGGCTGAGGACGACGGCCTGGACGTCCCCGAGGCCGAGCCCGAGCCGGCCGGCGTTGGTGACCATCGCGTCCGGGGACAGGCCGGTGTCGAACAGCAGCGTGGTGGAGCGGCCGTCCCGGCGCACCGTGACCAGTGCGGAGAAGCCGTGTTCGGCGACCATCCCGGCGAAGGTCCGGCCCTCCTCGAACTGCGGCGCCGTCACCGCGCCCGTGCCCGATCCGGCCCGGCGGGTGCGGGCGTCGCCGGTCAGCAGCGCGTCGTAGACGTTGTCGACGAGGGTGACGATCTCGACCTCGTCCACCGGCTCCAGCGCGATCGGATCGACCGCCGCACCCGGCGCCGGACGCGGCAGGGACGCCCGCGCCTCCTCCGGCGCACTCCCCGTCTCGCACATACCGGCACCCTAACCCGGCCCGCGCCGGCCGCGGATCACGGCCGGCGCAGCCCCGCGATGAGGATCTCGACCAGCCTGCGCGCGTCGTAGCGGGGATCGCTGTCGGCGCCGATGCAGAGGTTTCCGACGCCGCGCATGAGCTGGATGGCCTCCAGGTCGGACCTGATCTCGCCGGCGGCGGCCGCGGCGTCGAGCAACTGGGTGCACACCGGTACCAGGCGGTCGAGGAAGTAGGCGTGCAGCGCCTCGAAGCCGGCGTTGTCGGACCGGAGGACGGCGGCGAGCCCGTGCTTGGTGACCAGGAAGTCCACGAAGCGGTCGATCCACTGCCCGAGCGCGGCGTACGGGGTGGCGCTGCTCGCCAGCAGGGCCGGACCGGCCTCGGCGCAGGCTTCGACCTGGTGCCGGTAGACGGCGATGATCAGGTCCGCGCGGGTCGGGAAGTGGCGGTAGATCGTGGCCGTCCCGACGCCGGCCTCGGCCGCGATGTCGCGCACCGGCGCGTCCACGCCCGACGCGACGAAGACGGCGGCGGCGGCGTCGAGCAGGGTCTTCTCGTTGCGCCGGGCGTCCGCCCGCTTGGGCCGGGCCGGACCCCCCTCGCCAGGGTCGCCGTCCTTCACCGCACCATCCCCTCTCACCGCGGCGGTTGCTAAACGGGACAACGTTCCGTATCGTCGAAACGGGACGCGGTTCCGTTTGCTCATGATGCCAGAGCGGGGGCCGGCGACCAAGTCACGCGTCCCATCGCCGCGCTCGGACGCTCGGACGCGCATGCCCGCTTGAACACGCAGTACCCGCTCGAACGCACTGCCCGCTCGAACGCACCGCCCGCTTGAACGCAAATGGAGGTACACGGCCATGCAGTACCGCACCTTGGGCCGCACCGGTGTGCAGGTCAGCTCGCTCGCGCTCGGCGCGATGAACTTCGGCGCGATCGGGCGCACCACCCAGGACGAGGCCACCGCCGTCGTCGACGCCGCCCTGGAAGGCGGGATCAACGTCATCGACACCGCCGACATGTACGGCACCGGCGAGTCGGAGGAGATGGTCGGCAAGGCCATCGCCGGCCGCCGCGACGACATCGTCCTCGCCACGAAGGCGAACATGCCGATGAGCGACGAGCGCAACCACCGGGGCAGCTCGCGCCGCTGGCTGGTCACCGCGCTGGACGGCAGCCTGCGGCGGCTCGGTGTCGACCACGTCGACCTCTACCAGATCCACCGGTGGGACCCGAGCACCGCCGACGAGGAGACCCTCTCGGCGCTGACCGACCTGCAGCGGGCCGGGAAGATCCGCTACTTCGGCTCCTCGACCTTCCCCGCCTACCGCATCGTCCAGGCCCAGTGTGCCGCCCGTGAGCACCACCTGAGCCGATACGTGACCGAGCAGCCCAGCTACTCGATCCTGCAGCGCGGCATCGAGACCCACGTGCTGCCCGTGACCGAGCAGTACGGCATGGGGGTGCTGGCGTGGAGCCCGCTGGCCTCGGGCTGGCTGTCCGGCGCGGTCCGCGAGGGCCGGGAGATCACCACCCACCGGTCGACGTTCGCGCCGGAACGCTTCGACACCGCCATCCCGGCCAACCGGGCCCGGCTCGACGCCGTCGAGCGGCTGGCCGGGGTCGCCGACGAGGCCGGCCTGACGATGATCCAGCTCGCGCTCGGGTTCGTGACCGCGCATCCCGCCGTGACCAGCGCGCTCATCGGCCCCCGCACCCTGGACCACTGCACTCCCAGCTCGCCGCCGCGGACACCGTGCTCACCGCCGACACGCTCGACGCGGTCGACGCGATCGTTCCGCCCGGCACCGACCTCGCCGCGCACGAGAAGTACGACACCCCGCCCGCCCTGCTCGACCCGGCGCTGCGGCGCCGCCGCTGACCGTCCGCCGGACGGCCGCAGAAAGGAGCGATGACCCCATGACCCGTACACCCGGGCCCAGTTTCGGCATCATGACCGCCCCCATGCAGGTCGGCTACCACGACATCCTGCGGGTCTGGCGCGAGGCGGACGCCATCCCGGAGATCGGGCACGCGTGGCTGTTCGATCACCTCATGCCCATCGCCGGGGACCCGGACGGCCCCGTCCACGAGGGCTGGACGCTGCTCTCGGCCCTCGCCGCGCAGACCCGGCGGCTCCGGCTCGGCCTGCTCGTCACCAGCAACCGCTTCCGGCCGCCCGCCCTGCTGGCCAAGATCGCCGCGACCGCCGACATCGTCTCCGGCGGACGCCTGGACTTCGGCATCGGCGCGGGCTCGCGCCCCGGCCATCCGCTGGCCCGGCGCGAGTACGAGGCTCTGCCGGTCGACTACGACCAGCCCGGCCTCACCCGGGACTCGATCGGCGCGGCGCTCGACGCCGGCTTCCGCCACATCATCCTCAGCCTGGGGTCGCCCTACCCGGCAGGCGCCGCCCAGTGGGTCGCGGACGAGCTCGTCGCGAAGGCGTCCTGACCCCGCCTGGCCCGGTGGGGGTCAGACGGTGAGGGTGGCCGCTATCGCGTAGTGGTCGGAGAGGGGCGCGAGGTCGCCGCCGGGAAGGCGGACCTCGTCCTTGAAGACCACGCGGGTCTCCGCCTTCAGGCCCGGTCTGTGGAGGAACTGGTCTATCGCCCCGATGTCGGCGTAGTCGGGGCGGTAGGTCGGTTCCGTGTTGCCGGCCATGGCGTCCTGGAGGCCGGCGGCGGACGCGAACGCCTTGAAGTAGGACGAGTCGCGGGGGACGTTGAAGTCGCCCATGGCCACCAGGGGCTCGGCCGGATCGATCCTGGTGACGGCGTCCGCGAGCCGGTCAAGCTCGGCCCGCTCCACCTTCGTGTAGGCGTTGGACGGGGACCAGTCCATGTCCATGTTCGCGGAGAGATGGGTGTTGACCAGCGTCAGATATCCGCCGGGCAGTTTCACGCGGGTGAACAGGGCGCCCTTGTTCAGCAGCCATTCGGGCCGAGCCGGCCGGGCGGGCCTGAATGGCTCGTAGTGGGTGCGCGTAATGGGCAGGCGGGAAAGGGTGACCAGGCCGCCGCGGACGAGCGGAAACGTCCACGCCCGCGCCACATGGGGATAGGAGGTCGTTACTCGGCGGAGGCGCGCCAGGATGAAAGGTGAAATCACCTCCTGCAGGCAGACCACGTCGTAGTCCGATTCCTCCAGGAGCCGCGCCAGCACGTCGATGCGGGCCCGGGTGCGGCCGCGGAACAGCGCGTTGAAGGTGAGGACGCGGATCCTCATGAGTCGAGGTCCTCGGTGGACGGGCGCCTCGTGGCGCGGTCTCCCCGGCGCTCCCCTTCGGTCGTCCCCGGCTCGATGCTCCGCGTGTCGTCCCATGTGACCATGCCCGCCACTGTACGTCGCCCGGCCCCAGTCGCACGGCATTCTATTCGGATAAATGCACATCTTGTGTTATTTGGGCGCCAACTCGGAGGCGCGATGGACCATCTCGCACGCGTTGAACCGCAGTGCGGCGTGGGCCATGATGGATACGGCCGACCGTTTTCCGCCTGAACCAGCGACCCCGGAAGCGCCGTTGATGCACAACTCTCCCCACCCAGGCGAACAATGCTGCTCGATGCCCCACTGCGGTCGCCTGTCGTGTTTCCATGTACGGCTGGAGGCGGCCGCCCTCGTGGAGCGCGCGCGGCATTCCTGCGGTGCGCATCTCGCCGAAATCGTCCAGCAATTGGCGTTACGGGCCCGCGAGCAGCGAAAGCGCCCGGCGCGCGTCATCGTTTACGCGACCCCGGACGGGCGGCCCGCGCATGGGGAGGGGCCTTTCGACCGGCTCGCCCTCGGCGTCTTCCCGGTGTGATCCCGCACGGCGGCCACCGGCCGCCCGCTGTTCTCCCGGTGTCCGGCCATTGCCCGACAGGCGGCTAGACCAGCCGTTCGACATCGGCCCTGATGCGGTCGCCCGCACGGCGTCCGAGACGGGCGAGCGCCCTGTTGGCGGTGGGCGACACACGGGACAGCGCGCGGCCGAAGCGTGCTTCGGCGGCGACGAGCGCCACCGGAGTGTCCTGCCGGACGGCGCGCAGGATCGTCCGCGCCACCTTCTCCGGCGGGAACCCGCGGCGCTCGACCGCGCGGCCCATCCGGTCGCGCAGTTCGGCGTCCACGCTGGGCGGCAGGCCCACGAAGCGGGTGTTCCCCGTGATGGGGGTGTCGATCGCGCCGGGACAGACGGCGGTGACACCGATGCCGTAGCGGTCCAGGTCGAGGCGGAGGCACTCCGACATCTGCAGGACGGCGGCCTTGGTCGCGCTGTAGGCGGGCAGCTCCGGGCTGGGCAGGAACGCCGCCATCGACGCGATGTTGACGATGTGGCCCCATTCGCCGCGGTCCACCATCTGGCGTCCGAACAGGCGCGAGCCCCGGTACATGCCGTCCAGGTTGATCGAGCGGATGCGCGCCCATTCCTCCTCGGACGTGTCGAGCAGGGAGCCCGCGATGGCGACACCGGCGTTGTTCACCACGATGTCGGGGACGCCGAAGGTGTCGCGGACGTACTGGGCGAACGTCTCCATCGCCTCGGCGTCGGCGACATCGACCCCATAGATGTGGGCTTCCCCTCCGGCCGCGTCTATCTCGTCCATGGTCCGCTTGGCGGCGCCCTCGTCGATATCGGCGACGACCACTCGCGCCCCAGCGGCGGCGAACGCGTGAGCGGTCGCGCGTCCTATGCCGCTGCCCGCACCAGTGATGACGACGAGATCGCCGCCGAAGTCCTTGCCGGGCTCTCCCGCCGCGCGCGCGTGGGCGATGCCCGGTGTCTCTGGGCCGCCCTCAATGTGGTCGACGAATTCGGTGACCCAGCGGGCCACGAGGTCGGGATGGCTACGTGCCACCCAATGCCCCGCTGGGGCACGGCGCACATACAGGCGTGGCACCGGCCCACGCGCGGACAGCAGGAGCGACTGCGAGCCGTACCGGTCCTTGACCGGGATGATGAGCTGGACGGGAACGTCCGTCCGCCCGTCGCCGGACGTGCCCGCGCCGCGTCCCATGTTGGCGCGGTACAGGCCGAGCCCGTTACGGGCGTCCACAGCCAGCGTGTCCGCCGGGTGGCCGGGCCTGGGCTCGGCGCCCTCGCGCAGCCGCATGACCCGTCCGAACCCGGCGGCGAGCACGCGCGCCGCGGCCTCGCCGACCCGGGGCGCCATGAAGACCGGCATGTAGACGCTGCGCCGCGCCTGGCCGACGACCGCCGCGACGCCCCGCGGCCCGGACCGGACCGCCGTCCGCACCCACCGCGCCAGGTGCCGCCGGTCCGGCCCCGAGATCGAGGTGAACGACGCGATGCGGCCGCGCAGCCGGTCGCCGATGACCGCCTCCCAGCCCTGGACCGACCCCCAGTCGTGCCCCACCAGGTGGACGGGCTCGTCGGCGCCCACCCCGTCCAGGACGGCCTCCAGGTCGCCCACCAGCGCGTCCAGCCGGTAGTCGAGCGGGTCGGACGGGCCGCTGGACGCACCGGCGCCGCGCACGTCGTAGACGACGACGCGGAACCGCCCGGCGAGGCGCTCGGCCACGTCGTCCCACATCGCGCCCGTGTCGGGGTAGCCGTGCACGAGGACGACCGTCGGCCGTCCGTCCTCGCCGCGCACCCGCACGGCCAGCTCGATCTCGCCCGACCTCACCCGCTGGTCCCGCATAAGCCCGCCCCGTCCGGTAGATAGGAGCCCGTTTCCCGTGAAACTACGCTCCTGCGCCGGACTGTCCAGGGGCCTACCGGACGGGGCTCGCCGAAAGCCCCGTGCAGCCGCGCAGACCGTTCCAGCGCTTCAGCTCCGCCTTCGCGGCGGCGCCCTTCATCGGGACGGGGAGGCCGCCGGTGATGAGCGCCGGGTTCCACTTGTCCTTGACGACCTTGCCGTTCTGCACCTTCAGGAACAGCACACCGGACTTCGCCGTCTGCCCGTTCGCGGAGTAGAACACGAAGTTGCCCATGCCGTAGTGGACGTACGCGTCGTTCATGTAGCCGCCGCCCAGCGGGATGTGCGCGTGCCCGCCCACGATGATGTCCGCGCCCGCCTCGACGAGCTGCTGGGCGAGCTCCTTCTGCCGCGGCAGCGGGCAAGGCTGAAGCTCAGCGCCCCAATGCAGGTGGACGATGACCACGTCCGACCCCTTGCGGGCCTCCTTCACGGCCTGGACCATCCTCGGGACGTCCTTGGCCGAAGCGAGCCCGCCCTTGGCGTCGGTGGCCGTCCACGCCTGGATCAGGTTGTCGTCCAGCACCTGCGTGGCGCCCACGATCGCGAGCTTGTTGCCCTTCACCGTGACCCGGTACGGCTTGAAGGCGGCGTCGGCGTTCTTGCCGATGCCGACGACCGGGAACCCCGTCTTCCTTGCCGCGGCCAGGGAATCGCGCAGGCCGCCCTCCATGTAGTCCATGCCGTGGTTGTTCGCCATGGACGCGACGTCCACCCCGGCCGCCTTCAACGCCTTCAACGCGGTCGCCGGCGCACGGAAGGTGAACTGCTTGCCCGGGGCCGGCGTGCCCCCGGTCGTGACGGCCGTCTCCAGGTTGACCATGGCGAGATCCGCGGCGCGCAACTGCTTCGCGACCGGGCCGAGCGCCGTCGACGGATTGCCGAGCCGCGCCCGCAACTGCCCCTCGAAGTGCGTGTCCCCGCCGAACGCCAGGACGATCGGCTCCTTGACCGGCGGTGCCGGCTTCGTCCCGCCCGTTCCCCCCGCACCCGCGGTGGCGGACGGCGACGACGCCCCCCTCGCCTCGGAGCCCCCGGAACCGCCGCACGCCGCCGCGGTCAGCGCGACCCCCACCAGCGCCGCGACCGCGGCCGCCGTCCCCCGCCTGCTCATAGCCCGCCTCCGTCCGGCCCCGATGGACCCCCTCGGACGGCCAAGCATGCCACGTCCCCCCAACACCACCACCCCCTGGACGTCCCCGACGGGCCGGACGCCCCACCCGCCCGGCCGCTCCTGATCACCGAGGAGGATTACGAGGCCCTTCCGGAAGACGTGTCCAAGGCCATTGAAGTCGTGGACGGCAGCGTCGTCGTCGGCGAATCGCCGAGCCCCGAACACCAGCGCATAATGATGAACCTCTGCCACGCGTTGAAGGCGGCCCGGCCGACCAACGGTCCCTGCATCGACGTACTACCGGACACCGACATGCACTACGTCGAGCCGAACACCCACACCAGGGGTAAGACGCGATGGTTCACGATGCGCCGCCCCGACATCAGCGTCCTGCACTGCATCGAGCGCGGTTCGAAGCTGACCAGCGCGGACGTTCTCACTGCCGTGGAGATCGCAGGCTCGGACGGCAAACAGCGTGACTTCCAGGACAAAAAGGCAGAGTACGCAGGCCAGCGCATCCCGGTATATCTCATCGTCGTTCTCGACGCCAACGACACCATTCATTCCGTAGAGGAGTACCGCCTCGACTGGTCGGGCCTCAGCTACCAACTCGCCACCGTTCACCGCGATGTGCTGGCCACCGAGCTCCCTGAAGGCATGAAGGTGAACGTGGCGTTCTCAGAGTTGGAGTCTGTCTGAGGTCAGGGACGGCCGGCGGAGTCTTCTCGGCCATTGGGCTCGCTCGAGGAGAGTTCGATGGGAACGTCCGGTCGGGCGCCTACCCCCGGCTCGGAAGGATCAACGAAGCGAGTGACGTTGTCTGGGGCGGACTTGGGGGCGTCCTTGGCGCCGCTGAAGGCTTGGGTCACGGCTTGGAGGGCGTTCGTCACTTCGCTCGGAATGACGAAGAAGGTGTTGCCCTGGCCCTCGGCCAGTTTCGGGAGGGTCTGGAGGTACTGGTAGGCGAGGAGCTTCGGGTCCGGGTCGGCCTCGTGGATGGTGGTGAAGACCTGCTCGATCGCGGCGGCCTGGCCCTCGGCCTCCAGGATGGCGGCCTGGCGGGCGCCCTCGGCCTTCAGGATCGTCGACTGGCGCTCGCCCTCGGCGGTGAGGATGGCGGAGGCGCGGGCGCCCTCGGCGGTCAGGATCGCGGCGCGCTTCTCCCGCTCGGCGCGCATCTGCTTCTCCATCGCGTCCTTGATGGACGGCGGCGGCTCGATCGCCTTGATCTCCACCCGGGTCACGCGGATGCCCCATTTGCCGGACGCGTCGTCCAGGACGCCGCGCAGCGCCGTGTTGATCCGGTCGCGGGACGTCAGGGTGGCCTCGAGGTCGAGGGTGCCGATGACGTTGCGAAGCGTCGTCGCGGTGAGCTGCTCGATCGCCTTGATGTAGTCGACGATCTCGTAGTCGGCGGCGCGCGGGTCGGTGACCTGGAAGAACAGCACGGTGTCGATGTGGACGACGACGTTGTCCTCGGTGATGACGGGCTGCGCCTTGAACGAGACCACCTGCTCGCGCAGGTCGAGGAGGGGCTTCACCCGGTCGACGAACGGGACGATGAAGCTGATGCCGGGTTCGAGGGTGCGGTGGTAGCGGCCGAGGCGCTCGACGTTGCGGGCGCGGGCCTGCGGGATGATCCAGACGGCCCGCATCACTGCGGTGGCCAGGAGGAACACTCCCGCGATCACGACGATGAGAACGGCGATGGCGATGTCGGTCATGGTGGCTCCTCGGCCGAGACCGGATAGAGCAGGGCCGTGGCCCCTTCGATGGCGAGGACGTCGGCGACGGCGCCGGCCGGGATGACGAGGTCGGGGTCGTAGGGACGGGCCGTCCACTCCTCGCCGCCGATGCGGGCGCGACCGCCGCGCCGGGTGACCTCGGTGAGCGTGTACGCCTCGCGTCCGACCAGGGCGGCGGTGCCGGAGCGCAGCGACGGCGGCTGCCTGATGTGGCGGGTAGCGAGCGGGCGGACGAACGCGATGCCGGCGATCGCCCCGACGGCGAAGACGGCGCCCTGGGCGGCGAGCGGCAGGCCGACGGCGCCGGTCAGCCCGGCGGCGAGTGCCGCGACGGCGAGGATGCCGAGAGCCAGCGTGAGCGTGAACAGCTCGGCGATTCCGAGCAGCGCGGCGACCAGCAACCAGGCGACCCACGGCTCCATTGCAGCTCCCTAGCGCTGCCGAAAGTCCTCCCATTCAAAGTAGCTCTCAAAATGGCGTTACGGCCATGCCCAGGGGGGCGGCCATGGTGCGGGCGGGGCCGACCGGTCATCATGGGGAGACGGTCCCGTTCACAAGGAGTGTCTCGATGGGCGACCGCACGGCGTTCCGCACCTGTCCCCTCTGCGAAGCCCTATGCGGGCTGGAACTGACCCTCGACGACGCGGGAACGGTCACCCGCGTGCGGGGCGACGAGAAGGACCCGTTCAGCAAAGGCTTCATCTGCCCCAAAGGCGCGACGCTGGGGAGCCTCGACGGCGACCCGGACCGGCTGGCCGAGCCCCTCGTCAAAGGTGCCGTGAGCGGCTGGGACGAGGCTTTCGAGGCCGTTCTCCAGGGCATTTCCGGTGTCATCGAGCGGCACGGGCGCGACGCCGTCGCCGTCTACATCGGGAACCCGACCGCGCACTCCATCGCCGGGCCGCTGTACGGGGGCGCCATCGCGAAGGCGCTCGGCACCCGCAACCTCTACACGGCCAGCACCGCCGACCAGATGCCGAAGCACGTCGCGTGCGGGCACATGTTCGGCGATCCGCTGGCGATCCCCGTGCCGGACCTCGACCGGACGGGCCACCTCCTCATGCTGGGCGCGAACCCCCTGGAGTCGAACGGGAGCCTGGCGTCGGCGCCGGACTTCCCCGGGCGGCTCAAGGCCATCCAGAAGCGCGGCGGCAAGGTCACGGTCGTCGACCCGCGCCGCACGCGGACGGCCGCCCTCGCCGACGAGCACCTGTTCATCCGTCCCGGGACGGACGCGTTCTTCCTCATGGCGCTCGTCCACACCCTGTTCGCCGAGGACCTCGTCACCGACCGCCTGCCGGGGCGCGTCAACGGCCTGGACGACCTGCGCGCCCTCGCCGTCGACTTCGCCCCCGAGCGCGTCGCGTCCGTGACGGGCATCCCGGCGGACGCCGTCCGGCGGACGGCCCGCGAGCTGGCCGCCGCCGACCGCGCCGCCGTCTACGGCCGCATCGGGACGTGCACGCAGGCGTACGGGACGCTGAACAGCTGGCTCGTGGACGCCCTGAACGTCCTCACCGGGAACCTCGACCGGGAGGGCGGCGCGATGTTCCCGCGTCCCGCGCACGCGCCCGTGTACCGGCGCAGGAAGCCGTTCACCACCGGGCGGTGGCGCAGCCGCGTCCGCGACCTGCCCGAGGTCAACGGCGAGCTTCCGGTCGCGACGCTCGCGGACGAGATCGAGACCGAGGGCGAGGGCCGGATCAGGGCGCTGATCACGATCGGCGGGAACCCGGCGCTGTCGGCGCCGAACGCCGCCCGGCTCGACCGCGCGCTCGCCGGCCTGGAGTTCATGGTGAGCGTCGACCCGTATCTGAACGAGACGACCCGGCACGCGCACGTGATCCTGCCGCCGCCGCGCCCCGTGCAGACGCCGCACTACGACATCGCGCTGACGGGCCTCGCCGTCCGCGACTACGCGCGCTACTCGCCGCCGATCGTCCCGCTGCCGGAGGGCCGCCCGAGCGAGGCCGTCATCCTGGGCCGGCTCGCCATGATCGCCTCCGGGACGGACGGCGACCCGGCCGTCCTCGACGAGATGATCATCAATTCGACGCTGGCGAAGGCGACCACGCTCGCCGGCTCCCCCGTGCACGGCCGCGAACCGGACGAGCTGCGCAAGATGCTCGACAGCGGCACGCTCACCGAGCAGCGGCTCGACATGATGCTGCGCCTCGGTCCCTACGGCGACGGCTTCGGCGCCGACCCGTCCGGCCTCACCCTCACCCGGCTGCGCACCGAGCACCCGCACGGGCTCGACCTGGGCGCCCTCAAACCCCGCCTGGACGAGGTCCTGTGCACGACCTCGGGACGCGTGGAGCTGTGCCCGTCCACGTTCGCCGCCGACGTCGACCGCCTGCACGCCGCCCTGCGCGACGCCCCGGCCGGCGGGATGGTCCTGATCGGACGCCGCCACCTGCGCTCCAACAACAGCTGGCTGCACAACGTCCCCGAACTGGTGCGCGGCTCCAACACGTGCACGCTCCAGCTCAACCCGGCGGACGCCGAACGCCTCGGCGTCACCGCCGGCGACACGATCCGCGTCACGTCCCGCGCCGGGACCCTCGACGCCGTCACCGACCCCACCGACACCGTCATGCCCGGCGTCGTCAGCCTGCCGCACGGTTGGGGCCACGACCGTCCGGGCACCCGCACGGCCGTCGCGCACGAGCATGCGGGCGTCAACGTCAACGCCGTCACCGACGAACAGGAGATCGACCCCCTGTCCGGCAACGCGGTCTTCAACGGCGTCCCCGTCACCCTGGCCGTCCCACCGCGCTGACCCTGTGGTTTAGCCCCTCCGGCCGCAGGTAGGGGTATGACTGGCCGCAGGAGAACGCGGACGACTATCGTCGCAACAGGCGTCTCACTAGCGCGGAGGAGGGACATGCCCCGACGGGTGAACATATTCCGGCGCGGGACCCGGCCCCAGACGTCCGCACGGTTCGCGGACGCCACCGAGGCCCTGGAGCAGGCGAGCGGCCTGGACCGCACGATCCGGGTGCTGTCCACGGCCGTGCGGCGGACGCTGCGCCCCGGCCCGGTCAAGGACGCACTCCACGGCGTCCCGGTCGGCCACCCCGCCCATCCGCCGCTCACCGACGTGCCCGTCGGCATGTGGTTGTCCGCCGCCGTCCTGGACCTCGTGCCCGGGACGCGCCGCGCCTCGCAGACGCTGGTCGCCGCCGGGCTCGCGGGCGCCGTCCCGGCCGTCCTCACCGGCATCGCCGACTGGGGGTCGCTGCACCGCGAGCAGCAGCGCGTCGGCCTCGTCCACGCCGCCGGGATGGCCACGAGCAGCATGCTGTACTCGGCGTCCCTCGTGGCCCGCTACCAGGGACGGGACGGCGCCGGGCGCGCGTTCGGGTTCGCCGGCCTGTCCGTCCTGTTCGCGGGCACCTACCTGGGCGGGCACCTCGCCTTCCGGCAGGCCGCGGGCGCCAGCCACGCCGAGAAGGTCGGCCACCTCGTCCCCCTCGGCTGGCACGACCTGTGCAGCGCCGCCGACCTCCCCGACGGCTGGCCGGTCACCCGCCGCCTCGGCTACATCAACCTGTTCGTCCTGCGCACCGGCGACGACGTCCACGTCCTCACCGACCGCTGCAGCCACCTGGCCGGCCCCCTCCACCAGGGCCGCATCATCACCGACGACGACGCGGACGTATGCGTCGTCTGCCCCTGGCACGGCAGCACGTTCCGGGTAGCGGACGGCGCGGTCGTCCACGGCCCCGCCACCGCCCGCCAACCGGCCTTCGAAACCCGGGTGACCGAAGAAGGCACCCTCCAAGTCCGCCCCCTAGGCTGACCGGCCCCGAGGTCGCAGGCTGATCATCAGAGAGTCTGATGCGTCCTCAGTGGGCGAGTTCGCCGTTCTTGATGCGAGTGGTGAGCATCCGCCAGGCGGACGGCGCGATTTCCAGCCTGGGTCCGTCCGGGTCAACGGAGTCGCGGACGGCGATGAGCCCGGCCGTGGCGGTGAGTTCGACGCACTCGTTGCCTGTCGCAGTGCTCCTGGAACTCTTGCGCCAGACCGCTGCGGGGGAGTCTGGGGAGGGGCGCATGTGGCCAGGGTATCTACAGGTCTGCGGCTATTGCGGCGATAAGAGCCGCGCTCTGCTCCTCGTCGAGGGCGGCGTCCCAGATGGCGTCGAACGCGGCGTTGCAGCGGGCGACGTGGTCGGCGCCTTCGATGTAGACGTTGCCGTAGACGCCTTCGGAGTAGCCGATGTCGGGATCCAGGGGATCGGCGTAGCCGAGGATGACGAACGAACCTTCGACTCCGGCGTGGGCGCCGACCGTGTAAGGAAGGGCGCGGACGTCGACGTTGGGACGCTGGGCGGCACGGTTGAGTTCGGTGAGCTGGTCACGCATCACGTGTGGGCCGCCGATGAGTTGCCGGAGCGCTGATTCGGCTAGGACGGCCCTGAGCGTGGGTGCGTCCGGGCGGCTGAGCAGTGTCTTGCGCGCCATGCGGGCGTGGAGCCGCTTGTTGACCTCGTCCGGGTCATCGGGGACGCCGGCGGAGATGATGGCCCGCGCGTAGTCCTCGGTCTGGAGGAGCCCGGGGACGAGTTGTACGTGGTAGGTGCGGATCTCTGACGCTTCGTCTTCAAGGCTGACGTATCCGCCGGTGAACACTCCGGAGTAGGCGGTCCACCAACCGCGTCGGCCCGCGTCGCGTGCCAGTTGGATGAGCGCGGCGTGCACGGAGTCTTCGGTGCCGTAGAGGCCGAGGATGCGTTCCACGTCCACCGCCGTGGCCTTGGTCTTGCCGGCTTCGATCCGGCCGAGCTTGAACCGGTTCCAGCCCAGGGCTGCCGCCGCTTGGTCGAGTGTCATCCCGGCGCGCTCGCGGTGGGCTCTGAGTTCGCGGGCCAGCCTGCGGCCGCGCGCGGTCAGGCTGTGGGGTACCGGTGCCATGGCCCCAGTGTGCCGGAAATGAATAGCTCTGTGTACACATTACGCTACGTCTAGTCAAAAAGATCATGCACAGTGCATTGACGCCCAGCTCGGAGCGTGGTCAGATGCTGGCTGGCGAGCAGAGACTACGAAGTCCTGCGGACCGGCAGGACGCGCAAGACAGCCGCGCGGCCGGGCTACGGATTGGAGCCCTTGGCCCAGCCGCGCGACCTCCATCCCCGTGAAGGGAGACCAGATGAGAGTAGCCCCAAGTGGGCTCGCACCCCATGCACACAGCGACGCCGATGTTCCCGTCGGACGAAGGCATGCGCCGAACGGGACCGATCGATACTGGCGTGTTGACGTCCCAGGTGTGCCTGATGCAGTGTCCCTGCTGCGTCGCTGGGTTCGTCTGCTCCTGACCGACGACGCGGAACTAACCGAGGCGATGGAGCTAATCGTCAGCGAGTACGGCACCAACGCGCTGCGGCACTCGGCCAGCGGGGCGCCCGGCGGCCGGGTGAGGGTCGAACTCAGCATCAACCGTCGGCAGACACGCCTTACGGTCTTAGGCGACGGCCCCATCGCCGCTCAGGCTGACGCGGAAACGGATCCCACCGAGCACGGACGCGGACTGATTCTGGCGGATGCCTACGCCGACCGCACCGGCCATTACGACTGCGCGGACGGCCACGCCGCCTGGGCCCTGATCGACCGCTGAAACCAGGACGCGCACCGCACCCCCAGAGCTGCGCGTCCTTCACCGGCCGTTCCCGGCCGGCCCGTCGTGCGGCCGGTGGCTGATTCCCCCCGGAATTCACCGGCCGCACGACGCCCATGCGCCCTCTACTGGCTGACAGCCCGCTCGCCGCTTACTCCCTGGGGTGATGCTGTGAACAACAGGTCCGCCTCGGCTGACCGGCGACGGGTCGGTCTCACTTTGAGATGGACTGTCGGACGTGTGTGGCAGGTTCGCGGCATGCCACTCCTTGTCGCGAGCCGTCGCCGCACCACGTTGCACCGGGAGTTTCCCGACGCCCTGATCCTCGATGTGACGTCACGGGGCCCGGAGCCCTGGGTGCGGCTCAGCCCGTTCTACCCGCACGGCGGCATTCCGGTGCCCGGCCATCCGGGCCGTACGTCGCAGTCGGTCGAGGGCGTCTGGCAGGCGCTGAAGGTCTTCGCCTCGGAAGGGGAGGACTTCTCCAAGCTTGAGGTGACGACCATGAAGGGGATCAAGCGGACGGTCCGCCGTCTCGGCCCGCCGCTCGGGCACCGGTTCAAGGGCCGTCTGCTCGGTTACGAGGAGGCCCGGCGGTCGATCTACCTGCCGACCTACCGCTGGATGCTCGACCACCGGGCCGCCGCGCTCGTCGCCGAACTCCGCGAACTCAGCACGAAGCAGACGGTCGTGCTGCTCGACTACACCGTCAATGGAGACGTGGCGGACCTGTCGAAGCCGCTGTCGCACGCCGCACTCGTCGCCCGACACGTCCAAGATCCCTGAGGCCGGACGCGCGCCAAGCGTTGGGGCGGCCATGTGGACCGCCGGGGTCTGGTCGGCGGTCCACACGGTCTCGGCTAGATGGACGACCTTGTCGGCCGCTTGCGGGAGCTGCCGCTTTCCAAGATCTCCTCACGGGCGTCGACGTCATCGCTGAACTGCGCGGACGGGAGGTAGGGCGCGGTGCCGCGGTCGGCGATCCGCGCCGAGGTGATGGTCAGGTCGTAGTGGGCCCACACCATGGCGGCGTCGACCAGCCGGCGAGCCGTGGCGCGGATGAGATGGACGTCCGGCGAACCGGTGACGATCAGCAGGACGGGCTCCCCGCGTTCCAGGTCGAGCGCGGTGGGGCTGTCCGGCCATACCGCCACGCGCAGGCAGCGATCCTCGATCACGCGCAGCTCCCCCGTCTCCGGAACGCAGGCCGAGGGCGGGCCGTCCGCAGCACACGTGATCATGACGACGGGACGCTCCCGCGCCTGGGAGCTCCTGATCGCCTCGAAGGAGGCCGACAGGACGTCGGGCGAGGCGGTCGGCGGCACGTCCGCCTGGCGCCGGGGGTTCGGTCGGCCCGGATCGCCCTCCAAGCCGATCAGTGAATAGATCCGTTCGGGTGAGAACCAGTCGAGAACCCACGTGAACATATGTTCGATTCTACTGCCCGCAGGCGACATTGCCCCCCTTGCTCGCCCGTCAACATCTCGACCGGATGGCGGTTCCCGACACACGCGTCCACCGCCGTGAAGCGGTGCGGTGTCCGGCGGCGGAGTCAGCCCAGCACGAAGATCAGCATGAAGAACAGGAGCCCGGCCACCGCCGACGCCGCCGCCCGGCGGGATCGGAACGACACGGCGAGCAGCAGCACCGCAACGGCCAGGACGCAGACGGCGGTGACTATCACGGCGAAACGGGCGGGCGGCATGCCGAAGGCGATGAAGGGCATGCTGACGATGGCCAGGGGAGCCACCAGGCCCAGGGTGAACCGGACGGGGCTCATGGTCAGGCCACCGCCGACCGCGATCACGCCTCCGGTCACGCTCACGGCCAGGCCGCACAGGAATGACAGGCCCAGCCGTACCCCGATGCCGTCGTCGAGCGCCTCCTCCAGCAGCATGTACACCCATCCGGGTGTCGTTCCGAAGACGGCCGCCGCCGCGGGCAGGCGGGTCCGCTGGTTGAGGGTGGCGGCGGCGCATCCGACCATCGCCAGGTAGAAGAGGTTGAACGCTACTACGAACCTTGGACCGAGCTGCCAGGAGCTGAGGTACAGCCCGTAGCCGATGACCGCACAGTCGATCGTGGCTATGGAGAGCAATCTCGACCGGCGAGCCAAGGCCGCGGGAAGGCCCATCGACACCGTCCCCGCCGAGGACGGGACGGTGCGGGGCGGCCCATCGTCCGCCGGGACTCGCTGCGCGGGGATCATGGCCCGCTGGGGAATCCCGCCCCAGGCGGCGGCCGCCGGTGCCGCCTGCCCCAGTGCGTTCAGCAGGGCGGCGCGCATGTCACCCGCGCTGGCGTAGCGCTCCTTCGGGTCTTTGGCCAACGCCTTCAGGACCACCTGGTCCCATGAGACCGGCAGGCCGGGACGTAGCGCGGACGGCGCCTCGGGTGTCCGCAGGAGATGTCCCATGAGGACCCCCGAAGGGGTTCCGCCGGTGAACGGCGGCCGTCCGGTCAGCAGCTCGAACAGGACGCAGCCGAGCGAGTACAGGTCCGACGCCGGCCCGACGGGCTTGCCGTCGGCCTGTTCGGGCGACAGGTAGGCGGGGGTGCCGATCAGCATGCCCGTGGCGGTCAGCCGGGTGGCCTCTTCGGACATCAGCCGGGCGATCCCGAAGTCCATCACCTTCACCACGGGACGCGAGCCGGACTCGTCCAGCATGATGTTGGCGGGCTTGATGTCGCGGTGCACGACGCCCTTGGCATGGCAGTGTTCCAGGGCGTCCAGCACGTCCAGCACCACTGACGCCGCCCGTTCCGGCGCGAGCGGGCCGCCTTGCAGGACCTCGGCCAGGGTCGGCCCTTGCACGAGCTCCATCACCAGGTAGGGCACCGCATGCTCGGCACCCTTCTCCTGCCCGACGTCGTGCACCACCACCAGGTGCGGATGAGACAGACCGGCCGCCACCCGCGCCTCGCGCTGGAAGCGGGCCAGGAACCCGGGCTGGCGCGCCAGTTGCTCCGGCAGCACCTTGACGGCCACCGGACGGTCCAGCTCGCGGTCCACCGACCGGTAGACCGCGCCCATGCCGCCCGATCCGAGTTCCCGCCCCAGCTCGTACCGACCGGCCAGAACCCGCACCCACGCCTCCACGCACCAGGACGCCGCGACCGGACGGGCAGCACTCACCCCCGGAACCTGCGCCACGCCGCCGAACAGACAGACAATCTCGTACCTTAGAGACCCGAGGCCCCGCACACCACCGCCCCCTCGCCCCCCATACGTTGACCTGCGGCGTGTTGTTGTTTTGGAGGGCCGGATAACAACAACTCGCCGCAGGTCGACGATCCGCGTTGCTGTTCGTTAATGCGAGATGGTGTCTCGGTTGACGAGATCAGGTGGGGTGGCCTACGGTGTGCGGACGATCCCTCACCGCCGGGAGCACGCCATGATCCGAGTCGCCTCACCAGGGCTTGGACCGGTGCTGCGCACCGAGCGGCTGCGGGCGAAGCGGCTGGTCTCGCCGCCGCCGTACTCGGAGACCTCGCGGGTCCGCCCGCCGCGTGAGGGGATGCGCCCCGGCACCGCCGCGGGCATCCCGCAGACGCCCTTCTAGGACCTGACGACCGCAGCCCTTTCCCTGGCCGCGGCCCGTCCGCGTCCGCGGCCGTCTTCTCCTCCCGAAGTTGCGAGGCACCATGAGCACCACCGTCGACCTGTCCCCGATCTCCGGCCCGTCCGCCTGGCGCGGTGACGAGCTGGCCGGTTCCACCGAGTGGATCTACCGCCTGTCCGACGCCGAGCGGGACGAGCTGGAGGCCGCCGGTCGCCGGTTCGTCGCCGAGGACCCCGACCTGCGCACCGTCACCGCCGCCGACTACCCCCTCGACGCCTGTACCGGGCTCATCGAGGAGTGCGCTCAGCAGATGGACGCCGGGCGGGGGTTCATCCTGATCCGCGGGCTCCGCACCGAGGAGTACGGCGACGCCGTCGCGGGCGCGATCTTCTATCTGATGGGCCTGCACCTCGGCGCGCCGATGCCGCAGAACCAGTACGGCGACGTCCTCGACCACGTCATCGCCACGTCCAACAAGACCATGGACGACCCGACGGCGCTGCCGTCGCGCGTCCGGGACCGGCTGCCGTTCCACTCCGACAGCTCCGACGTCGTCGCGCTGATGTGCCTGCGCGGCGCCCGCGCGGGCGGCGCGTCCAGCCTGGTCAGCGGCACCACGATCTACAACGAGATCCTGCGCCGCCGGCCCGACCTCGCCCCGCTGCTGTTCGAGGAGTGGCACTGGGACTGGCGCCGGCAGGACCCCGACGCGCCCGCGAACACCTACCGATCGCCGATCTGCAGCTACGTCGACGGCGTCTTCAGCACCTACGCCGGCGCCCAGATGATCTTCACGGCGCAGGAGTACCCGGAGGTGCCGCAGCTGACCGAGGCGCGGATCGAGCTGCTGCACCTGTTCGACGAGATCGCGCAGGAGCCCGGCCTCCCCCTGGACATGGACTTCCAGCCGGGCGACGTCCAGTGGCTGCTGAACTACGCCGCGCTGCACTCGCGCACGTCGTACGACGACTACCCCGAGCCGGAGCGCCGCCGCCACCTGCTGCGGCTGTGGCTGCGCCGGGAGGTCGGGCGCCCGATGGTGCCGGGCTTCGGCAAGAACGTCATCAACGGCGCCGACGCCAAGGAGCCGCTGCCCGGCGGGCGCTTCCGCATCGCCGACGCCGTCGTCCCCAACGAGGACTGGGGGCTCTGACCCCTCCTGTGCCCGGCCGTCCGCGTCCTCACCGGGGAAGGCGCGGACGGCCGTTTCCCTCTACCGGAGGAAGATGCCGTACTCGGCGAGCCGCGGTGTGAGCGCCGGCGGGAGGCCGGTCATCGCCGCGACCTCCTCGGCCGAGACGAAGCCGCCCGTCTCCGCCCGCACCTGGACGATGCCGGCGGCCAGTTCCGGCGTGATGCCCGGTATCTGGGTCAGCACCGACGCGGGGGCGTGGTTGACGTCGACGAGGCCGCCGTCGTCGTAGGGGCGCGGGAGGTCGGGACGGCCGATGCGCATCTCCAGGGCCATCTCCGGGGAGCGCCGCACGATCTCCGCCGCCTGGTCGCGCAGGTCCCGGCGCCGGCGCGCCTCCGCCTCGGCGTTCTCCAGGGAGTCCGGCGGGTCGAAGACCCTTCTGCGGATCACCAGCGCGTGGCCCGTGCCGAGGACGATCGAGAGCATGAACGCCGCGGTGGCCACGTTCGCCATGGCGGACTCGTCATCGGGATCCGTGCCGACCCAGAGGACGGTGAGGGCGATGTAGAGCGGCCATACCAGCCACATCCGCAGCGAGCGGAGCCGCGCCGCCGCGATGAGCATCGTGACGGGTGTGGCGAGGCCGAGGGTGTAGAGGGGGCTCAGCGCCCACAGGTAGCTGCCGATGGTGCGCGCCGGTTTCTGCACGACTGCCCCCTTTGTCGCCCAGATTCTGGACGCATGGAGGCTCCATCCGGTTCACCGGCGGGTGAGCAGCCGGGTGTAGAGGCGTGTGCAGGCTTCCAGGGCCCCTCTGTCCAGGACGTCGCGGCGGGGGTCGTCCGGGGACGGGGCGGACGTCGGCCCAAGGCGGACGGTGTCGATTCCGTGGGCGCGTAGCACGACGCCGTCCGTCGAGCCCGTCCAGCCGGTGATGGGCGGCGGGTCGGCGCCGAACTCGTCCCGCCATGCTGCACGCGCGGCTCGGACGATCGGCGCGTCGGGCGGGGTCACGGCGGCCGGGTGGACCTCGTCCAGTTCGACCTCGACCGTGCAGGCGGAGAGGGGTCCGTCCGCGCACGCCTGTGCGACCTCCTGCCGCAGCGCGGCGGCGATGGCGTGCGGGGCCGCTCCCGGGACGGTCACCACGTAGACGCCGGCCTCCAGGAGGGCGGGGAGAAGGTCGGGTTTGTCGGGACGGCCGGCGGTGAGCGAGCCGATGCCGGCGGCGGGGCCGACCTGGGTTCCGGGTGCCGCGGCGGAAGCCAGGTAGGCCGTCCGCCAGCGTTCGATGGCCTCGATGACCGGCCCCGCATGCGCGATGACGCCGCCGTGCGGCGTGGCCGACTCGCGGGCCAGGACGGCGCCGTGCCTGCCCTGGACGCGTACACGCAGGTAGAGGGCGCCGGGTTCTTCCCAGAGGAGGGTTGGCGGGCCGCACTTGGCGACGATGGCGGCGGGCGGCCGGGGCTCCTCGGCCAGGTAGGCGTCCAGGCCGGTGGCGCGGGCCGTCCCGCCGGAGCCGTGCAGGGTGCTGCGGTGCGTTCCCGAACCGGCCAGCAGGAGGCGCGCGGACGCTCCGCGCGACGCGGCGGACACGAAGGCCACCAGGGCCGCGGCGGCGGGGGCCCGCGCCACGCCGAGCCCGAAGCCCTCGACCTGGGACGGCGTGACCTTCAGCACGGCGGGGGCGCCCGAGCGGCCGGTGATGGCGCGGTCCTCGGCCGGGTCGCCGCTGAGGGAGGTGTCGAGGTGCGAGTACAGCAGCACGCCCGAGGGGTCGCCCGCGAACAGGTTGGCGCCGTTCGCGCCGTACCGCTCGACGGTCCACTCGATCCACGGCCAGCGCGCCGTGCACCAGGAGGCGAGGTACACGGCGGCGGCTGACTCGTGCCCGTACGGCGCGGGGATGCCGTCCAGGAACTGGAGGACGCGGACGATCTCCTCGCCCGCGTCCGTGAACGGCGCGCTCAGAAGCGCCCCCAGTCGTCGGCCGCGGGACGCCACACGTCGATGTTGCGGGGGTCCGGCGGCATCCGGCGCGGACGGTGCGTCTCGTGCTCCTCCGGCGTGAAGACGCGGTGCCGGTCGCACAGCTCGAACCGGGGCCCGTAGGCGGGGTCGTGCATGTAGAACGCGATGGACGTCGACGCCGAGTGGTTGACGAGGTCGGACGCGATCGGCTCGCCCTTGTAGAGGGCGCGTGCGCGGGCCCGCATGACGTGGTCGAAGCTCTTCATCGCGAAGCACAGGTGCGCGACGTAGTGCTCCTTGTTGTTCTGCAGGGCGAGGCTGTGGTGGTAGCGGTCCTCGCAGCGCAGGAACGTGGTGGAGCCGATGATCTCGTCCGACGACAGGAAGCCCAGCACGTTGGTGTAGAAGTCGAGGGACTCCTCGTACTTGGGCGTCGCGATGAACGGGTGGACGAGGTCGACGGGGCGCAGCTCGGCGAGCGGCGGCTCCGCGTACTCCAGGAACCCGGTGAACAGCTCCACGATGAGGCCGTTGGGGTCGCGGACGCCGAAGCCGTCCGAGCAGAAGCCCCGCTGCCTGTCCTGGAGCTCCAGGATCTCGTGCCCGGCGTCGGCGACGCGCTTGCGCAGGTCGGCGAGGACCTCGTCGCTCTCCACGCTGTAGCCGACGGCGGAGGTGTGGCCGGCGGTGCGCTCCGGCGCGCTGATCAGCTCGATCGAGTGGTGCTCGATGTCGGCGCGCAGGTAGGCGTACTCGTCGGTGCGCTGTTCGAGCTGGAGGCCCACGTGGTACTGGAGGAACTCGATGGTGCGCGCCATGTCGGGCACCTCGATGCGGGCGTACTCCATGCCGTACGGGCCGCGCGGACGGCCCGCCCTGCCGCCGGTCTCGTAGCTGACGATGTGGTGCTGCTCGACGATCGGCCGCCAGCGCTCGCGGACGAACCGCTCGTGCGAGTCGCTCCGCAGGTAGGCGTGCAGGTCGGCGGCGGTGTCGAAGCGCACCGAGAAGGCGTGCGTGAACGTCGAGTCGCGGGTGCTGACGTTGGGGCCGAGCGAGAAGTCCCGCATCTGCGGGTAGCGGCCCGGGAAGGCGCGCAGCTCCGCCAGCAGGGCCTCGGCCGCGTCGGCCGGCGCGTCCGGGCGGAACCGGAACACCACGGTGTGAATGATCATCGGTATTCCCTCAGAGGATGAAGCTCAGCCGGCTGCCCGCGGGCAGGTGCTCGTGGCCCAGGACGGCGCGGCGCCGCCGGAAGCGCAGGGCGTCGCCGCCGGTCACCAGCAGGTGGTCGTAGCGCCCGACGTAGGCGTCGAACTCGCCGTCGCGGGCCCGGTGGACGATGAACGCGGCCGTCACGCGGAGCAGGCCGGGCTCGCCCCCGTCCTCCGGCGCGGGCTCGTGCAGCCGGACGTTTGAGATCATCCGGTGGGTGCGGGACGGCGGGTTCTCCGCGTGCGCCTTGCGCGACTTGAGCCGCTTGACGCGCGCGCGCAGCAGGTCGTAGTCGTCGGTGACGAACGACCCGGACGCGAGCATCGACGTGCCCGTCCAGTCGGTCGCCGGGACTTCGAACCGGGCGCCGGGCTCGAACAGGGCGAGCCAGTCGTCGTACTTCCAGGCGTCCAGGATGTCCGCCTCGGCGTAGAGGAAGTCCTCCACGTCGGCGCGGGTGATCTCGCGTCCGCCGATGAGGCCCGTGGTGGCCGGTGCGGTCATCGGACGTTCCTCCCCTCAAGGAAGCGCTCGGGGCGCGGCCCCGCGACGGAGAGGCCGTCCTCGACGCCGAGCGCGTCCACCCAGTGCCGCCAGAAGCCGCGCATCGCGCCCTCGTCGATGGACCGGCCCTGCACGCCCTTGACCTCGTCGACCATGCCGCGGGACATGTCGCTGAAGTCGAACTCGGGACGCGCCTCGGCCGCCGTCGCCTCGATGCCGCGCTGCACCGCCTCGTACGCCTCGATGTCGTCGGGGGTGGCGAGGCCGCCCGGCCCGACGAAGCTGACCATCGTCTTCATGCGCAGCGCGCGGGTCTCGGCGTCCTCGCCGCGCGGCGCGAGCTGCCAGGCGCGCACGTCGGTCTGGTCGGCGGCGACCGGTTCGAGCTGCCGGATCGACAGCCCCTCCAGGTCGAACAGCAGGAGGTTCGGCCAGACGAACAGGATGTGGCTCTCGTCGGCGACGTAGCGGGCCCGCTCGGGGCCGAGGCGGCGGTCCATCTCGGCGCGGTGCTCGGCGGTGCGGACCTTCTCGTCCTCGCCGAATCGCGGCTCCCACAGCATGCTGATCCGGCCGCCGTGCCCGGTGAGGACGAGCAGGCCGTGCCCGTTGCCGAGGTTGTAGGCGTACTGGTCGTCGTCGGTGACGGCGAAGCCGGTCTCCCGCAGGTAGCCGACGAACGTGTTGTGCGTGGGCGAGAAGTGGTAGCCGTCCATGGCGTTCTCGACGCCGAGCTTCCAGTTGCCGCGCACGCCGTAGAGCTGCGTGCCGGGCAGTACCTCCATGCCATCGGCGTGCTGCTCGGAGATCATCGTCATGTAGTCGGCGGCGTCGCCGAGGTACTCCAGGAGCGGCGGGACGTCCGGGTCGAACGCGACGAACACGAAGCCCTCGTGGATCTCCAGCCGGGGGACGGCGCGCAGCCGCATCGAGTCGAGGAAGCCCTCGCCCGCGGCCTCGTACGCCTCCTTGCCCGGGATGGCCGCGACGTCGCCGTTATTGCGGAACGTCCAGGCGTGGTAGAAGCACTGGAAGAGCTTGCTGGAGCCCTCCCGCTCCCGGCACAGGATCGTGCCCCGGTGCGGGCAGGCGTTGAGGAACGCGCGCACCGTGCCGCCGGAGTCGCGGCAGAAGATGAGCGGCCGGCCGCCGAGCGTCCGGGTCTTGAAGTCGTTCGGCCCCGCGACCTCGGTCTCGTGCCCGAGGTACAGCCAGCTCCGCGCCCAGATCCGGTCGCGTTCCGCCCGGAAGATCTCGGGTGAGCGGTAGGCGATCCGGTTGACGCGGAAAGTCAGCGCCTCCCAGTCCTCGACGACCAGCCGCCCCGGAAGCCCCCCGCCGTTCGGCTCTGGCATCGGGCGCCACCCCCTCCACGCAGGTTCATTCGAACATACGAGATACTGTCTCGCATGGTGCGTACAGCGTCGCCCAGTCCGGATCGCCGTGTCAAGGGTCGCGAGACGGAATCCGCACCGATATTGACGACCGCCATCCCAGTTGCCATGATTGCGTCTCGCAATAAGAGATGGCGCGGAGTACAGTCGGCGACACGGCAGAGCCCGCGCACGCCCCGCGCGGCAAGGGATCGCCGGGTCTCCCGGATGGCCTGCCGACGCCGCCGGACTCATGATGAGATGGCGTGTCATTCCGCCCCGGCCCGCCGCCCCGAACGGCAGGCGACCGACGGCCGAGGCAGAAGCGAGAGACGGATGGCAACGACGATGAGGACCGCACGAGAAACGGCCGCCGAGAGTTCCCCGTCCATCCAGACGGTGCAGCGAGCCGCCCTGATCCTGGACTCGTTCACGGTGAGCCGGCCGCATCTCAGCCTGAACGAGATCACCGCCCGGCTCGGCGCCAGCAAGGCGACCGCGCACCGCTACACGAAGGCGCTGCGAGCCGCCAACCTGCTGCGCTACGACGACCGCACCGCGCTGTACTCGCTCGGCCCGCAGGTGCTCACGCTCGCCGCCGCCGCCCGCGCGGCGCTGCCGATCGTGACCGCCGCCGAACCGTACATGGACCGGCTCGTCCAGACCGCCGGGCAGACCGTCGTGCTGAGCATCTGGGACGGCGAGTCCCCGACCGTCGTGCGGTCGGCCGACAACACCGACCACCTGATCCGGATCAGCGTCCGGGTCGGCTCGCGGCTGGACCTCGCCACCTCCGCGCAGGGCCGGGTGTTCTGCGCCTACCTCCCGCCCGAGCAGGTGCCGGCGCTGGCCAAGCTGCTGCGCCGCTCCCCGGGGCTGCGCGAGGACGTCGACTGGATCCGCGCGCACGGGCTGTCGGTGAACTCCCCGTCCGAGAACGGCCTGCACACCATCGCCGCGCCCGTCTTCGAGGGGGACGCCATCATCGCCACCATGGCGATCGTCGGCACCTCCGTCGACGTCCCGCGCAAGGCCGACTCCCCGATGGCCGAGGCGCTGCTGCAGATCACCCAGGAGCTGTCGCAGCGGCTCGGCAACAACGGCGTCCCGCCGGCCGAGGCCGGCTGACGCGGTGAGCCCGGCCGGGCGGGGCCCGGCCGGGACGCTCACGGCAGCTCGTCCAGGTACGCCAGGGACGCGGCGAAGTCGGCGCGCGGCGGGACGAAGATGTCGATGTTGACGCACGGCTCTTCCAGCGGCTCGATGTAGTGCTCGGCGCCCCTCGGAACCAGCAGGAACGTCCCGGCCGTCATCTCGTGCGGGACGCCCTCCACGTAGTAGTTGCAGCGCCCCGAGGCGATGTAGACGAGCTGGTCGAAGTCGTCGTGCTTGTGCGGGTTCAGGTCCATGCCCACGTCGAGGGTGTGGTGGGCCAGCATCACCTCGTCGGTCGAGTAGACGCGGCGCCGCACCCCCTTGCGCATCTCCGTCTCCGGCATGTCGGCCCAGCCGATCACCCGGTTGTAGAGCTTGGCGTTGCGCCCGTTCTCGGTCATCAATTGCCTCCCTCGCCGGCCGCCGCGTCCAGTCCGGCGGCCAGTATCTGCAGGTCAGAGCCAGTCACCAGGTAGCGCGCCGAGCCCAGCCCGGCCGCCTGCGCGGCGGCCTCGGACGGCGCCCAGCCGCCGAACGCGATCCCGTGCCGCCGGGCGGCGTCCTCGATCTCGGCGACGGCCGCGCGCAGCGCCTCGCCGCCGGGCTCCGCGCCCAGGCTCACCGCCAGGTCGGTGCCGCCGACGAAGACCACGTCGAGGTCGGCGATCACCTCGTCCCAGGACGTGCCGCCGTCCCGCCACCAGGGCGTCTCGATCTGCCCGACGAGCAGCGGCGGATCGGCCCGCTCGGCGGCCAGGAACGCCGTCAGCCCGCCGGACCCGGGCAGCCCGAACCCGGCGGCCCGGTTCGCCAGGCTGACCGACCGGTCGCCGTCCGGCGCGAACCGGGTGGCCTGGACGAGCGCCCACGCCTGCGCGGGGCCGCTCAGCATCGACAGCTGGAACCCGGCCGCGCCGTTCTCCAGCAGCCGGCAGACCAGCGGCCCGTCCACGACGGGGAGCCGCACGAGCGCCGGCAGCCCGCAGCGCTCCGCGTGCCGGACGAGCCCGATCGCGTCGGCCTCCGTCAGCACGGAATGCTCCAGGTCGACGACCACGAAGTCGAATCCGGCGAGCCCGCACAGCTCCACGACGTCCGGCGCGGGCAGCTTGACGAACGTCCCGTGCACCCGGTTCCCGGCCGCGAGCGCCGCCCGCAGCCGGGCCCTCAAGGCAGTGGTCACAGGCCGCGCCACGGGACGGTCTCCACGGGCTCGCCGCCGTGCAGGACGAGGACGGGCTCCAGGCGGGGCGCGGTCATCGTGTTGCCGGCCGCGTCCGGGAGGACGACCTCGGCGGTCTCCTCGACCACCGTGACGTGCGCCGGGCCGCCCGCCTCCAGGCGGCCGTAGCCCTCGGCGGCCAGGCCGAGCAGCTCGGCGGGACGCACGGTGGCGCGGGCGACGGCCTCGGTCACCGGGACGCCCAGCGCGATCAGCTTCGACATGCTGGTCAGCAGGTCGAACACCGGCCCCCGCCAGTTGCGGGCGCTGGTGTCGGAGCTGAGGACGTCCGGGTAGAAGCCCTTGGCGATCGCGCGGCGCGCCACCTCGAAGCTGAGGTTGCTCTTGCCGTGCGCCGAGTCGAACAGCACGCCGCGCTCCCGGGCCGCCGCCACCGCGGGCAGCACCTCGTCGCCGTCCAGGATGCCGTGCGGCTTGCCCGTGTAGCAGTGCGCGACGAGGTCGCCGGGGCGCAGGTGCTCCAGCACGATGGGCAGCGGCTCGGACGTCTCGCCGATGTGCACCATGAGCGGCAGACCGGCCTGCTCGGCGACGTCGAGCGACTTCTTCAGCAGCATCTGCCAGTTCTCGCCGACGACGTCCTCCGACAGCCGGATCTTGAAGCCGCGCACGACATCGGGGTTCTCGGCGGCGGTGGCGAGGGCGTCGTCCGGGACGAGCGTGTCCGGGTTCATCAGCTCGCCGAACCGGAAGTCGATGAGGCCGAGCACCGACACGTTCAGGAAGTTCACGACGCGCATCGGCGTCGCGTCGACGACGAGCTTGCGGAACGCGGCGAACGTGGACGCCCCGGCGGTGCCGGCGTCGGCGGCGGCGACGACGCCGCGGCGCAGGTGCGCCTCCTCCGCGGGCGCGCCGACCATGGAGACGTGCTGGAAGATGTGGGTGTGGCCCTCGACCAGGCCGGGCAGCACCCAGCGGCCGGTGCAGTCGGTGACCTCGGCCGCGTCGGCGGCCAGCCCGTCGCCGACGGCGGCGATGGCGCCGCCGTTGATCGCGACGTCGGTCCGCGCGTTCAGCCCGGAGGCGGGGTCGATGACCGTCCCGCCCGTGAGCACGCGTTCGTAGACGGGCTTGTTCTGTTCGGTCATCGAGGTACTCCCGATCGTGTGAGGTAGCGGGTGGAGGGGGTCACGGGGATCACCGGGATCACGCCTGGACCTGGACGGTCAGCGGCAGGACGCCGTCGACCTCGACCCGGACGTCGTCGCCGGGCCGCAGGAAGTCGCCGCGGTCCTGGCCCGTCCCGGCCGGGGTGCCGGTCAGCACGACGTCGCCGGGGCGCAGCACGGCGTACCGGGAGATCCGGGCCAGCAGCTCGGGGATAGCGAAGATCATGTCGGCGCTGGAGGAGTCCTGGCGCAGCTCGCCGCCGACCCGGCAGCGGACGCCGATCGCGCCCGGGTCGGCGATCGCGTCGCGGCCGAGCAGCGAGGCGCCGAGCGGGGTGAAGCCGGGGAAGCTCTTGGCCAGGACGGGCGCGCCGGTGCGCTTCATGACGTCGCGGGCGGTCATGTCGTTGGCCGCGGTGATGGCGGCGACCGCGGGCCACGCCTCGCGTTCGGCGGCCCGGTCGAGCGTCCGGCCGATGACGACGGCGATCTCGGCCTCGTAGTCCATCTGGGCGGTCTCCGCGGCCGGCAGCCGGACCGCCGAGCCGGGCGCGCACGCCGACGTCGACGCGGCGAGGTAGAGCACCGGTTCGTCCGGGACCGGGCGTCCGGTCAGCTCGGCCTTGGAGCGGTAGTTCAGGCCGACGCCCCACAGGGCGCGCGGGCGGGCCAGGGGCGCGAGGAGGCCGGGTCCGGCGTCGTCCAGCGGGACGCGCCGGACGACCTTCGCCCCGGCCAGCGCGTCCAGCGAGCCGGTCGCCTCGATCACGGCGGTCGGGTCGGGATACGGCGCGTCGAGGACGGCCACGCCGCCGTCCTCGATCCGGCCGATGCCCGCCGACGTCATCACAACATGCACGACGTCATCTTTCGATGTGAGATGGACTCCTGTCAAGCAATGAGAGATGGCATCTCACAATGCAACATGGTGGGATGCCGGGCAGGCTGGCCGGCCGCCCGTCCGATGGACGAGCGGCCCGGCGAAATCGCAGGTCAGACCTGTGAGGAAGCGGCGGCGGCCAGCTGGCGGGTCACCTCGGTGCCGTCCCAGTAGTCGATCCGGCGCGCCAGCAGGCCGTCCGCGTTCACCCACAGCCGGAACACGCCGCGCACCTTGACCGGCGCGTTCCCGGCCGAGACGAGCCGGAACGACATCTTGTAGGCCAGCACGGCCCGCACGTCCCGGACGACCAGGTCCTCCAGCTCGTACCGCAGCTCGGCGAAGTCGGCCAGGAAGCCGTCCAGCCGCGCCCGGTACGCGGCCCGCCCGGTCACGCCCCGCCCCAGCGCGGACGTGTGCTCGTTGACGAAGTCCTCGGCCACGCACCCGGCGACGGCGTCGGCGTCGTGCCGGTTGAGCGCGCCGAGGTAGCGCAGCGCCGCCGCGCGGGTCCGCTCCTCGACCCGCGCGACGGCCCCCGGCTCGGCCGGGTGTGGTGCGGTGGTCAGGACCCGCCTCCCCACTTCTCCCGGACCGTGTCGAACACCCGCTGGTCGTGCGAGATCTCGATCACGTTGCCGTCCGGGTCCTTCAACGCGCAGATGTAGCCGACCGGGTCCGGCATCTGACGCGGCTCCCAGTGCAGGCACCCCAGCTCGCGGGCACGGTCGGCGAGGGCGTCCACGTCGGAGCGCCGGGGCACCTCGATGCCGATGTGCGCGAACGGGTGCAGCAGCCCCAACTGCCCTCCCCTGTCCTTGTTGAAGGACACCAGCACGAGCACGAACGGCGTCTCCACCTGGCCGTCGTTGGACAGCCAGGCGCTCTCCCCGTCGGCGTCCTTGAACCGCTCCAGCACCACCAGCGGGGTGAGCGAGGTGTAGAAGTCGATCGCCTTGTCCAGGTCTCCGGTCGGCAGCGCCACATGCGTCCAGCGCGCCGCGGTCAGTCCGGTCACGTGCTCCTCCTCGAGTTCGTCCGGGTCCGGATCGCCCGTCCCCGGTTCCGGTCACAGGTCATGCGATGCCGCGCTGGAACGGCTTGCCCAGGGCCCGCGGCTCGCGGTCCTTGGCGGCGAACAGCAGCATCGCCACCAGCGCCAGCAGGTACGGCGCGACGATCAGCAGCTGCGAGTTCAGCGAGAAGCCCAGCGCGGGCAGCGCCAGCCGCATCGCGTCGGCGAGCCCGAACAGCGCGCAGCCGAGCAGCGTGCGGCCCAGCCGCCACGCCCCGAAGATCACCGCCGCGATCACGATGAACCCGCGGCCCGCGGTCATGTTCTGGCTGAACGAGCCCACCTCGCCCACCGCCAGGTAGGCGCCGCCGAGCCCGGCCAGCAGCCCGCACCACAGCAGCGCCTGCCGGCGCCGCGCGTTCACGTGGATGCCGGTCACGTCCGCGGCCTGCGGGTCCTCGCCGACCGCGCGGAGCTCCAGGCCCCACCGGCTGCGCTCGACCAGCCACCACGTCAGCGGGACCACCCCGATCAGCAGGTAGACCGGCCACCGCTCGACGAACAGCACCTGCCCGACGATCGGGATGTCGCGCAGCACCGGCACGCTCACCTGCCCCACCTGGTGCCCGGTGAACGTCCCGGTGACGATCAGGTAGCTGGTCAGCCCCAGCACCAGCGTGTTCAGGACGAGCCCGACCACGAACGTGTTGACCGCCGCCCGGTGCGACAGGTTGCCGTGCACGAACCCGACGAGCAGGCCGACCAGCATCCCGGCCACGAGCCCCGTCGTGGCGCTGCCGGTGACGGACGCTCCCGCGACCGCCCCGAACGCCCCGCCCAGCATCATCGCCTCGACCGAGATGTTCACCGTCCCGGCCCGTTCCGCGAGGTACTCCCCGCAGGCCGCGAACGCGAGCGGCACGGTCAGCCGGGCGCCGCTGGCGAGGATCGTGGAGATGTTGTCCGCGACGCTCATGATGCGACCGCCTCCTTCGCCTTGGGCGCCGCGACCTCGCCGGCGCCGCTCCCGCGGCCCTCGCGCCGGCGGCGCAGCGCCTCGGTCACGACCGGCGGGACGACGAACGCGAGCACGAGCAGCGACTTGACCACGTCCACCAGGAAGCTCGGTACCCCGGTCGACGCCAGGAACCCGCCCCCGGACCGCAGCACGCCGAACAGCAGCGCCACCGGGATCGCCACGAGCGGGCGGTTGCGGGCGACCAGCGCCACGAGCAGCCCGTCCCAGCCGATGTTGTTGGAGATGCCGCCCTGCAGCCGGTTGGTGCCGACCGGGCTGGCGAGCAGCACCGCCCCGGCGACGCCCGCGAACGCGCCGGACACCGCCAGCGCCGCCCCGCTCAGCGCCGCGACCCGCACCCCGGCGTGCCGGGCGGCCCGCGGGTTCAGGCCGAGCATCGTCAGCCGGAAGCCCCACCGGCTGCGCGCGATCAGCAGCGCGATCACCGCGGCCGCGACCAGCGCGATCAGCAGCCCGCCGTTGACCTGCAGCCCCGGGTACTCGCCGAACGAGCCGAGCAGCCCGTCCTCCGGCAGCCGGTTGGACTGCGGCGAGACCATCGCGTTCCCGCGACGCGTCTCCTGCAGCAGCCACGACGTGGTGACGGCGAACGACACGAGCTGCTGCGCCAGAAAGGTCATCAGCAGCGTGCTCACCACGATGTTGACGCCGCGGAACCGGTGCATCAGCGAGCTGATCCCGGCCCACGCCCCGCCCGCCAGCGCCGCCGCGACCAGCGCGACCGTCAGCAGCACCGGGCCCGGCAGGGCCAGCCGCAGCCCGACCCCGGCGCCGGCCAGCGCGCCGATGAGCACCTGTCCCTCCTGGCCGAGGTTGAACACCCCGGCCCGGACGCACACGCACGTCCCGACGGCCACCAGCAGCAGCGGCGCCGCGTACAGCAGCGTCGAGCTGATCGCCGCCGGGTTCGCCAGGCTCCCGTCGTACAGCGCCGTCACGGCCCCGGACGGGGACCCGCCGGTCGCCGCGACCAGCGCCGACGACACCGCCAGCGCCAGCACGACCGCGACCGCCGTCGTCACCGCCACCTGCGCCCCGCCGGGACCCGCGTTGAGCGCCGCCGCGAGCCGCCGCCCGGACCTGTCCGCCTCCGTCACGCTCCACCTCCCGGTCGCCCGCGGAACGCCGTCGGGCACCCCTCCGGCTCCCTCATGCGGTACCTCCCGGTCGCCTACAGGGCGCTTCTAGGCGGCGCCTTCCCTCGGCACTCCGGACGCTCGTGCCTCGCTCCCTGCGTGCCTCAGTCCAAGCACCGCCGCGCCCCTCCGGCTCCCTCATGCGGCCACACCTCCGAGGAGCATGCCGAGGCGCTCGGAACTGGCCTCGGACGTGGGCAGCACGCCGGCGACGCGGCCGCGGGAGATGACCGCGATCCGCGACGACAGCGCCATGACCTCCTCCAGCTCGGTGCTGATCAGCAGCACCGCCACCCCGCCGGACGCGGCCTTGCGCAGCCGCAGGTACATGTCCTCGATGGCGCCGACGTCCAGCCCGTGGGTGGGCTGCGCCGCGACCAGCACCGACGGGTCCGCCGACATCTCCCGGGCGAGCACCACCCGCTGCTGGTTGCCGCCCGACAGGCTGCGGACGGGCGCGTCCAGCGACGAGGTGATGATGTTGAACTCGGCCGCCAGCCGGCGCGCCAGCTCGTGCGTCCTGCGCCGGTCGATGAGGAACCGGCCGCTGACGCCGCCCAGCGACTTCATCACCAGGTTGTCGGCGACGCTCATGTCGAGGACGACGCCGGACGCGTGCCGGTCCTCCGGGACGATGCCGAGGCCCGCCGCGTGCAGCGCGCCCGGCTTGGCCGGGTCGACCCGCGCGCCGCCGATCTCGACCGTCCCGGCGGACGGCTCGACCAGCCCGGACAGCACGTCGCCCAGCGTCGCCTGCCCGTTGCCCTCCACCCCGTACAGGCCGAGGATCTCGCCCGGCGCGACCTCCAGGCCGAAGTCGTCGAGCAGCGCGACGCCCTCGGACCGGACGGTGACGCCCGACAGCCGCAGCGCGGGCTCGGCGTCCGGCTCCGGCCGCGTCTCCTCCGGCTTGTTGCGGCGCTCGACCGGGAGCATGCCGAGCGCGGCGGCCTCGGCGCGCAGCGACACGTCCCGGCCGACCATTTGCCGGGCCAGCTCCTGCGCGCTCGTGTCCGCGGTCGCGCTGTGGAACGCGACCCGGCCCCTGCGCAGCACGGTCACCCGGTCGGTGGCCGTGGTGATCTCCGCCAGCTTGTGGCTGATCAGGACCACCGCGCGGTCCTCCCCGGCGACGACCTCGCGCAGCACGCCGAACAGCTCCGCCGACTCGGCCTGGGTGAGCACCGAGGTGGGCTCGTCCAGGACGAGGACGGACGGGTCGCGCCGCAGGCATTTGATCAGCTCGACCCGCTGCCGCTCGCCGGCCGACAGCCGCGACACCGGGGCGAGCGGGTCGATCGGCAGCCCGTACCGGGCGCCGACCTCCTCGACCTGCGCGCACGCCCGCGCGCGGTCGACCCTGCCGGTGTCGCCGAGGGTGATGTTCTCCCACACGGTCAGCGGCTCGACCAGGCTGAAGTGCTGGTGCACCATGCCGACGCCGAGCCCGATCGCCTCCTGCGGCCCGGCGACGTCCACCGGGCGGCCGTCGTGGTGGATCGTCCCCGCGTCCCGCCGGACGAGCCCGAGCAGGATCTTCATCAGGGTCGACTTGCCCGCGCCGTTCTCCCCGAGCAGGCCGTGGATCTCGCCGCGGTGGACGGTCAGGTCCACCGCGTCACAGGCCACGACCCGCCCGTAGGCCTTCCCGATCCCGCGCAGCTCCAGCGCGGGCGCCCTGGCCCCGCCGGGGCCGTCGTGATCGTTCGTCATTTACCGAGCCTCTCCACTTCCGCGGCGGCGTCGATCTTTCCGCTCGCGACGTCCTTCATGAACGTCTCGATCTTCTGCTTGGCCTCGGCGTTGTCGCCGCACAGCTTCACGGTGGGGTACGGGTCCTTGCCGATCGTCCACACCTTCTGGACGCCCATCTCCAGCTTCCCGTCGGCGAACAGCTTGAGCGCCTCGGTGAAGTAGTCGCCGGGGCTGAACAGCACCGACAGGTCGAACTTCGGGTCGGTGGAGGCGCACCGGTCGGTGCCCGGGGTCAGCGTGATGAGCTTCTTGGTGTTGGCGAGCCGCGTGGCGGCGTCGGTGGAGCCGCCGAGGTAGGGGTAGACGGCCCCGACGCCCTGGTCGATCTGGGCCTGCACGGCCTCCTTGGCCTTGGCGGCGTCGTCCTGGTCCCCGGCGTAGGTCGTGGTGACGTTCGCGTCCGGGATGACCGAGCGGATGCCCGCCTTGAACGCCTTGGAGGCGTTGATGTTGAAGTCGAGCTCCATGCCGGCGACGAACGCCGCCTTCTTGGTGCCGCGCTGCTGCATCAGGACGCCGGTCGCGTACCCGGCCGACAGGATGCTCTGCGCCGGGTCGTCGGTCGACAGCATGATCTTGGGGGTCTGCTCGACGTTGCCGGAGCTCGGCACGTACCAGGCGGTCTTCTGGCAGACGGCCTCCTCCGAGGCCGGGATCGCGTCCTTGAGCTCGGACGCGGCGAGCGCCACCATGTCGACCTTCTGCTGGCACAGCGCGCGCGCCGCGCTCAGGGCCTCGGTCTCGGGGACGCTGCCGCGCTTGATGACCGTCCAGCCCTTGGCCTTGGCGAACGCGTCGGCGCTGGTCACGAAGCTCTCGTAGTAGCCGTTGTCGTTGATGTCGCCGGGGCTGAGCACGCCGATGACGACCTTGCCGTCGCCGTTGACGTCGGGCTCGCCGGGCAGCACGCCGCCCGTCCCGCCCCCGCCGGTGCTCTTGTTAGCGGTGGCGTCGGAATCGGCGCAGCCGGCCAGCGCGAACAGGGTGGCGCACGCGAATGCGGCGCCCGCGATCCGTACCGATTTACGGTTCTTCACCACAGGGTCCTTTCGATCGGACGGTCGAACGTGCGAGTGGGCGGGAGCCGTGGTCGCCAGTGGCCCGCGGAGCGTCCGCGGGGAGCACCGGCCAGCGGCGGGGCACGTCCAGGCCGGCCGCGCGCAGCAGCGCGGCCGAACGGGCCTCCGCCTCCCGGCGCAGGGCGCCGGCGTCGAGGGTGGTGAGGCGGCGGTCCCGGACCACGACCCGCCCGGCGACGACCACGTCGCGGACGGTGTGGCTCGGGGCGCCCCACACCAGGTGGGTCGCGAGGTCGCCGGGCGGCGCCCAGGCGAGGTCGCGGGCGTCCAGGACGACCAGGTCGGCGGCCTTGCCGGCCTCGATCGACCCGGTCAGGGCACCGAGGCCGGCGGCCTCGGCGCCCGCGGACGTGGCCAGCGCGAACGCCTCGTCGGCGCGCAGCGGCCAGTCGCCGCGGTCGTTCTCCAGGCCGGCCAGCAGCCCGGCGGCGCGCAGGACGTCGGGCGCGTCGCCGGCGTTGTGGGCGTCGCAGCCGAGCGCGACGCGGCCGCCGCGCGCGACCAGTTCGCCGTGCCGTCCGGCCTTCGTGTAGCCCTGGCCGAGCCGCAGGTAGGCGCCGGGGCAGGACGCCACCGCCGTGCCCGTCTCCAGGACGGCGCCGACCTCGTCGTCGTCGAGCCAGACGGCGTGGCCGAGCAGCAGCCGCGGCCCGAGCACGCCGAGGCGGCGCAGGTGGACGAGCGGGCGGGCGCCGGTGCGGCGCAGGTAGGACTCGGCGTCGCCGGGGCCGGGCGACATGTGCCAGGTCATCGTCGCGTCGAGGCGTTCGGCGAGTTCCGCGGCGCCGGTGAACAGCTCGTCGCTGACCAGGTCGTGGCCGACCAGGGTGATCCAGCCGGTGACGAGGCCGGCGGCGGGCAGGCTCCGGACGATCTCCTCCTGCCGGGCCACGGCCTCGGCGGCGGGCAGGGAGTGGGGGACGTCCGGGGCGTCCCAGCCCCAGCCGCCGACGCGTCCGCGGATCCCGGCGGCGGCGAGCCCGGCGGCGACCCGTCCCGGGTGGGCGACGGTGCCCGGCTCCAGGACGGTCGTGACCCCGCGCAGCAGCGACTCGGCGGCGGTGAGGGACGCCGACAGCTCGTCGTCGTCGCCGGTCACGAGGCCGTGCAGCGGCACCGCCCAGCCGAAGATCGCCTCCTGGGCGTCGATGTCGTCGGGGATGACGCTGCGGATCAGCGGGTCGACGGTGCAGTGCTGGTGCGCGTTGACCATGCCGGGGACGACCACGCAGCCGGACGCGTCCAGCTCGTCGGCTTCGGGGTGGTCCGCGCGGACGGTCGCGTACGGGCCGATCGCAGTGATCCGGCCGCCTTCGACCGCGATGGTGGCGTCGGTGACGACCGCGCGATCGGGGGCCATCGTGACGACCGTGCCGCCGGTGACCAGCAGAGGGGCCGGCAGAGGGGATGGGGTCATGGGCGGACCAGGACCTTGCCGATGGCCGCGCGCGACTCGGCGGCGGCGAACGCGGCGGGCAGCTCGTCCAGCCCGTACTCGGCCATCCGGACGACCCGCAGGCCGCCGCCGTAGTAGGCGGCGAGCATGTCGGCGAACTCGGCCGCGGTGTAGGCGCCGGATCCGAGCAGGCGGAGCCCGCGGTGGTAGACGCCGGCGAGGGAGATCGTGACCTCGTCCCCCGTGGTGTTGCCGAACGTCACCAGCCGGCCGCCGGCGCGCAGGGCGTCCATGGACGCCTTCCAGGTCGCGGCGCCAACGTGGTCGAGTGCGACGTCGGCGCCTTCGCCGCCGGTGAAGCGGCGGACGGCCGTCGGGACGTCGGCCTCGTTGCGCAGCAGGAGGTCGGCGCCGAGGTCCCCGGCGAGCGCGAGCTTGGCGTCGCTGCCCGCGACGGCGACCACCCGGGCCCCGGCGCGCTTGGCGAGCTGGACGGCGGCGATGCTGACCGCGCTCGCGGCGGCCTGCACCAGCACGGTCTCCCCGGCGGCCACCTCGCCGACGGTCAGCGCGGCGTGCCAGGCGGTGCTCCAGGCGGACGGCAGCGCGGCGGCCTCGGCCAGCCCGACGTGCTCGGGGACGCGGTGCGCGAGCCGCGCCGGGACGGCGACGTACTCGGCGAACCCGCCGGGGACGTTGCCGCCGACGACGCGGACCGAGGCGCAGTGGCCGGGCTCCCCGGCGCCGCACCGCGGGCACGTCCCGCAGCCGAGCGTCGGGTCGATGACCACCCGGTCGCCGGCGGCCAGGCCGCGCACCTCGTCGCCCGCCGCCTCGACGTGCCCGGCGACGTCCATCCCGGCGATGTGCGGGAGGCGGAAGCCGGGCAGCACGGCGGGGCCGCGCCGCTGCAGGACGTCGAGCCGGTTGAGCGCGCAGGCGCGCACCCGGACGAGCACGTCCGAAGGCCCGGGGACCGGGTCGGGGACGCTTCGCAGCGACACCACCTCCGGGCCACCGAACGCAGTCTGGACCAGTGCTCTCACCAGGACCTCCGGCCGATCATGCCGTCGAACTCATCTCGCATTGCGAACCAGCGCCTCACAATGTGAGGCAACTCTGAACCTCGCCCACTGGGCGTGTCAACACTTCTGTGCAAACTCCCGGTTACGTCGCCCGCACCTCGGGCGCCGTCCCGCTCACCGGTCCAGCAGCCGGACCGCCACCGCCTTCTCCTGCGTGTACTCGCGCAGCGCCGCGTAGCCGCCGCCCGCGCTGAACCCGCTGTCCTTCTGCATGTTGAACGGGAACCCGATCACGCCCGCGTCGTGGAACTGGTTCACCGCGACCTGCCCGGACCGCACGTCCTTGGCCACGCGCAGCGCCCGCGACACGTCGTCGGTCCACACGCACGCCAGCAGGCCGAAGTCGGTGCCGTTCATCAGCTCGACCGCCTGGTCCGTGCCCGTGAAGCCCTGGATCGTCAGGACGGGACCGAAGACCTCTTCCCGGACGACGCGCATACCGGGCTCCACGCCGTCCAGGACGGTCGGCGCGACGAACCACCCGCCGTCCGGGACCTCGCCCTTCACGCCGCCGGTCAGCACGCGCGCACCGTCGCGGGGCGCCTCCTCCAGGAAGCCGCGCACCCGCTCGTACTGGATCTGGCTGACCAGCGGGCCCATGTCGAGGTCCTGCTCCCAGGTGCCGGGCCGCACGGAGCGCATGCCCGCCACCACCCGCTCGGTCACCTCGGCGCGGACCGACTCCTCGACCAGCAGCCGCGAGCCCGCGTAGCAGTTCTGCCCGGCGTTCTCGGTGATGGAGCCGACGATCGCCGGGATCGCCACGTCGAGGTCGGCGTCCGCGAACACCACGTTCGGCGACTTGCCGCCCAATTCCAGCTTGACCGGCACCAGGTTGGCCGCCGCCGCGCGCATCACGGCGCGGCCGGTGGCGGTGGAGCCGACGAAGCTGATGTGGTCGACGCCCGGATGCGCGGTGAGCGCGACGCCCGCCTCCGTGCCGAGGCCCGTGACCACGTTGAGGACGCCCGGCGGGAACCCGGCCTCGCGCGCCAGCTCGGCCAGCGCCATCGGCCCGAGCGGGGCGATCTCGGACGGCTTGAGCACGACGGTGTTGCCGGCCGCGAGGGCGGGCGCGACGTTCGCGGCGGTCAGCACCATCGGCACGTTCCACGGGATCGCGACGGCGCACACCCCGTACGGCTCGGGGATCGTGAAGCCCAGGTAGTCCGGGCCGCGGGTGGGCAGCGTGACGCCGGTGAGCTTGTCGGCGGCGCCGGCGAAGTACGCGACGATGCCGTGCGCGATGAACGTGTTCAGCCGGCCGCCGGACAGCGGCTTGCCCACGTCCCGCGCCTCGATCGCGGCCAGCTCCTCGACCCGTTCCATGATCAGCGCCGCCCAGCGGCCCAGCAGCGCGCCGCGCTCGGACGCCGAGGTCGCGGCCCAGGCCGGGAACGCGCGGCGGGCCGCCGCGACCGCCGCGTCGACGTCCGCCTCGCCCCCGCGCGCGATCTCCTGGAGGGGACGACCGTTCGCGGGATCGAGGACGGGGAGGCTCTCGCCGCTGCCCGCGGGGATCCACGCACCGTCGATGAGCTGCCGGGAAGCCGGTGTTTCAAGTGGGGACATGCCGGAATCCTTGACCGCACTCATCCCGCATGTCAAGATGCCATATCTTTCTGTGAAATGTGGTGGGGGATTTCTCATGCGCGTCACCGCAGCCGTCCTGGACCGTCCCGGAGAGCCCTTCGTCCTGCGGGACGTCGAGCTCGGCCCGCCCCGCCCGGACGAGGTCCTCGTCCGGCCGACCGCGGTCGGCATCTGCGCCACCGATCTGGAGTTCGCGACGTTCTTCGAGGCCCCGGCCGTGTTCGGGCACGAGGGCGCCGGGATCGTCGAGCGGGTCGGCGACCAGGTCACCGGGATCGCGCCCGGCGACCACGTGGCGCTCTCGTTCACCTCGTGCGGGCACTGCCGGCCGTGCCTGACCGGCTCCCCCGGCTACTGCACGCGGTTCGACGCGCTCAACTTCAGCGGACGGAGACCTGACGGTACCTCGGCCGTCTCGATGGCCGGTACGGAGATCAACGCCCACTTCCTCGGCCAGTCGTCGTTCGCCGACCACGTGATCGCCCCCGCGCGGGCCGTCGTGCCGATCCCCAAGGACGCCGACCTCACGCTGGCCGGCCCGTTCGGCTGCGGCTTCCAGACCGGGGCGGGCGGCGTGCTGAACGTGCTGCGCCCCTCACCCGGCTCGTCCATCGCCGTCTTCGGCGCCGGCGCCGTCGGCGTCGCCGCGACCCTCGGCGCCGTCCTCAGCGGCTGCACGACCATCGCGGTCGTCGACCTGAACGCCGAGCGGCTCGCCACCGCGCGGTCCCTCGGCGCCACCCACGGCGTGCCCGGCGGCGACGGCGCGGCCGGGGACCTGCGCTCCATCGCGCCGGACGGCTTCGACTTCGCCGTCGACACCACCGGCCACGCCGCCGTCCTGCGCACCGCCGTCGAGGTGCTCGGCCCGCTCGGCACCTGCGGCGTCATCGGCGTCGGCCCCAGCGAGGAGATGACCTTCGACTGGCGCAGCGTGCTGAACGGCCGCACGATCACCGGCATCATCGGCGGCGGCGCCGTCCCGCAGGTGTTCGTGCCCGAGCTGCTGGCGCTGCACGCGGCGGGCCGGTTCCCTGTGCAGGAGATCGTCACGCACTTCCCGTTCGAGCGGATCGGCGAGGCCGTCGACGCCGCCCGGAACGGCACCGCGGGCAAGGCCGTCCTGACCTTCTGACCCCGGATCACCCAGTGGCGCGGCTGGGCAACACCGCGCGAAACCCCGCGCCTCAGGAGTCGCGCACATGACACCCTTCGACCACCACTCGGCCGAATGCACCGCCGACCCGGTCGGCTACTACGCCGCGTACCGGGAGCACTGTCCGGTGGGCCGCACCGACGCGCACGGCGGGTTCGTCTACACGACGCGGTACGCCGACGTGTCGCGGATCGCCCGCGACGACGACACGTTCTCCTCCTCGCGCGAGGCGACCGGCGTGGACGGGGTCGCCATCGTCATCCCGAGCGGGCCGGGCCTGGAGCAGTACCCGATCGAGCTGGACCCGCCCCGCGCCACCGGCTACCGCGACCTGATCAACCCGCTGCTCACCCCGGCGGCGGTCGACCGGCTGCGGCCGATGATCGCCCGGCACGCCGCCCGCGCCGTGGACGCGTTCATCGAGCACGGCTCCGCCGACTTCGTCCGCGACCTGACCAACCCGGTGCCCGCCGCCGTCACCCTCGACTGGCTCGGCTTCCCCGAGGAGGACTGGGCGAAGCTCGCCGGGCCGATCCACGACATCTTCGCCGCCCCGGCGGGCAGCGAGCGCGCCATGCGCGGCGCCCAGGGCCTCGCCTACATGGAGCGGCGCATCCGCGAGCTGATCCGCGACCGCCGCGCCGAGCCCGCGCAGGACGCGGTGAGCGCGCTCGCCACCGCGCGCGACGCCGGCGGCGAGCCGTTCGCCGAGGACGGCCTCGTCTCCGTCATCGGGCTGCTCATCGCGGGCGGGGTCGACACCACGACCTCGCTGACCGGGTCGGTGCTGGTCCACCTGAGCCGCAACCCCGAGCAGCGGCGGCGGCTCATCGAGTCGCCCGACCTGCTGGAGCGCGCCACCGAGGAGTTCCTGCGCGCGTTCGCGCCGTCCCAGTCGATGGCCCGGACGGCGGTCGCCGACACCGAGGTCGGCGGCTGCCCCGTCGCGGCGGGTGAGCGCGTCCTCATCCCCTGGGTCGCGGCCAACCACGACCCGGCCGTGTTCCCCGAGCCCGGGGAGGTGCGGCTGGACCGCGACGCGTCCCGGCACCTCAGCTTCGGCATCGGCTCGCACCGCTGCGCGGGCGCGCACCTCGCCCGCGCCATGTTCCGCGAGATGATCACGCAGGTGCTGACCCGGCTGCCGGACTTCCAGGTGCTGGAGGACGGCCTCGTCGGCTACCCGACCAGCGGCAACCAGAAGGGCTGGGACGCGATCCCGGCCGTCTTCACCCCCGGCCCGCGCGGGGCCGGCGCCCCGGTCACGGCCGTCGCGCCCGGCGCCCCGTACGAGCTGACCGTGACCCGCGCGGAGGCCGTCACCGAGGACGTGCTCGCCCTCACGCTGGCGCCCGCCGGCGGCGGCGAGACGCCCGCGTGGGAGCCCGGAGCGCACCTTGAGCTGCGGCTTCCGTCCGGGCGCGTCCGCCAGTACTCGCTGTGCGGCGACCCCGCGGACGCGTCGCGCCTCCGGGTGGCCGTCCTGCGCGAACGGGAGGGCCGGGGCGGATCGGCGGAGGTCCACGCGCTCGCCCGGGAGGGCGTCACGTTCGGCGTCCGCGGCCCGCGCAACCACTTCCCGCTGGTGGACGCCGACTCCTACCTGTTCCTGGCGGGCGGGATCGGCGTCACCCCCATCCTCGCCATGGTGCGCGAGGTCGCCCGGCGGGGCGCCGACTTCCAGGTCGTCTACGGCGGCCGGACCCGCGCCTCGATGGCCTTCCGGGACGAGCTGGCCGAACTGGCCGGCGACCGGCTGCGGCTGCTGCCCCAGGACGAGACCGGCGTCCCGGACCTGAAAGCCGTCCTCGCGGCGCAGGCCGATCCGGACGCCGCGGTCTACTGCTGCGGGCCCACCGCGATGATCGCCGCCGCCGAGGCCGCCTGCGACGAGCTGGGCATCCGGTCCCGGCTGCACGTCGAGCGGTTCACCGGCGACGACTCGCTGGAGGTGGCGTTCGACCCGGCGGGCAACACCGAGTTCGACGTCCACCTCGCCCGGACGGGCCGGACGCTGCGGGTCCCCGCCGACCGCCGGCTCATCGAGGTGGTCCAGGAGGCGGTGCCGGGGCTGGCCTACGACTGCGAGAAGGGCTACTGCGGGGCGTGCGAGACCCGCGTGCTCGGCGGCGAGCCCGAGCACCGCGACTCGGTGCTCACCGACGAGGAGCGGGCCGCCGGCCGCACCATGATGATCTGCGTCGGGCGCTGCTCCTCGTCCCGCCTGGCGCTCGATCTGTAACGCCTATACGAGACGCCATCTCGGATGGTGCATCTGTTACGTGGGCTTAACGGTCCCGGAACGGCGGCGCACCACCGGGTGGCGAGCATGCGGTCATGCTTCAGCCGAAGGAAGGCCGCATCGACGGCGCGCACTACCTCCCGACCACTCCCGACACGTGCCTGTGGGGCCGGCTCCCCAACCGGGACCGGCCCCCCGTGCTGCGGATCGCCTCCGGCGACACCGTCACCATCGACACGCTCAGCCACGAGGGCATCCTGGAGGACCAGGGCCGCGACCCGGACGCCTACCTGGCGCGGTTCGGGGTGCCCGGCGAGCGGATCCTCTCCGACGCCCGCGCCCTCGCCGCGTCCGGCGTCCCGCACGACTACGACGAGGACGGGCCGCACGTGGTCACCGGCCCGATCGAGGTGACCGGCGCGGAGCCCGGCGACGTGCTGCGCGTCGAGACGCTGAGCCTGCTCCCGCGCGCCCCGTACGGCTTCATCAGCAGCCGGCACGGGTACGGCGCGCTGCCCGGCGAGTTCCCCGAGACCGTGCCCGACAGCGGCCCCGCCCGCGACGGCGGCGTACGCGCCTACAACAGCGTCTGCACGTTCACCGAGGTGGTCGAGAGGGACGGGCGCCCGCACGGCGTCCTCCCGTACGGGGACGGACGCGCCGCCCACTTCCCCCTCGCGCCGTTCCTCGGGCTGATGGGCGTGGCGACCGACACCGCCGACCCCGTCCACTCGGTGCCGCCCGGCGACTTCGGCGGCAACCTCGACGTCAACGAACTCCAGGCCGGCTCGTCGCTCTACCTGCCCGTCCAGGTCCCCGGCGCGTCCTTCTACACCGGCGACCCGCACTACGCCCAAGGGGACGGGGAGGTCGCGCTCACCGCCCTGGAGGCGCCGCTGCGCGCCACGCTGCGGCTCACCGTCATCCCGCGCACGGAGGCGGCCGCGCTCCTCGGCGCGCTCGGCGAGCCGTTCGCCGAGACGCGCACGCACTGGCTGCCGCTCGGCCTGCACGAGGACCTCGACGAGGCCATGCGCCGGGCCGTCCGGGCCGCCGTCGGGTTCCTGGCGGCCACCCAGGGCATGCCCCGGCACACCGCCCTCGCCTACCTCAGCGCCGCCGCCGACTTCGAGATCAGCCAGGTGGTCGACGGGGTCAAGGGCGTCCACTGCCTGATCCGCAAGGCCGACTTCCGCTAGTCCCGGCCGTCGCCGGAGTGCCCGCCCCGCTCGTCGGACACCGGATGCTCGACCAGGGCCAGCACCCGGTTGGACATGAAGCGGGCGGTCCGCACCGCCGTGCCGGTGCGGGTCACCTCGCTCACCTCGATCACACCGCGCCGGTTGCCGATCTCCACGCGGCGGCCGGCGCGGGTCGCGGCCACCTCGTAGGTCCTGGTGGCCGTGCCGCCGACGTCGACCACGATCTCGACCCAGTCGCCCTTCATCCGCGCCGCCTCCCAGCGTTCGAACCTATGTTCGAGTTATACCCCGAACGCGCGTCCCGCAATCGCCGGACATGAGGGGAAAGCGCAGGTCAGTTGGTGAGCAGCTGGACGATCGCCGCCACCCCGACCGCCACGATCACGCCGCGCAGCACCAGCGGCGGGATGCGCCGGCCGAGCCGCGCGCCGAGCAGCCCGCCGATCGTCGAGCCGACCGCGATCAGCAGCACCGCGAGCCAGTTGATCTCCGTCCGGCCGAGCAGCCACATCACCGTGAACAGGAGCGCGGCCGTGCCGTTGACGATCGCCGCCATCGCGTTCTTGACGCCGTTCAGCACCTGGAGGTCGTCGTCCAGCGCGATCCCGAGCAGCGCGATGAGCACGATGCCCTGCGCCGCCCCGAAGTAGCCGCCGTACACGCCGGTGGCCAGCACGCCCACCCACAGCATCAGGCCGCCGTCCGGGCGGTGGGCGGAGTCCTCCGCGCGGCGCGCCTTGAGCCACGCCTGCATCCGGGGCTGGACGACCACCAGCACCAGCGCGATGAGGATGAGGCCCGGCACGATGATGTCGAACGCCTCCGGCGGCAGCGTCAGCAGCAGCAGGCCGCCGATGATCGAGCCGAGCAGCGAGGCGCTGCCGAGCCGCAGCAGCCGTTGGCGCTGGCCGCCGAGTTCCCGGCGGTACCCGTACGCGCCGCTGATGTTGCCCGACACCAGGCCCACGTTGTTGGAGACGTTCGACAGGACCGGCGGGTACCCGAGCGCGACCAGGGTCGGGAAGGTGATCAGGGAGCCGGAGCCCACGATGGCGTTGATCCCGCCGGCGGCGACCCCGGCGGCGAGCACCGCGGTCGCGTCAAGGACGTCCAAGCTCCACCCACTCCGGTCGCATTAGTTCGCATTCGCCCCACGATGGTAGATAAAGCCATCATTTGCCCTGCACGCGGGGTCATGGACCGGTCCCACGGCGGAAGGTCAGCGCAGCGAACGGGCGTACCAGCGGCCGTTCTGGCGGTCGATGGTCAGCGGGAGCCCGAACGTCCGCGAGAGGTGCTCCGGGGTGAAGACCTCGTCCACCTTGCCCTGCGCGACGACCTCCCCGGCGCGCAGCAGCAGCGCGTGCGTGAAGCCCTCGGGGACCTCCTCCACATGGTGCGTGACCATCGCCATCGTGGGCGCGGCGGGATCGTCGGCGAGTGCGGCGAGACGCATGACGAGGTCCTCCCGGCCGCCGAGGTCGAGGCCGGCGGCGGGCTCGTCCAGCAGCAGGAGCTCCGGGTCGGGCATGAGGGCGCGGGCGATCTGGACGCGCTTGCGCTCACCCTCCGACAGCGTGTCGAACGTCCGCCGGATCAGGTCGGCGCAGCCGAGCGCCTCCAGCAGCGCGACGGCGCGGTCCACGTCGGTCGAGTCGTACGCCTCACGCCACCGGCCGATGATCGCGTACGAGGCGGTGAGCACCAGGTCGATGACCGTCTCCCCGGCCGGGACCTTCTCCGCCACCGACGAGCTGGCGATGCCGATCCGCGGACGCAGCTCGAACACGTCGGTGCGGCCGATCTCCTCCTCCAGGATCTCGACCTTGCCCACGGTCGGATGCAGCATCGCGGCGGCGATCTGGAGCAGCGTCGTCTTCCCGGCCCCGTTCGGGCCGACGATGACCCACCGGTCGCCCTCGTCTACCGTCCATGTCACATCGCGCAGCAGGGTCGACCCGCCGCGCCTGACCCCGACTCCGCGGAGCTGAAGTACCTCGCCGGCCATCGCGTGCCTTCGTCCCCAATCCGGGTGGGTGCGTGATCTCTCTCTCAGGAAAGAACCTATGCGATCCGGGGTGGGCGCGGCCCCCGGATGCCCGGCCGAAACGGCGGTCCCGCGGTGCTCCTCCGCCGCGATAGGTCCCTTACGTCCGGTGGAACAGGGGATCCGAGCGCTTATCGTGGTTCGCATGCCCATTGCTGAGCGTCAGGGAATGAGCCCGGAAGAATGAGCAGGGCCGTAGCGACCGCGCTGGTCGCCTGGGGCAATGCCTGGCTGACGGGGCACGTCGGCCTGGACGAGGCGGTCGACGCGGTCGAGAAGGCCGGCGGGCCGCAGATCCTCGGCGGCGAGCCCGCCGAGGTGACGCTGCGCCGCGGCCTCGGCGACCTGCGCGTCGGTGGGCTGTCGGCGCTGCGGCTGGCGCTGCCCGAGCCCGGCGACCCGCTCGGGCTGACCGGCCCGCCCGCGTTCAACGCCGCGGCCGTCGAGGCGGGCGCGGCGGTCGTCGCCGTCCTGGACGGCCGGGCGATGGGCCTCGTCCCTGCCGAGGACCGGCGCGGCTCGTCGTACGTCGGCGTCCGCTGGACGCCGCACGAGGCGTCGGCGGGGCTGCCCGACGTCCCGTCCCTCGCCGAGGCCGACCGGCGGCTCACTCTCGCCATGCGGGACGCCACCGAGGCCCTGCTGACCGTGGACGACTTCGCCGGCGTCCCGCCCGAGATCGCCGACGCGCTCGTCGACCTGCGCGACCCGGACCGCGGCGATCACCCGCTCGCCCCCGGCTACCCCCAGCGCGCCCACCGCGTCGCCGCGCTCGCGGGCCGGCTGTCCCTCGTCGTCGACCTGGCCCGGCAGATGGACGACCGCGGCCTCAGCTCCGACCAGATGACCCGCCGCGGCGAGGCCCTGCGCCTCCTGGACGCCGCCGTCCGCCGCGCCCTGGTCGCGGCCTGCAACAGCGCGTTCGATCCCGTTCCAGGAACGGAGCGCTAGCGGAGTTCCAGAAACGGGATCGATCCGGCCCCATGACGAAACGGGGCGCCCCCCGGGTGGGGGCGCCCCGTTCTCGTGGGTCGTCGGATCAGGCGCGCACGACGATGGTGTTGCAGATCTTGTCGGCGAAGGTCTGCTTGCGCTCGTCCCACAGCGGCCAGAGGAAGCCGATGTAGCACAGGAAGCTGTCGGCGATGTGGGCGAGCTTGCGCACGAACGCCATGCCGAAGCCGATGGGCTGGCCGGTCTGCGCGCTCACGAGGCGGATGCCCATCTGGCGCTTGCCGATGGACTGGCCGGTGGTCCCCTCCTGGTAGCAGATCCACAGGCCGCCCGCCACGGAGAGGGCGAGGCCGACCAGCATGAACAGCAGGCCGAGCACTGCCGCGCCGCCGCTGCCCGAGCTCGTCAGCATGATGCTGAGCAGGTAGAGGACGAAGACCGGACCCGCGAAGATCAGGTAGTCGATGATGTAGCCACCGGCACGCGAGCCCCACTCGGCCAGCTGGCCGGTCGAGCCGTAGTGGTGGTGGTGGACCTCCTGGCCGTAGCCTTGCTGCGCCGGAGGCTGCTGACCGTAGCCGGGCTGCGCCGGAGGCTGCTGGCCGTACCCGGGCTGCGCCGGGGGCTGGCCGTAGCCGGGCTGGGCCGGGGGCTGGCCGTACCCGGGCTGGGCCGGGGGCTGCTGACCGTAGCCCGGCTGGGCCGGGGGCTGCTGGCCGTACCCGGGCTGCTGCTGCCCGTAGCCCGGCTGCTGACCGTACGGGTCGTAGGGGTTACCCACACTTGCTCCTTATTGATTGACCCTGTGGTTATGTGACGCCCGCCGGACCCGGTGGGCTCCGCAAGTCTGACCGAGGATTGCCCTCGGCTCAAACCCGGAGAATGCCCAACCGGACGAGCTGCCACAGCTCCGACCCCACGAGGGCGGTGCCGAGCATCCAGGCACGGGTCTTCGGCTGGAGTGCCCACCACCGTCGTCCCAGGCCCAGTGGTGCGGCGGCGACGGCGACGGCGCCGACCAGGGCGACCGGGTTCGCGAGGACGGCCTGGGCCGGACGGCCCGAGCCGAGCTCGATGAACACGGTCGTGCCCCCGCACATGGGACACGGGATTCCGGTGAGCGCCCGTAGGGGACAGAGCACGCCGGGGTCGTTGGCACGGTGGATCCATGACGCGCCGATGGCCGCGACGGCCATCGCCGCAACGCGCAGCACCGTACCCAGGGGGCCGTGCCGCGCTGCGGTGAGGGTCCGGCTGACGATCCCGCCGAGCACACCTTCCGGTGCACCGGTGACCGCCGCCCCGGGCGCTCCCCCCAACGAATCCTCCGCCTCGATCACGAACAGATGAGTGACCCGTATACCGGGTGCACCCGGAGCAGGGTCAAGTGCGGGCGACGTTCCGCTGCGGGACCGTTACCTTGCGCACGATGACATCACTCTAGGGGCAAGAGTAAGACAAATCGCCAGGTACGTGGGCACTCTTTCTCGCTAAGAGTTTCATGAATCGCCGGGCCGCCGCCCGCGCGGAAGCCGATCACCCGGGCGGCTCAGCTCTGCGCGGCGGCGCCGACGACCACGGGCCCCTCGGCGCCGTGGAAGTGCTCGGCCTCCACGACGTCCGCGATGACCGCGGTGATGTTGTCGGGCCCGCCGTTGTCGCGGGCCATCTCGATCAGCCGGTCGACGGCGCGCTGCGGGTCGGCCTCCGCGGACACCACCTCGTAGATGGCCTGCGCGTCGACCGGGCCGCTCAGGCCGTCCGAGCACAGCAGGTACCGGTCACCGAGCCGGGCCTCGCGCAGGCGCAGGTCGGGCTCGCGGTCCTCGCGGCCGTCCAGCACCCGGTAGAGGACGTGCGAGAGCCGCGACGTCTCGGCGGGATCGGCGGTCTGGCCCGCCTGCTCCGCCTCCGCCTTCAGCAACTCGTCCATGGTGTGGTCCTGCGTCATCTGGAACAGCTCGCCGTCGCGCAGCAGATAGCCGCGCGAGTCGCCGACGTGCGCCAGTGCGACGGAGTCGCCGGACCAGAGCATCGCGGTGAGCGTGGTGCCCATCCGGCTGAGGTCGGGACGTTCCTCGCGGACGATGCGGAGCTTCTCGTTGGCCTCGGCCACGGCGCGGCCCAGCATGTCAACAAGATCGTCCTTGGGGGCAGCGGTGTCCAGCGAGCGCAGGGAGCCGATGACGGTCGAGCTGGCGACCTCGCCGCCCGCGTAGCCGCCCATGCCGTCCGCGACCGCGATCAACCGCGCACCGGCGTAACCCGAGTCCTCGTTGTTCTCGCGGTTGCACCCGATGTCGCTGCCTGCTGCGTACCTGATTGCTACGTTCATACCAATTTCGATGACGATCCTGTCAGAGGAGTTTTATCAGTAGCGGACGGTGGATTCCCCGGTTTCCCCGGCCGCGCCGGACGTTCCGACTCCATGCCGGACAGCGTAGAGCGCCGCCTGCGTCCGATCCTGGACTCCCAGTTTCATGAGCAGATTACTGACGTGCGTCTTGACCGTCTTCTCGGACACCACGAGTGCACGCGCGATCTCTCGGTTGGACCTGCCCCGCGCGATGTGCACGAGCACCTCCCGTTCCCGTTCGGTCAGCGCGGCCAGGCCGCGGTCGTCGTTCCCGTCCGCCGGGCCGCCCGCCAGCACCGCCTCGGCCGCGTCCGGCGCGAACAGGACGTGCCCGTCGTTGACCGCCCTGATCGCCTGGACGAGCGCCTGCGGGTCGACGTCCTTGTACAGGTACCCGGCCGCACCCGCCTGCACGGCCGGCAGCACGTGCCCACGTTCCGTGACGCTGGTGAGGACCAGGACCCGTGCCTTCACCCCACGAGCCCGCAGCTCCGTCAGCGCGGCCAGACCGTCGGCGCCCGGCATCTTGAGGTCCATGAGCACGATATCGGGCTCCAGGGATTCGGCCAGTGTCACGGCCGACACGCCGTCCTCGGCCTCGCCGACGACCTCGATGTCGTCCTGGATGCCGAGGAAGGTGCGCAGCCCCTGCCGGACGACGGGATGGTCGTCGGCGATGAGCACCTTGATGGCGCCCGGCCTCGAGGTCACAGCGCCACCTCCAGCCGGACGGTCGTGCCCTTCCCAGGTGCGGCGTCGATGGTGAGCTCGCCGCCGATGGAGTCGGCCCGGTCGCGCATGGAGGCGAGCCCAAGGCCGCCCTGGGGCTCGGTGTCGGACGCGTCGAAACCGGTGCCGTCGTCGGCGACCTCTAGCACGGCCCGCCCGTCTTCTGTGCCGAGACGTACCTCCACGTTGCCGGCACGGGCGTGTCGCAGCGCGTTGTAGAGCGCCTCCTGGGTGATGCGGAACGCGACGGCCTCGTGCTCCTCCGGCAGGACGACGGCCTCGTCCGCGGCGATGCGCACGGTCGCCTCGTGCGCCCGGTCGAGCACGTCGACGTGCTTGCGCAGCGACGCGACCAGGCCGTCCGCGAGGTCGGTGGGCCGCAGCTCGAAGATGACGGCGCGCAGCTCGGCGAGCGCCTCGGCGGCGAGCCGCTCGACCTGCTCCAGCTCCCTGACGGTCCGCGCCGGGTCGCGCTCGGCCAGCGCGGACGCGGTGCGCGCCGTCAGCCGCAGCGAGAACAGCTTCTGCGCGACGGCGTCGTGCAGCTCACGGGCCAGCCGGTTGCGCTCCGCGACGACCGTCAGCTCGCGGTTGTGCTCGTAGAGGCGGGCGTTCGTCATCGCGATCGCGGCGTGCGCGGCGAACAGGGTGAGCAGGTCCTCGTCGTCCTGGGTGAAGCCGCCCGGGGTCTGCTTGTTGGCCAGGAAGACGATGCCCAGCACGTCCTCGCCGTCGCGTATCGGGACGCCGAGGAAGTCCTTCAGGACGGGGTGCGCGACCGGCCAGCCCTCGAACTCCGGCTCCCTGCGGATGTCGCCGAGCCGCTTCGGCGTGTCGCTCTTCAGCATCGCGGCGAGCATGCCGTGCTGGCGGGGCAGCGGGCCGATCCGCTCCCACTCCTCGTCCGAGACGCCGGCGACGACGAACTCGGCGAACGAGCCCTCGTCGTCGGGGACGCCGAGCGCGGCGTACCGGGCGTCCAGCAGCTGCGCCGCCGCCCGCACGATCACCTGCAGCACCTCGTGCACGGACAGGTGCCGGGTCACCGCGAGCACGGCGGAGCTGACGGCGTGCAGGGTCGCGCCCTGGACGCCGCGGCACCCGTCGTCGGTCTCCATCGCGGCCTCTCGTCCTCCCCTGTGCGCCCCCGCGGGGCCCACATGTGAAGACCGTACTCTCTGGGCGGGTCTTCCCGAATCAGCCTGGACGACTATCCGCATCCATCTCCGCGGGACCGGGGTCCTAGGACCATCTGACCACCGGCCCGGGAACGGGCGGCCGATGCCGCGCAACCGCTCCGGTTCCTAGCGTCGAAGCCATGAAGACGGCACTGATCACAGGCGGTTCCCGGGGGCTCGGACGGGCGCTCGCCCGGGAACTGGCGCAGGACGGCTGGACCCTCGTCATCGACGCCCGCGACCCGGCCGCGCTGGCGGCGGCGGCGGCCGAGACCGGCGCGACCGGGATCGCCGGGGACGTCACCGATCCCGCACACCGCGACGATCTCGTCCGGGCCGTGTCGGGCGGGCTCGACCTGCTCGTCAACAACGCGAGCACGCTCGGGCCGACGCCGATGCCCCGGCTCGCCTCGCTGCCCGCCGCCGACCTCGCCGCCGTGTTCGCGTCGAACGTGCTGGCGCCGCTCACGCTGATCCAGGGCGTCCTGCCGGGCCTGCGGGAGCGGCGCGGCGCGATCCTCAACATCACCTCGGACGCGGCCGTGGAGAACTACGAGACGTGGGGCGGCTACGGGACGTCCAAGGCGGCGCTGGAGCAGCTGTCGAACGTCCTCGCGGCGGAGGAGCCCGACGTGGCCGTGTGGTGGGCGGATCCCGGCGAGATGAACACCGACATGCTGCGCGCCGCCGGGGAGGACGCCGACGCCGCGCCGCCGCCGTCCGAGGCCGCCGCCGCCCTGCATCGCCTGATCACCGAGCGGCGGCCGAGCGGCCGGTACCGGGCCGCCGAGCTCGTGCCGGAAGGCGCGGGCCCGCACGGGGACGGCCTGGCGGGCGCGCGATGACCGCCGTCCTCGATCACGAGCAGGTGCCCGTTCCGGGGCGCGGTGTCCTCACCGGCGGGTTCCGGAGCGCGACGTTCGGGATCGTGCTCGTCGTGACGCTGCTGGCGTTCGAGAGCGTCGCCGTCAGCACCGTCATGCCGGTCGTCGCGGGCGACCTGGACGGGCTGTCGCTGTACGCGTGGGGCTTCAGCGCCACCCTGATCACGAGCCTGCTGTCGACGGTGCTGGCGGGCGGCTGGGTCGACCGGTCCGGCCCGGTGCGCCCGATCATGACCGGGCTCGGCACGTTCCTCGCCGGGCTCGTCGTCGCGGGCGCCGCGCCGTCCATGTGGATCTTCGTGGCCGGACGCGCCGTGCAGGGCCTCGGCACCGGCGTCTCGCTCGTCGCCCTGTACGTCGTGATCGCCCGCGTGTACCCGGAGGAGCTGCGGTCGCGGGTGTTCGCGGCGCTGTCGGCGGCGTGGGTGCTGCCGTCGCTGATCGGCCCGGCGGTCGGCGGGCTCGTCGCCGAGCACGCCGGCTGGCGGTGGGTGTTCCTCGGGCTGATCCCGCTGGTCGTCCCGCCCACGCTGCTGCTCGCGCCGGCGCTGCGCGGCATCCGGCCGGTGGACGCCGCCCCCGGCCGCGGCACGTCGCGGTACGTCGCCGCGGTCGCCGTGGCGGCCGGCGCCGGAGTGCTCCTCTACGGCCTCGGCGGGACGGGCTGGGCGATGCTGCCCGCCGCGCTCGCGGGCCTCGCCGGGCTGGCCTTCGGGCTCCCGCGCCTCCTCCCCGCCGGGACGCTCCGGATGCGCCGCGGGCTGCCGAGCATCGTCCTCGTCCGCGGCCTCCTCTCCGGGGCGTTCTTCGGCGCCGACGTGTTCATCCCGCTCGCGCTGACGAAACTGCACCACTTCAGCGCGACGCAGGCCGGCATCGTCCTCACCGTCGGCGGGCTGGGCTGGTCGGCGGCGTCCCAGATCCAGGGCCGGTCCAAGCGCCCGCGCGAGTTCTACGCCCTGCTCGGCGCCGTACTCGTCACCGCCGGGATCGTCCTCGCCACGATCGCCCTCCAGCTGTCCGGCTGGCTCGCCGCGCCCGCCTGGATCATCGGCGGCGCCGGGATGGGCTTCTCGATCGGCAGCCTCTCCGTCCTGCTCCTCGACCTCTCGCCGGAGGACGAGCAGGGCGTCAACTCGTCCGCGCTCCAGATCAGCGACACCCTCGGCTCGTCCCTCGTGATCGGCGTCGCGGGCGCGCTCGTCACCGGCTTCGGCGCCGGCCGGCTCGGCACCGGCCTCGCCGTCGCCGGAACGCTGTCCGCCGCGATCGCCCTCCTCGGAGCGATCGCCGCTCTCCGGTTGGAGGCCCCGAAATGACCGTCGACTTCATCCTTCCCGCCTCGCTGGAGGCCCACGAGCCGCCCGAGGCGCGCGGCCGCGCCCGCGACGGCGTCCGCCTCCTGGTCTCCCGGCGCGCGACCGGCGCCTCCCCCCGCCCCGAGGTCTCCCACCACGCGTTCTCCGACCTGCCGTCCCTGCTCGCCGCCGGGGACCTGCTGGTCGTGAACACGTCGGCCACGCTGCCCGCCGCCGTCCGGCTCGACCGGATCAGCGTGCACTTCTCCACCCCGGTGCCCGGCGCCGACGACCGGCTGTGGCTCGTCGAACTGCGCCGCCGCGCCGGCAAGGCCAGCCGCCCCTACTCGGGCGGCTGCCCCGGCGAGTGGATCCCGCTGCCCGGCGACGCGACCCTGACCCTCGTCGAACGGCACAAGGGCCGTTCCGGGGCGCGTGGGGCGTCGTCCCCCAGCAGGGAGTCCGACCGCCTGTGGCGGGCCCGGCTCAGCACCGATGTCGTCCCCTACCTGCGGCGGTACGGGACGCCGATCAGGTACGGGTACGTCCACCGCGACTGGCCCGCCGCCGCCTACCAGACCGCCTTCGCCCACGACCGCTCCGCCGGCGGCGCCGAGATGCCGAGCGCCGCCCGCCCCTTCACCCCCGAACTCGTGACCCGGCTCGTCTCGCGCGGCGTCCTGATCGCGCCGATCACGCTGCACACCGGCGTCGCGTCCCCCGAAGCCCACGAACCGCCCTACGCCGAGCGCTACACCGTGCCCGCGCCCACGGCGGCGCTGGTCGAACACGTCCGATCCGAAGGCCACCGAGTGATCGCCGTGGGGACGACCGCCGTCCGGGCCCTGGAAACGGCCGTGGACGCCTCCGGACGCGTCACCCCGTCCTCCGGGTGGACCGAACACGTCGTGACGCCGGACAACGGCGTCCGGGCCGTGGACGGCCTCCTCACCGGCCTGCACGAGCCCAGGTCGTCCCACCTGATGATGCTCACGGCCATCGCCGGCCACGACCTGCTCGCCGCCACCTACGAGGCCGCCCTGGCCGAGCGCTACCTCTGGCACGAGTTCGGCGACCTCAACCTGATCATGTGACCCGTCTCGCATGCCGGACCTGGCGCACGGCGCCCACGTCACGGCCGGTAACGTGGGAAGCAGCTATGGACGGGTCAGCACAGCGCACGCTCCTCATCACACTCACCGGACGCGACCGCCCCGGCGTGACCTCGCGTCTCTTCCGCACACTCGCGGAGTTCCCGCTCACGGTCGCCGACGTCGAGCAGGTCGTGATCCGCGGCCGGCTCGTGCTCGGCGTCCTGCTCGCCTACACCGAGGGCGCCGACATCGGACGCGTCTGGAACGCCGCCGAACACGTCGCCAACGACCTCGACATGGAGATCGAACTCTCCACGAGCCGCAACCGGCGGATGCCGAAGCGCACCGGACGCCTCCACGTCACCGTCCTCGGCGCCCCGCTGAAGCCCGCCGCCATGGCCGGGATCGCCGGCCGCATCTCCGCGCACGGCGCCAACATCGACCGCATCGAACGGCTCGCCCAGAACCCCGTCACCTGCATCGAGATGGACGTCTCCGGCGCCGACCCCGACGCCCTCCGCGCCGCCCTCACCGCCGAGGCCGCCGAGCAGCAGGTCGACGTCGCCGTCCAGCAGAGCGGCCTCAGCCGCCGCGCCAAGCGCCTCATCGTCATGGACGTCGACTCCACCCTCATCCAGGGCGAGGTCATCGAACTGCTCGCCGAGCACGCCGGCTGCCTCGACGAGGTCGCCAAGGTCACCGAGGCCGCCATGCGCGGCGAACTCGACTTCGAAGGCTCCCTCCGCGAACGCGTCGCCCTCCTCGCCGGGCTGGACGCCTCCGCCATCAACGACGTCCGCGACAGGCTCCGCCTCGCCGCCGGCGCGCGCACCATGGTCCGCACCCTCAAGCGCCTCGACTACAAGTTCGCCATCGTCTCCGGCGGCTTCACCCAGGTCACCGACGCCCTCGTCGACGACCTCGGCATCGACTACTCCGCCGCCAACACCCTGGAGATCGTCGACGGCAAGCTCACCGGCCGCGTCACCGGCCGCGTCATCGACCGCGCAGGCAAGGCCACCGCCCTCGAACGCTTCGCCCGCGAGGCCGGCATCCCCATCAGCCAGACCGTCGCCATCGGCGACGGCGCCAACGACCTCGACATGCTCCAGGCCGCCGGCCTCGGCATCGCCTACAACGCCAAACCGGTCGTCCGCCAGGCCGCCGACACCGCCGTGAACGTCCCCTACCTGGACACCATCCTCTTCCTCCTGGGCATCTCCAGAGAAGAAGTAGAAGCCGCCGACGCTGCCGATCTTCGTGGGGACGACCCCCCGAGCCCCCCGGCCGCGCCGCACGGGTCTCCTCCCTCCGGTCGCTAGCTGTGTCAGTCCAGGGGGGCGGCCCCCTGGAATCCCCGTCGCGACGCGCATGCCCGCTCCGCGCTCGGCGACGCGCTCGAACCGCTGGTCCCGACCCTGCGCCGGCAGGTCGCCGCGGACCGGACCATCGTCCCGTTCGCCCCGTCCAGCTCGCTGATCTCCGCGGACCGCGAGCAGCGCGCCGCCATCGCCGCGGTCCTGGACGCCTGGGACCACCGCGAACCCGCGAAGCCGTCGGCCTGATCCCCCTGTGCCGGCCAGACCGCGCACGCACCTCGGCTTCGCGTGACGCCGGGTCGCGGGGTTCGGGCCGGTGGGGCTGAGACCGTGATCGGCTGGGTACGGGTGGGAAGCGGGGGAACGATCTTCGTGGGCGGGCGAGGTGACGGCGGAGGAACGGCGGGACGTGCTGCGGCGGGTGCGGGACGCGTTTGCCCAGGCGCAGGGGCCGTCGACGCCCATGTACGGAGTGGCCGCGGCCATCGCGGTGGCCGTGCCGCTGCTCGCGGGGGCGCTGACCGGGCACCCGGGGCAGGGGTCCGTGATCGCGCTCGGCGCGTACCTGGTGGCGCTGCGGGCGCCCGAGGGGCCCTACGGGGCGCAGGCCCGGAGCCTCACCGTCGGGGTCCTGGTGGTCGCGGTCGGCGCGGGCGTCGGCGGGCTGCTCAGCGGCCACCTGTGGCCGACCGTGATCGTCGTGCCGCCGCTGATCGCGCTCGGCGTCGCCGTGCCGCGGATCGGCGCCACGGCCGGGCTCGCGGTGCTGCTGAGCGCCGTCCGGCCGCCGTCCGCCGACGTGCTGGACATCGGGCTCCTGGAACTGTTCGGCGGGCTGTTCACCGCCGGGCTGCTGCTCGCGCCGTGGCCCGCGCGGCGGCTGCGTCCGCTGCGGGCCTCGCTCAGCGAGTGCGCCGACGCGGTCGCCGAGGCGCTCGACGCCGTCGCCGAGGACGTCGGCGCCCACGACCCGGAACCGCTCGACGCCGTCGAACTCACCGACCCCGACCTGCTCGCCGTCACCCGCGTCCCCGACTGGGAGGCCAAGCGGCGGGCCGCGTCCGAGTCGCTGACGGCGGCGCGCGCCGTCTACCGGCTGTACCGGACGGGCCGCGGGCGCAGCGACCCCACACGTCCCGAGCGGCTCATCGACGCGCTGGGCCGCGTCCTGCACGAGACGGTGACGCTGCAGGCCGTCCTGGAGGCGGCGAAGAACTATCCGCCGGACCGGGAGTGGCGGCTGGAGACGCAGACCGCGATCTCGGCGCTCGCCGCGCGGCTGCGGCTGCTGTCCGGGGCGGTCGCGACGGCGGGCGAGGCGCCGCTCGGACGCGAGGAGTCCGCCGCCGTCCGCCGGATGGGACGCGCCGCCGAGCACATCCGGCGCGCCGGGCTCGCCGGGGACGAGGACCTCATCGCCGTCGCGCTCATCGGGCAGGTGCGCCGCTCCATCGACCGCATCGCCGGCGAGGTCGCCTCGGCCCGGCGGATCGTCGCGGGCGGCCTGCGGATCGGGCTCGGCCCGCCCCGGATGCCCGGCACCCTCGACCCGATGCCGGTGTGGGACCGGGTCCGGCGCGCCGTCGGCACCCGGTCGCCGGCGTTCCGGCAGGTGTCGCGGGTGTACGTGACGGCCGTCGTGTCGATGGCGATGACCGCCGCGCTCGGCCTCTCGCACGGGCACTGGCTGACGATCACCGCGATGCTCAGCCTGCGCGCCACCTACGGCGAGACCGTCGACCGGCTCCTCCAGCGCGTCGGCGGCACCGCCGCCGGAGGCGCCATCGCCGCCGTCATCCTCACGCTCGCGCCCGGGCAGATCACCGTCGGCGTGATCGGCTTCGTGTTCGCGCTGGCCGGGTTCGCCATGCGCTCCGTCAACTACGTCTACTGGGCGCTGTTCGGAACGCCGCTCGCGATGATGCTGCTCGACTTCTCCACCCCCGCCGACTGGCGCACCGCCGGGGAGCGGATCGGGCTGACGATCGCGGGGACGCTCCTGTCGTACCTCGCCGTCCGGCTCCTGTGGCCCGCCGGTCATGTGGAGCGGCTGCCGGTGCAGCTCGGGCGGCTGCTCGGGACGCACGCCGACCTCGTCCGGGCGACGGCGGACGTCCTCGCGGGCGAGAAGGCCCGGCTCCCGCACGACACGATCGTCACGGCCGAGCGGGCGGCGGAGGCCGTCGCCGAGACCCGGATCCGGCTCGGCCACGAACGGCTGCCCGACACCGGCCTGATCGCCGAGCTCGGAACCGCCGTGGACGCCGCGCACCGCACCCGCGACCACCTCATCGCCGTCGCGCGGCTGTCGCGCGCGGAGGCCGTCGACACCGGCCCCATCCCCGAGATCCTCGACCGGCTCGCCGACCAGTTCGAGGAGGCCGCCGGGCGGACGGAGGAGCCCGCCGACATCGACCCGAAGCGGATCACGCCCGTCGAGGAGCTGGACGAGCAACTCGCCGACCTCGACTCCCACCTGTCCACGCTCACCCGCCGGCGCCGCGCCGAGATCAAGGCGGGCGTCGGCCGCGACGAGGTCACGCCGCTGCGCCAGGCGCTGCTGCAGGTCTCCGGCACCCGCTACACGATCAGATCCCTGCGCCGCGACGCCGGAACGGCCGTCGAATCGTCCCTGACCGCCGCGGCGCCGCGCGGGTGACGGCCGAGGTCAGCCCTTCGGGGTGCGGACGGTGCGGAGCGTCCCCAGGCCGCGGCGGACGTCCGGCCACGTGCCGGGCAGGTCGATCACGGCGAGCGCGCAGGTGGGGAAGGTCTCCGGGGCCTGCCCGGTCAGGTCGTGGACGAGCTGGTGCACGGACGGGTTGTGCCCGACCAGCAGCAGCGTCCCGGCATCGTCCGGCGCCTCCGTGACGAGGGCGAGCAGCCCGTCGGGATCGTTGTCGTAGATCCCCGGCTCGTAGCTCACCCCGGTGTCGAGCGCCAGCAGGGCGAGCGTCTCCCGCGTCCGCGCGGCCGGGGAGCACAGCGTGTGCGCGGGGACGAGGTCGTTCGCGCGCAGCCACTCCCCGGCCGCCGCGGCGTCGCGGCGCCCGCGGTCGTTGAGGACGCGGTCGATGTCGGCCGTCCCGAACCCGGCGACGGCCTTGGCGTGACGGAGCACGATGAGCGTGGGCATGACCGCCACATTAGGCCGCGCCGCGCCGCGCCGCGATGCGGGCGCTAGGGCGCGAGGAGGGCCGCCAGCACCCAGAGCACCAGGAGGACGCCGAGCATCCCGCCGATCATGACGGCGAAGCCCTTGGCCCCCGACATCGCCGGCCTGCCGCCGTCGCCGCTCGCCACAGCGCCTCCCGATTTCCGTCCGGGGCCTGGAACGTCCGGCCCTCGTCCCCCAGCGTACGGCCGGCGCCCGGTGCTCGGGACACGACCCCGGACATGCGGAAGGGCCGGCGGCACCGATGCCGCCGGCCCTTCCCGGTCGAACCGTCAGCCCTTCTTGGCGGACTCCTCGGTGCCCGTCTCAGCCGCGGCACCGTTGGCGTCGGCGCCGACGGCCGCCTCCTCGACGGCCTTGACCTCGCCGCCGTCCACGGCCGCCTTCTCCGGCTCGCCGTCCTTGACCGCCGGGTCGGCGGCCGGCTCGGCGATCGGGTCGGCGCGCCGCTTGGAGATCACGATCGCCGCGACGATGACCCCGACCGACAGGACGGTCACGACGACGCGCAGCACCGTGTTGCCCGCGTACGTCACCACGGCGTCCGCGATCAGCAGCGCGACCAGGTTCATCACCTTGATCAGCGGGTTGATCGAGGGGCCCGCGGTGTCCTTGAACGGGTCGCCGACCGTGTCGCCGATGATCGTCGCCTCGTGCGCGTCGCTGCCCTTGCCGCCGAGGTGGCCCTCCTCGACGAGCTTCTTGGCGTTGTCCCAGGCGCCGCCGGAGTTGGCGAGGAACACCGCCATCAGCACGCCCGCGGCGATCGCGCCGCCCAGGTAGGCGCCGAGCGGCGCGTACCCGAGGGCGAAGCCGACCGCGATCGGCGACATGATCGCCAGCAGTCCGGGGGTGGCGAGCTCGCGCTGCGCGTCCCGGGTGCAGATGTCCACGACGCGGTCGTAGTCGGGCTTCTCGGTGTAGTCCATGATCCCGGGCTTGGTGCGGAACTGCTCGCGCACCTCCACCACGACCCGTCCGGCCGCCCGGCCCACCGCCATGATCGCCAGGCCGGAGAACAGGAACACGACGGACGCGCCGATGATCAGCCCGATCAGGACGTTCGGGCTCGCGATCGACAGGTTGAAGTCGAGGAAGTCGGCGCCGATCGCGTCCTTGGCGCTCTGCGACGCGTCGCCGAGCGCCGCGATCACCGTCGTCCGGAACGAACCGAACAGCGCGGTCGCCGCGAGCACCGCCGTCGCGATCGCGATGCCCTTGGTGATCGCCTTGGTGGTGTTGCCGACCGCGTCCAGCCGCTCCAGGACGGCCGCGGACTCGCCCTGCACGTCCCCGGACATCTCGGCGATGCCCTGGGCGTTGTCGGAGACGGGCCCGAAGGTGTCCATCGAGACGATGACGCCGACCGTGGTCAGCAGCCCGGTCCCGGCCATCGCCACCGCGAACAGCGCGACGGTGGTGTTGCCGAAGCCGAGCAGGAACGCCCCGTACACGGCGCCGGCGATGACGAGCGCGGTGTAGACGGCCGACTCCAGGCCGAGCGAGATGCCGGACAGGATGACGGTCGCCGGGCCCGTCCGGGCGCTGTCGGTGACCTCCTTCACCGGCTTGCGGTTGGTCTCGGTGAAGTAGCCGGTGAGCAGCTGGATGACGCTCGCCAGCACGATGCCGATGATCACCGAGCCGAGCGCGACCCAGCGCGGGTCGGCGTCCAGGCCGCGGATGGCGCCGTCGGTGACGCCGTTCAGCTCGGCGAACGACGACGGCAGGTACACGAACGCGGCGATCGCGACGAGGATCGCCGAGATGCCCGCCGAGATGAAGAACCCGCGGTTGATCGCCGTCATGCCGGAGCGGTCTCCGGCGCGGGGCGCCACCGCGAAGATGCCGATCACCGCGGTGATCACACCGATCATCGGGACGATCAGCGGGAACACCAGGCCCTCGGTGCCGAACGCCGCCGTCCCCAGGATGAGCGCCGCGACCAGCGTGACCGCGTACGACTCGAACAGGTCGGCGGCCATCCCGGCGCAGTCGCCGACGTTGTCGCCCACGTTGTCGGCGATCGTCGCGGCGTTGCGCGGGTCGTCCTCCGGGATGCCCTGCTCGACCTTGCCGACGAGGTCGGCGCCGACGTCCGCGGCCTTGGTGAAGATGCCGCCGCCGACACGCATGAACATGGCGAGCAGCGCGGCGCCGAAGCCGAAGCCCTCCAGCACCTTCGGCGCGTCGCCCTGGTAGGCGAGGACGACGATCGCCGCGCCGAACAGGCCGAGGCCCACCGTGAACATGCCGGCGACGCCGCCGGTGCGGAACGCGATCCGCATCGCCGTCCGCTCGCCGCCCTCCTCGCGGGCGGCCGCGGCGACCCGTACGTTGCCGCGCACCGCGAGCCACATGCCGGTGAACCCGGTGACGGCGGAGAACAGCGCGCCGATGACGAAGAAGACCGAGCGTCCGATCCGCTCGCTCGTCGAGTCGGCGGGTAGCAGTAGCAGAACGAGCGGTATCAGTACGACGAAGACCGCGACCGTTCGGAACTGGCGTTTCAGGTAGGCACTCGCGCCTACCTGAACGGCGCGCGCGATCTCCTGCATCTTGGCGGTGCCCTGGCCCGCGGCCAGGACATCGCGGACGAGACCCGCGGCGACGGCCAGTGCCAACAGTGCGACCACAGCGACGACGACGACCAGGGAGAGGTCGCCGCCGCCGAGATCCACTTCTGCGCTGGCCGGGCTTGACAGGGAAAACCCGGACATCCGTCCTCCTCGACAGGGGCATTGCGACTCGATCGTCACAAAGAAGACGATCTTTACCGCGTACCCCGCGAGTCATGTTTTCGAACGCCTCGCACGGCAACGCGGGTGCCGGGAGTCTACGCACGCGCAAGTCGAATGTTAAGGCCGCACGGCCCTTGAAGAGGATGTCGCCAAAAATGCAACGAGCGATACGCCAGAATTTGACCCATACGCCAGGTCACGCGTCATCGCCGCAGGTCAGTCGGGGTTACACGTCCCTTACCCCACCGCCACCTTGACAGGCGCAGCAGACATTGGGCGCATCGGCCCGACAACCGGCGTCCGAGTTAAAGCTAGGCATTAACACGAAATATGTCTAGGCCCAAATCGACCCGAACCGAGATCAACCCGAAGAGAATCTCACAACCCTGCTCCCACCGACCCCACCAACCCCACCAACCCCAAGGTCCCCGACGACCGGACCCGGACGCACACCTTCGAACGCACAACACGAGCCCCGCGCATCACGCGCTCCCCGAACACACACAGCGCGCGGAGGCGCAGGGACGGGAGAGGGGGACGGCGGCACGCGAACTCGGAGCGCAGGCGGCCCGCACGGGTGCAGTACGCACTACAAGGGTTCTACGCTCTGCCGGCCCCTGGAGACGTCCCAGCGACGCGTCACAGGCCCGACGCGCCCCTCGGCACGACGGCGCGGGCTCGACAGGTGCGTGGCGGTGATGGCCGCGGTGGGGACGACTAAGGCCCCGCCGGGGGCGGCGGGGCCTTTGGTCTTGGTGGGGCGGGCGCGCGTCTAGATGGTCGCCTCAGCCTCGGCCGGCCAGCTCATGCGTATCTGGACCCCCTTGGGCGTGGCGGCGATCTCCACGTCGTCTGCGAGCCCGGCGATGACCGCCAGCCCCAGCTCCGCGGTGCCCTCGCCCAGGCCGTAGTCGAACTCGTCCGCGTCCACGGCCGTCGGAAGGTCGCCCGGCGTGTCGTCGCCGGGGACGGTGTCGCTGACGGTCACCTCGAAGCGGCGGTCGGCGCCGCTGAGCTCGAGGCGGACGGGCTCGTCCGGGCAGTGCCGGCGATGGGCCTCCACGGCACGCGAGCACGCCTCGCCGACCGCGAGCCTGACCTCGTCCAGCAGCGGCTCGGCGACGCCACTTCGGCGGGCCACGGCGGTCACGATCAGGCGGGCGGTCCGTACGTGGACGGGCAGCGCGCTGAAGGACAGTTCAACGGTCGACATCTCAGCTACAGGCCGCCTACTTGGCGCCCTTGCGCTTCTCCTCGGCCTCGGCGATCGAGTCGTGGATGCCGAAGACCTTGGTCAACCCCGTGATCCGGAAGATCTTGAGGATGCGCTCCTGGGTGCACACCAGCTCCAGCGAGCCGTCGTGGGCGCGCACCCGCTTCAACCCGCCGACGAGGACGCCGAGGCCGGTGGAGTCGAGGAACTCCACCTTCTCCATGTCCACGAGCAGGTGGAACTTGCCCTTGTTGACCAGGTCGATGAGCTTCTCGCGAAGCTTCGGCGCCGTGTAGACGTCGATCTCGCCCTCCACGTTGATGACGGTGAGGCCATCGTCGGTGGTGTAGTCGTTCACCTTCAGGTCCACAGATCCTCCACGCGCCGTGCAGCACTATCCGATCTCGATGCCCGCGCCACCGGTGGTGACCGGCCATCGAGACTTCGCCGTGATTCAACCACGCTCCGGCGTCGTGTACGCACGTAATCGCCCACACGGGCGAAAGTTCGCGCCATCCCGTCTGACCTGCTGATCTACTCGCCAGGGCAGGGGGGACGGGCCCACTGGCGCCGGGGCGTTCCCGTAGTTTTGCCCAGGCTGGCAAACTGAAAACCTGATGGGCGCCCAAAGATCTTCCCCCCTCGACCGGCTCCTCGCCGACCCTTCGCGACGCGAGCGCATCACCCATGTGGAGAGCGTTCCCGCACGTCAGGGCCGCCGGACCGGGTGGCCGGCATGGGCGCCCCCGCTGCTCGTCGAGCGGCTCGCGGCGGCGGGCATCGAGGCCCCGTGGGAGCACCAGGCCGCCGCCGCCGAACACGCGCACGCCGGCCGCTCTGTGATCATTGCCACTGGGACCGCGTCCGGTAAGTCCCTCGCCTACCTGCTGCCCTGCGTCGAGGCGATCTATGCGGGGGAGGAGAATCCCCGCCACGAGGGGACGGTCCTCTACCTGTCGCCGACGAAGGCGCTGGCCGCCGACCAGCTCCGGGCGCTCCGCTCGCTGCACCTCACGCGCGTCCGGGCGGCGACCTACGACGGCGACACGCCGCAGGACGAGCGGACGTGGGTCCGGCAGCACGCGAACTATGTGCTGACGAATCCGGACATGCTGCACCGGTCGATCCTGCCCGCGCATGCCCGCTGGTCCTCCTTCCTGCGCCGCCTCCGGTACGTGATCATCGACGAGGCGCATGGATACCGAGGGGTGTTCGGGTCGCACGTCGCGCAGGTCCTGCGCCGCCTGCGCCGGCTGTGCAAGCGGTACCACGCCTCCCCGACGTTCGTCCTCGCGTCGGCGACGACGTCCTCACCCGCGTCCGCCGCGTCCCGCCTCACCGGGCTGGACGTGGTCGCGGTCGACGACGACGCGTCGCCGCGCGGGCCCGCGACGTTCGCGCTGTGGGAACCGCCACTGACGGAGCTGCGCGGCGAGCGCGGCGCCCCCGTTCGCCGTACCGCGACGGCCGAGGCAGGCGACCTTCTGGCCGACCTCGTTGTCGAAGGCGTTCAGACGCTCGCGTTCGTCCGTTCTAGGCGCGGGGCAGAGTCGGTGGCACTCAGCGCCAAGCGCGCGCTGCACGAGGTCGCCCCGGCCTTGGCCGAACAGGTCGCCGCCTACCGAGCGGGCTATCTGCCCGAGGAACGGCGCGCGCTGGAGGCCGCTCTGCGTTCCCGTTCCATCGTCGGCTTGGCGAGCACCAACGCCCTCGAACTCGGGGTGGACGTCTCCGGGCTCGACGCCGTCCTCGTCTGCGGCTGGCCCGGCACCCGTGCGTCCCTCTGGCAACAGGCCGGACGTGCCGGACGCTCCGGACAGGCGGCCCTCGCGGTCCTCGTCGCCCGGGACGACCCGCTCGACACGTTCCTCGTCCACCACCCCGAGGCGATCTTCGGCACACCGGTCGAGGCGACCGTCCTCGACCCCGACAACCCGTACGTCCTGGAACCGCACCTGTGCGCCGCCGCGTCCGAGATGCCGCTCACCGAGGACGACCTCCCGCTGTTCGGCCCGGCGACCGCCGACCTGCTGCCCGACCTCGTCCGCCGGGGCCTCCTCCGCCGCCGCCCCGCCGGCTGGTACTGGACGCGCCGCGACAGGGCCGCCGATCTGGCCGACATCCGGGGAGCGGGCGGCGCACCCATCCAGGTCGTGGAGCTGTCGACAGGGCGCCTTCTCGGCACCGTCGATGAAGCCTCCGCGCACACGACCGTCCACGAAGGCGCGGTCTACATCCATCAGGGCGAGTCCTACATCGTCCACACCCTCGATCTGGACGATTCTGTCGCGCTCGTAGAGTCGGCCGACCCCGACTACTCGACGACCGCCCGCGACGTGACCGACATCAGGATCGTCGAACGGCTCCGCTCCATCGCCTGGGGCGACGCCACGCTCTGCTTCGGAACCGTCGACGTCACCCGCCAGGTGGTCGCCTACCAGATGCGCCGCCTGCAAACAGGTGAGATGCTCGGCGAAAAGCCCCTGGACCTACCGCCCCGCACCCTCCGAACCCGCGCCGTGTGGTGGACGCTGTCAGAGTCGCAGATCTCCACCTTGGACGACGACCTCGACCTGGCGGGCGCCGCCCACGCCGCCGAACACGCCTCGATCGGTCTGCTTCCACTGTTCGCCACATGCGACCGTTGGGACATCGGTGGTGTGTCCACGGCCGTCCACCCCGACACGGGTCTCCTCACCGTGTTCGTGTACGACGGGCATGAGGGCGGCGCGGGATTCGCCGAACGCGGCTACGCGGACGCCTCCGCCTGGCTGCACGCTACGCGCGACGCCATCGCATCCTGTGAATGCGAGTCGGGCTGCCCGTCCTGCATCCAGTCGCCCAAGTGCGGCAACGGCAACGACCCCCTGGACAAGCGCGGCGCCCTCTCCCTGCTAGCCGTCCTTCTTGCCGAAGCCCCCAAGTGACCTCCTGGGAGCCCAAGCGCCTCCGGGACGTCGCCAGTCCAGCCGAGCCTCGTCCTACCAGGCGGGTCGCTAGCGGGCGCTACGCCCGCTGATGGCCCGGGGAGCACGTCGGCGCATCCATGGCCTTGCATGTCCGAGACCGTCCGACCGGGCCGACGTCGGTAAGAACAGGCGCCGCAGTCAGTTCGGCGCGACGCGTTGGGCGGGCACCGATGGCTTGTCGTCCATCCCGCGTCGCGCCTGGGCGAGCGCCTGCTGCAACTTCCGCCGCTCCATCTCAAGCGTGTGCAGGGACTCCTCGTGCTCGTCCCGCAGGTCCCGCAGCTCACGGCGCAGGTTCATCGCCCGCCTGAACCCCAGAGCCGCGACCATCATCCCCGCCATGAACACGATCGCGACCACGGCACCGGCCATGAACACGTGCCACTGCTGCGTGATCCCTGGAATCTCGTCGCCGAACATGGACATCTGACCGTCGCCCGTGTTGTCCAGCACCACGGCGACGCCGACCACGGCGGCGGCAAGCGCGACGATCAGCCCCAGGAAGATCATGCGGAGGTCTCCTCTCCATCAGGCCCTCACGGACAGGGCCGAGGTCTCGGACGACAGGACGCATTGCCGGACGATCCAGGCGCAAGCAGCCTAGACCCTGCTCAACGACCCCGCCAGCCTCCCTGAGTCGTCGCGGCGACTTCTGTGGCGAGTCCCTCTAGACCATGGTCAGCAGGTGATCTGCGGGTCCGTAGTCGATCTTCCAGTCGGCATAGACGCCCGAGAAGCCGTCCTTGACGCACCGCAGGCCAACGGTCACCCAGCGGACGGAACCGTCTTCGGAGAGCGTGAACGCGACCGCGGCCTCGAACTCCTCGCCGCCGCACGGGCAGCCGGCGGCGCCGGGCTCGTCGTCCTCCCATGCGTCCTCGTTCCAGTACTCCTCGCTGTCCGCGATGAACGCACGGCATTCGCAAGCACAGCACTGACGTTCCGCTCCGGACGCGTTGACCAGGACGAAGAAGACCCGGCCGCCGCATCCCCCGCAGACAGAAGGAGCGATCTTCACGGGGCGGCCGTCGACCGCCCCGCGCAGGAAATTCGCAAGCTCCGCGGAGACACCCTCGCCAACCTGATCACCCGCATGCATGGACACAGCGTTCCAGGCACCTCGGACAACTACCGATCCTTTGACGGACGACTTAGCCGCACCCTCATGCCCGGTTCGCCGACCCACCGGCGTTTCGCCAGGCGCTGTCACCGCCCGGCGCGAACCGGGGCGAAGGGGCGGCGCTACTTACGGCGATGGCCGCGTGCGGGCTTCTTGCCGGTGGCGGGCTTGGCGGTGGCGGGCTTGGCGATGCTGACGTTCACGCCACTTGATCGCTGACCGAGAGTCGCCGGACGGCGAGCGGGCTTGCTCTTCGCCCCGGAGCGGGTCGCGGCGGAAAGGACCGGGGCCGTCTTGGCGAGGGCCTCGGCGCGCGCGATCTGGTCCCGAGACTTGCTGACACGCTTGCGGCCGGTGCCGCTGCGCGCCAGCCGGGCCGCCATGCCGTTGCTGCTCGTGCCCGCCTGAGCCACGCGCAGCCGGCGCGTCCAGGTTCCGAGGTGCGCGGCGACGATCAGCAGGACCATCGCGATGCCGACGCTCTTGCCCCACTGGAGCCGGTCGGTCGCGGCGACGTTCTGCGCCTTCGGCGCGTCGGTGGCGATCTGCGGGGCGGGGTAGGTGAAGCCCGGCGTCGCGCCGTCCGGCTGGACGGACGGGAGCGTGACCGGCGACTCGTTGTTGAACGGCGTCAGCGGCGTGCTGGCGCTGGGCACGCTGGAGTTCGACGGGAGGGACGGCGCGTTGCCGGGAAGCGACCCGGTTCCGCCGACCGCGGTGGTGGCCGACGAGGTGCTCGAGTACAGCGAACCGCCCGTCCCGGTGGCGCGCCTGGCCCGGACGCCCACGGAGACCACGCCGCTCGATCGGGTCAGCGACAGGGTGGTGGAGCAGCTCGTCCCCTGGCAGAGGGTGCCGAGCGAGCCCGACTTGGACTTCACCCCGGCCCCGGAGAGCGCGTAGCCGTTGAGGTCGTCCTCAAGCCCGCGGTTCCACTTCACGACGAGCTTGCCGCCGGACACGTTCGCGGACACGCCGGTGGGGGCGGCCGGAGCGATCCGCACGGTGAAGGTGTTGGAGTCGTAGATGTACCCGGTCTGCTTGCCCTTCAGGGCGACCGTGTAGCGGCCGTTCCTGGTGATCGGGAAGGTTCCGGAGATGTCCCCGGACAGCCCCTTCTCAGCGAGGAACGTGTCACCGATTCCGGGGCCGCTCACCCGCAGCTGCATGGTGATCGCGAAGTCGAAGTGGGCCTTGGCCGTGAGCTGGGACCCGCTCGTGATGACCGCGCCGTCCGCCGGGGTGATGACACTCGTCGTGGCGGCCTGCGCGGGCAGGGCGGCGAGCACCGGGAAGCTCATCGCAAGGGGCGCCGCGAGCGAGACCGCACCGATCCTGCGAATGATGGTCACGCCTCAATCCCTTCGACAGCGTTCTGCTCGTCTCATCCCGCCGAGGTTTCGCGGGGGGCACACGCGTCCGGTGATAACTATGCGCTTACAGCAGCGTAACGTACCACTGGGTAGCAGAAGTCACAGGACGATGACGAAGAGGAACCTGTTCGCATCCTCCGCGACTCCCCCACTCTATTGACAATCAGTGCAACGAGTCGTGTCGCGCCAGAGTACGCCGTCTCGTCCCACGGGGCCAGCCCTGGCCCGAGAAACGACTCGCAGGCGTCCGACTCCCATCGGCACCTTCAGCTGAACGGACACCGCGACCTCGACGATCTCTCCGCTCACCCGGCACCGCGCCAACCGGGCACCGGACCGGGCCGCGATGTCCCCGGCCCGCGCACACGCCGACGGACCGCCCTCCGTGACGCGGGCGGCTCCCGCCAGAGCCGCCATGTCAGCCGCCGCGTCCCCCCGGTGCCGTGCTCCCCGCACCCCGCCCACCGCGACCGCCGCCACGCCCGCCACCCACACGATGGCAGCGAACGCGACGACCCAGACCGTCCCCGACCCCCGGTCCGACCCGCACAACCGCGACCACGCCACACGCCTCCGCCGCTTCAGCACCACACCATCCCTTCACTCCCCGCCCCGCTCGGACGGCCCGCACCTCGGACGAGTTGTGGACCGTCGGGGCTGTCTCTGGTCTCTCCGGCGGCTTGTCGTGCCGGGACGATCCACCGCAACCCCGCAGCACGTGAGAAGCGGGCTCACGGCGCCGCGGGCGTCGCGGTGTCGGGACGCTACGGCGCCCTGGCGGATTGCGAGTTGGTGGGGCCGTTCGCGGTGCCGGGGTGGACGCCGGGCTCTGTCGCGGCGGCGACGTGGGCGTGGACCGTCAAAGGCGGCAGGCCGACCGCCGCAGGCGGTGCGACAGGTGCCGAGACATCCACCTGGACGGTGGCGTCGTCGCGGCGGACCTGGACCGTCGCGCCCTTCGGGACGGCCCTCACCACGAGCTCGCGGACCGCGGTGAGGGATTCGCCGCGGGCCGCCGCGCGGGCACCGGTCCGGGCGGCGTCCGTACAGGTGAGCTGCACGGAAACGGCTGTCAGCCCCCAGAGCGCCACCGCCGAGATGAGCACCAGGGTGGGGAGTGCCACGGCGATCTCCGCCGTGGCCATCCCGCGATCCCTCAGCCCGCGATCTTGAGGGCCTTCTCGATGATCTGTAAGAGCAGGGACTTCACCTGCGAACTCGTCACGATCTTGAACAGAAGGCCGGCGAAGGCCGCCGCGGCGATGGTGCCGACCGCGTACTCCGCGGTGGACATCCCTCGGTCTCCGCACATCCTCGCCCATCGCCGCACCACCATCTTCGTCGCCCGCATGGGGCTCCCTTCGCTCGTAGTTCCGTCCAGGTTGCGGTGTCCGCGCTCCGGACGGTGACCGAACACACTTCTGTGGAAAACCCCGGGTCACCAGGGCAGGAGGATGGTCTCGGCGATGCCTGCAATGGCCGGGACGACGCCAAGGAGGACGAACGCGGGCAGGAAGCAGAGACCGAGGGGGGCCAGTGCCCGGATCCCCGCCGCGCGCGCCCTGGCCGCGGCCTCCGTCCGGGCCACCCGGCGCTGGTCACGCGCCAGCCGGCCGAGGGACGGCGCCAGCGCCGCACCCGTGGACGCTGCCCGGACGGCCGTCCGGGCGAGCGGCGCAAGCATCGGCTCTTCCGTGAGCGCGAGCCATGCCTCTGCGGGGTCGGCGCCAAGCCGGATCTGACTGGAAACGGCGTGCAGCTCGTCCCCGAGCGGCCCTCCCACCGCGTCCGCGACCGCGGTCACCGCGTCGTGCCAGGGAGCACCGCCGCGCAGGCAGGCGGCGAGGAGGTCCACTGCGACAGGGAGATCGGCGACGAGGCGCGCCCGCCTGCGCCGACGCTCCGCGCTCCCGACGCGGCCGAACGAGAACCATACGGCCGCCGCGGCGAGCACGCCGACCACAGCACCGGTCAGGCCGCCCAACGTCACCAGGCACAACGCTCCCGCAGCACCCGCGGCAGCGCGCCGAAGGAGGGCGTCGCGCCGCCGGTCCGCCTGTGCGGAGCCGCCCTCCTCGCCGCCCGCTCGCGTTTTGAGCGTCGCTTCACCCTCACCGCGGCCCCGCACTCGGTGCCACAGTGCCCGGCTGCTCGGGGGTGCGCGTCTCGGCGAAGGGGCCTGAAACTGCCCCGCCAGCCTCTTCCCAGCGGCGTTCGTCCCTCTAGGTAGAAGGAACCCCGACGCCGCCGCGCAAAGCACGACCACCAATGCCGTCATCACACTTCACCTACTTCTTTTCTCGCCGCACGCTGCGTCCCACACCGGTGACCAGCCACCCACAAGCGCCCGGAGCCCGCTTCGAGAGGGCTTGAACCCCTCGTACGGCACCCGGAACCGCTGAAAACGGTGGCGCAACGAGCGGGTGGTTAAGAGCGGGGTTGCGAGACACGCAAGCGTCTGGCCTCCCCACCGCAAGCGAGGCAGCGCAGCAAAGCGCCGGACGCGGGTCGTCAGCCAAGTCCCGTATGTCTCTGGCTTGGTGGGGACGGTCAGTGAGGGGATTCTGCGGACTTGGCCAAGGTGCGGGTCCAGTGGAGGCCGAGCAGGTTGAGGGCGATGCCTGTGATCAAGCACGCCAGGCCGGGGAGGGTGCCGCAGAGGAACGGGATCGGATGGGCGCCCAGGGCCGCGGCCATGGCCAGGCCGAGGAGCGGGAGGGCGGCGAGCAGGCGGGCTGTGGCGCGGGGGCCGGCGAGTTGGACGGAGACGTCCTGGCGCTGGGCTTCTTCGTCGCGGAGGGCGCCGGCCAGGCCGTCCAGGACGGTGGCGAGCGTGCCGCCGCGTTCCGCGCCGATGCGCCAGCAGGCCGCCAGGAGGCGCAGCCCTCCGGCTCCCGGACGGGCCGCCAGTTCGTCCAGGTGGTCGGGCGGCGGACGGGGGATGTGGAGGAGTTCCCGGGACACATGCGGGTCCAGGACGGCGGCGGCCGCTGTGAACGCCTCGTCCGGAGTCCGGCCAGCGGACAGTTCGGCGGCCATGGCGTCGCAGAGTTCGATGATGGACATACGCCAGCGATGCGGCCGGGTTCTGCGTTCCCGCATGGCCTCCAAACCGCGGCGGATGGCGTGCAGGGGGTCGCTCTGAGGGCGGGTGACGAGGCGGTCCAGGCGCCGGAGGGCCGGGGCGGGGGCCAGGAGCGTCCAGACGGCGGCGGCCGAGCAGAGGATCGCCAGTGTGGTGATCAACGGCTGCCTCGCAGCCGCGCGTGCAGGGCGTCGGCCCCGTGAGCTGCGACGACCTCGCCTGAGGCGGTGAACGAGACGGCGGGCACGACGCCCACCAGCCCGCCGGGGCCGCGATGCAGGAGGCAGATCTCGGCTACGCGACGCCGCCCGCCGCCTGGTTCACGGACCAGGTGGACGACGATGTCGAGTGCCGCGGCGAGCTGGCTGTGGACGGCCTCCCGGCTCAGGCCCGCCGCACAGGCCAGCGCTTCGAGCCGCGCCGGTACGTCCGCGGCGGTGTTGGCGTGGAGGGTGCCGCACCCGCCTTCGTGGCCCGTGTTCAAAGCCTGCAGCAAGACGACGACCTCGGGGCCTCTGACCTCACCGACCACTAAGCGGTCGGGGCGCATGCGGAGGGCCTGGCGGACGAGGTCGTTCAACGTCACGCCTCCCGCGCCCTCCATGTTGGGTGGACGCGCCTCCAGCCGCACCACGTGTTGGTGGGACGGTTTCAGTTCGGCGGAGTCCTCGACGAGGAGCAGCCGCTCGGCCGGGTTCGCCAGCGAGAGCAGGCTGCTCAGGAGCGTCGTCTTCCCCGTTCCGGTGCCACCGGTGATCAGGAAGGCGGCGCGTGACTCGATCAGCGCGGCGAGGAGGGCCGCGCCCTCGGGCGGGACGGTCCGCGCCGCGACCAGTTCGTCCAGCGTGAAGGCGCGGCGCCGCGGGAGGCGCAGCGACAGACAGGTGCCGCCCGCGGACACCGGTGGCAGGACGGCGTGCAGCCGGACTCCGCCCGGCAGCCGGGCATCGGCGTACGGCGCCGCGTCGTCGAGGCGGCGCCCGGCCGCGGCGGTGAGGCGCTGGGCCAGGCGGCGCAGGGACGCCTCGTCGGGGAAGCGCACCGGTGTGCGGACGAGGCCCGCGCCCGTGTCCGCCCAGACCTCGTCCGGGCCGTTCACCAGGACGTCCGTGACATCCGGAGAACGCAGCAACGGCTCCAGCGACCCCGCCCCGACGAACTCGGCGCATAACTCGTCCGCGAGCGTCAGGACCTCACGGTCGCCGAGCAGCCGTTCCTCGGCGCGCAGTGCCGCCGCGACCCGCCCGGTCGTCGCCTCCCCGCCGCTCCCGGCGAGCCGATCCCGCACCGCATCAGACAACCTCGTCATATCGTCCCCTTGAATGGCATTCCGTCCCGCAGACCGACGTGAGCGCGCTGGTCGGCTCCATCGACTCGGCTCGGGGTTCGTTTCCTCCAGCGCAACGAGCCCGCCGCCGTCCCTCGGCAGCGGCGGCCACCGGTACACGTGGCCGAGCGCTGCGCTCGACTGCGTTTCCGTGGACCGCGTGCCCGCCTGTCTCAGCTGGTCGTGCTGGCTGCGACACCCCCTCTTTGAGCCAGGCCGGCTCTGAGGCGGCTCCTGCCGGTCCGCCTGCGGACGCGTCTTGCGGACCCCTGCGTCCGCGCCGGGCCGATGGTCGCCGCGCTTCCTCGGTTGGTGGCCCGGAGGGCCACGCTGCTGGGTGACAGCGCTGGGCACCGCTGCGCGGGGGTCATGCTGCTTCTCGGTAGGCGTAGGGCTGGAGGGCCAGGTCGGCCAGGATCTTGGCGCAGAAGTCCGTCAGGGGGCCCCGGCGGCAGGCCCGTTCGAGGGCGCCCTCGTCCATCGCGGCGGGGAGGCGGCGGTCGCGGTCGAAGGTGCCGGCGGACGGGAGCTCCAGGGCGTGGGCGACGGCGTCCGGGGTCAGGCCGCCGGGGGCCGGGCCCTGGACGATCAGGCGCAGGTCGGCGGTGTCGCGGCGGAGGGCGGCGGCCAGGCCGTCGGCGGCGACCGTGGCGCGGACCTCGGCGGGGACGAGCAGGAAGGTGACGTCGGCGGAGCGCAGCGCGGCGCGGCCGACGTCGCCCGGGTAGCGGGGGACGTCCGCGATGACCAGGTCGAAACCGCGGGCGGCGGCGTCGAGGAGGGTGCGGACGCCCTCGTCGGGGACGGGGGCGGGTTCGCCTCGCCGCCAGGACAGGACGGACAGGTCGCCCGTGCGGGGCAGGGTGTCGCGGAGCGCGGCGGTGTTCAGGCGGCCGCGGCGTTCGGCGAGGTCGTGCCAGCGGACGCCCTCGTGTTCCTCCAGGCCCAGCATGAGGTCGATGCCGCCGCCGAAGGGGTCGGCGTCGAGGAGGAGGGTGCGCAGGCCCTGCCCCGCGGCGGCGAGGCCGAGGGCGGTGGCGAGGACGCTGGCGCCGGCACCGCCGCGGGAGCCGACGACGCAGAGCGTGGTGGCCCAGCCGCCTTCCGGCTCGCAGGCGGCGGCGAACGCGTTGACGAGCCAGTCCTCGTGGTCGGGGAGTGCGGCGACGTCCTGCGCGCCGGCCTCGACCGCGAGGCGGTAGGCCTCGGCAGTGGCGCCGTCGCCGGTGACGAGGACGACGCCCGGGCGGCGCTGGAGGCCGGCGGCGGCCACGTCCGCGGCCATGTCGGCGCCCACGAGGATCAGGGCGGGCCACGTCCAGGCGGGTCTGGCCTCGTCGGCCCCGTGGGCGACCTCCGCGTGGGCGTCGGCGGCGGCCGCGAGGCGGAGCAGGCCGTCGGCGAGGGCGGGGTCGCCGGTGACGATCAGTGCCGCGAGGTTCATCGGATGCTCCTTCGATGTTCGGAGACATCCACCTTGCGGGGCGGTGCGGCGGCGCCGAAGCGGTTCCGCCAACTGTGGATAACTTCGCCGGAGGGCCTGGTGAGCGGGCGGGCGGTGGCGTCCGCGGACACCGCCGCCCGCCGCTCTACGGCTGGGCGACCCCCGCCGGGGGGGAGAGCGGGGGTCGCCGTGCGGTCCGGCTCCGGGGGGGTAGAGCCGGACCGCTTTCCCAGGAAAGTCTCATAAGCCGTGCGTAAGTCCGCCCTATGGGAGAGGCAAACTCGCAGACTCCAGTCTAGGCAGTTACAACATATGCTGCCCGATCGTCGAGAGTTCCGTCGAGGCGCAAACTCACCCGGCCGATGACGATTTTTCTCATCTGGCCGGAAGGACGCGCCCGACGCGGCGCCGCGAGCCGCCATGCCCTCCACGGCAGGGCGTCCCGCTCCCGCGCGCCGCTCCGCGCATCGGGACGGAAGTGGGAGCGTACAGCAGAACTGAAGGCCCTTCCGACCGCACCCGTGATCGAGCGCCAAAAGGGAAACGATCACTGTGAGTGATCAATTTTGTGACCCTGACCGGGATTGCGGATAGCCCGGAATACGCCCCGCCGGCCTCATCCGGCACCGGCGTCCCGTTGGACGCCGGACGCGACAACGCGCCGCGCTTTCCGAGAAGGGGCTTGTCAACTGCGGAGATGAGGCGTAGACAGGTTCTACGGACCATGTGTCCGAGCACGGCAGCCGGGCACCCACGCGCGACCAGCCGCGGGAGGCGCGTCGAGACGGGCTTGACCCGATCCGACGGATTTGAGGTGCACGCTTGGTAACCCGGTGTGACGTGACTGGCGACGGCGTCCCCGAGCGGGGCGCCGTTCGCTTCGCCGGCGTCCGAAGGCACCATCCCTCCCGAAGGCGCTATTCGCGGACGTCGAGCCCCAGAGCCGTCGCCAGGACGACCGCCTGATACGGATCGATCACCGCGCGCCTCAGCGTGGCGGCGGACGGGTCCAGCGCCGAGAGGTCGCTCGCCGACGAGATCGTGGTCTCGGTGGGCGGTGCGGGTCGTCCGTGCATGCGTTCGGCCCTACCAGCAGGGCAGGGTCAGCCCCGCATGAACGCCTCGCAGATGGCCTGCGAGTCGCGTGCGGCGGCGGCCACCGCGGACGAGCAGTGGGCGATCCACCGCGCGACCCCCTCGGACGAGCCGGACGCGTAGTCCCGCAGGGCGGGCCCGTACTCGTCCTCCAGTTCCAGGTGCCCGACCTCTGGCGCGACCAGCGACTTGGGGTCGAGCCCACGCGATACGAGCGTGAGGCGCTGGGCGGCACGGGCGACGAGCCCGTCCCCCCACCCGAACGGGCGCAGGGTCAGCAACTCGCCGTGCACGATGGCCGCGACCACCAGCGCCGGCGCTTTCGTCGGGGAGGTCAGCAGCCCGCTGAGCGCGTCCAGGCGCGCCGCCACCTCGGACGGCGAAGGCGGGTCACCGAGGCCCAGAACGTCCTGCGCGGCGCCGTCGGCTGAGCGGGGACGTCCCAGGTCGGCGCTGTCCACCGCGTCGGCCGCGGCGAGGACGTGGAGCCGGGCCAGCGCCTGCCGCGGCGCGTTCCGCCAGGTCTCCGTCAAGGTCCCCAGCTCCGCCGAGACACGCAGCGAGCCCTGCACGACGGGGTCGGACGGGCTGTCGCTGGTGCGCAGTTCGTCCAGCGTGACCGCCGCACCGTCCAGGACGGCCGAGGCGCGCGCGCCGCGCAGCGCGGACTCCGTGGACACCTCGGCACTGCGCCGCCGCAGGATGCGATGGCCGAGCAGCCGGTCGACGGCCTTACGCGCGTCGTCGACGGCGCCCGCCGCACCGGGGAGTTTCGCAACATCAGCAAGGGCATCGGTCACGGCCCGACCCTATGCGGTCCCCTGAGGCACTGGCGAAACACCCCATGCGGTCTGCCCCCGCACCCACTCGCGGAACGTCCCGTAGAGGCGTAGAACGGAGACGGTTCCCGGATAGCGGACCTGGATAGGCCGGCTGTGCCGGGGATCACGACAACATCCGGATTCGTGGAGCCGGTCGCGTTCGTCTTCCACTCCGGGGGGCCCGGCCTTGTGAAGACCGGACCTACCTGGTGAAGTGGGGAGACCGGGCGACCCCGCATCACCTAGCAAGGAGTTCGCGTTGAGCAACAGCCAGTTGAGCAACAGCCAAAAGACACTGTCGAACCTTCTGCAGGAGACGCGCCGCTTCGCCCCGCCCGCCGATCTCGCCTCCGACGCCAACGTCAAGGCCGACGCCTACGAGCAGGCGTCCGCGGACCGTCTCGGGTTCTGGGCGGAGCAGGCCGACCGGCTCACCTGGAGCAAGCGGTGGGACGAGGTCCTCGACTGGAGCAACCCGCCGTTCGCCAAGTGGTACGTGGGCGGCGAGCTCAACGTCGCCTACAACTGCGTGGACCGGCACGTCGAGGCGGGACGCGGAGCCAAGGTCGCTTATCACTGGGAGGGCGAGCCGGGCGACACCCGCACGCTCACCTACGCCGACCTCCAGCGCGAGGTGAACAAGGCCGCCAACGCCCTGCTCGAACTCGGCGTCCGCAAGGGCGACCGGGTCGCGATCTACCTGCCGATGATTCCGGAGCTGCCGATCTCGATGCTCGCGTGCGCGCGCATCGGCGCGACCCATTCGGTCGTGTTCGGCGGCTTCTCGTCCGAGGCCCTCCGGACCCGCATCGACGACGCGCAGGCCAAGCTCGTCATCACCGCGGACGGCGGGTTCCGGCGCGGCAAGCCGTCCGACCTCAAGGGCATCGTGGACGAGGCCGTCGCGCAGACGCCGACGATCGAGCACGTGCTCGTGGTGCGCCGCACCGGCGAGGAGGTCACCGAACACGACCGCGACCTCTGGTGGCACGACGTCGTCGACCGGCAGGGCGAGGAGCACAAGCCCGAGCCCATGGATTCGGAGCACCCGCTCTACATCCTGTACACGTCCGGGACGACGGGTAAGCCGAAGGGGATCCTCCACACGACCGGTGGATACCTGACCCAGTGCGCCTACACCCACTGGTCCGTGTTCGACCTCAAGCCCGAAACGGACGTCTACTGGTGCTCGGCCGACATCGGCTGGGTGACCGGGCACTCCTACATCGTGTACGGGCCGCTCGCCAACGGCTCGACCAGCGTCATCTACGAGGGCACCCCTGACACGCCCAACAGGGGACGCTGGTGGGACATCATCCAGAAGTACAAGGTGACCATCTTCTACACGGCGCCCACCGCGATCCGCACGTTCATGAAGTGGGGCGACGACATCCCGGCGCAGTACGACCTGTCGTCCCTGCGCGTCCTCGGGTCGGTCGGCGAGCCGATCAACCCCGAGGCCTACATCTGGTACCGCACGCACATCGGCGGCGACCGGACGCCGGTGGTCGACACCTGGTGGCAGACGGAGACCGGCGCCATCATGATCAGCCCGCTGCCGGGCGTCACGTCCGCGAAGCCGGGTGCGGCGATGCGGTCGCTGCCGGGCGTCGTCGCGGACGTCGTGGACGACCAGGGCCGGTCGGTGCCGGACGGCGGCGGCGGGTTCATGGTGGTCCGGGAGCCGTGGCCGAGCATGCTCCGCACGATCTGGGGCGACGACGAGCGGTACGTCAAGACGTACTGGTCGCGTTTCGAGGGTCTGTACTTCGCGGGCGACGGCGCCAAGAAGGACGAGGACGGCGACATCTGGCTGCTCGGCCGCGTGGACGACGTCATGCTCGTGTCCGGCCACAACATCTCCACGACGGAGGTGGAGTCGGCGCTGGTCTCGCACCCGAAGGTCGCGGAGTCGGCGGTCGTCGGCGCGACGGACCCGGTGACCGGGCAGGCGATCGTCGCGTTCGTCATCCCGCGCGGCAGCGCCGGCGAGGAGGTGGAGGGCCCGGACTTCGCCAAGGAGCTGCGCGACCACGTCTCCAAGGCGCTCGGCCCGATCGCCAAGCCGCGGCAGATCATGATGGTGCCGGAGCTGCCGAAGACCCGCTCCGGCAAGATCATGCGGCGGCTGCTGCGGGACGTCGCCGAGAACCGCAGCATCGGTGACGTCACGACGCTGGCCGACAGCACGGTCATGGACCTGATCTCGGAGAAGCTCCCCTCCGCCAAGTCCGACGACTGACCCGACGACGCACCTCGGAAGCGGCCCGCGCCCACCTGGACGCGGGCCGTTCCCGTGCCCCGGCCGCCAGTCCACGGGGAGGCGCGCGGAGCGAGCGCAGCGGGCACGCCCGGCGACGCGGGCGACCGCGGCGACACCGCGCACGCAGGCCAGGCATGGCAGACGGAAACGGCGGCGCGGGGATCGCCCGCGTCGCTGACCGGGGGTCCAGGAGGTCGGCTCCCTGGGCGAGCACAGTAAAATGGGCATCGGTGTGCCGGGAAGTCTGGTCGGCAGGAACGTCCCGTAGTGGTGTGCGGGACGGGCCTCACATTCGTCCGCCGCCTTCCCCGGGGGTTCATGCATGGCGCGCCCACCTTTCAAGCGCCGCGTCGCCGCGACGTGGCCGGTCCGTCCGACCGTCCGTTACAGCACTCAGGTCGCCAGCGCGCTGCGGATGGAGACGCTCGGCGGCGTCGTGATGCTGCTGGCCGCGATCGGCGCGCTGGTGTGGGCGAACACGCCGTGGGCGAGCACCTACGAGAGCCTGCGGACGTTCGAGATCAGCCCGCACTGGCTGCATCTCGGCCACATGGACGTGCAGCACTGGGCGTCGAGCGGGCTGCTGGCGGTGTTCTTCTTCATCGCCGGGCTGGAGCTGCGCGAGGAGCTGGCGCACGGCGAGCTGCGCAATCCGCGGGACGCGGCGCTGCCCGTGATCGCGGCGGCGGCCGGCGTGCTGCTGCCGGCGCTCATCTTCCTCGCGGTGACCGCCGGGGAGCCGGAAGCGATGCGCGGCTGGGCGGTGCCCACGGCGACGGACATCGCGTTCGCGCTCGCCGTGCTCGCCGTGACGTTCACCTCATGCCCGGCGCCGCTGCGGGCGTTCCTGCTGACGCTCGCCGTGGTGGACGACCTCATCGCCATCACCATCATCGCGCTCTTCTACACCGACACCCTGGACTGGACGTCGCTGGGGCTCGCCGTGGTGCTCGTCGTCGCGTACGGGGTGCTCCAGCACAAGAACGTCCGGTCGCCGTGGGTGTACGTACCCATCGCCGTCCTCGCCTGGTACTTCCTCCAGCGCAGTGGGATCCACGCAACGGTCGCGGCCGTGGCGCTGGGAATGCTCACCAGCCCTAAGGAGACCCCCGACGGACGGCCGACGAACGCCGAACGCGCCGACCATGTGCTGCGGCCGTTCTCGGCGGGCCTGTGCGTGCCCGTGTTCGCGTTCCTGTCGGCGGGTGTCGGGCTCGGCGCGTCCCAGCTTGGCGCGGTGTTCACCGATCGGGCGGCCCTCGGAGTGATCGCCGGACTGGTGGTCGGTAAGTTCTTGGGGGTCTTCGGCGGCGCCTGGGCGGCGGTACGGCTCGGCCTGGCGACGCTCGGGGAGGACCTGCACTGGCATGAGATCGCGGGGGTCGCGCTCCTCGCCGGGGTGGGTTTCACCGTTTCGCTGCTGATCGGCGGTTTGGCCTATACCGACCCGTCACAATTCGAGAGAGTGACGACTGCGGTCCTGATCGCGAGCGTTCTCGCCTCGGCGGCCGCGGCCGTCGTCTTCCGGAGAAGGGTGCGTGTGCGAGCGCGCCCGGACTAAGGAGTGAACCGTATGTCCGAGGCACTACCGGGCGAGCGTGTGGAGGACAAGTCCGTCGGCGAGTTGGTCGCGGCGGCGTCCGGCAGCATCTCCGACCTGATCAGGGCCGAGATGGCCCTCGCCAAGATGGAGTTGAAGTCCGACGCCAGGAAGGCCGCGGCCGGCAGCGTGATGATCACCATCGCCACGGTGATGGTGAGTCTCATCGTCATCATGTTGGCGTTCGCCCTCGCGGAGTGGTTCATCGCGCTGGGTGTTCCGCGCGCGCTCGCGTTCGCGGCGGTCGCCGGCGTGTGCTTGGTGCTCGCCATCGCCATGGTTGTGGTCGCCTTGCTGGTCCTCAAGCGGATCGAGGGCGGGAAGCGGACCCGGAAGACGTTGAAGGACGATTTCGCGGCGCTGCGCCGCCGCGGCGACTCCGGTGAGCTGAAGTCCGGCAAGGACGGCTCCGGCAAGCCCGAGTTGAAGGTCTGAACGGCGCCGTGTCCGGGCACGACGCGTCGCTCATCGAGGTCGACGGGCCGTGGACCCACCGGCAGATCAGCGCGGGCGGGACGCGGTTCCATGTCGCCGAGGCCGGCGCGGAGGCGGGCGAGGGCCCACTCGTCCTGCTGCTGCACGGTTTTCCCGAGTTCTGGTGGTCCTGGCACAACCAGCTGGTCTCGCTGCCCGCGGCCGGGTACCGGGCGGCGGCCGTCGACCTGCGCGGGTACGGCGGCAGCGACAAGCCGCCGCGCGGCTACGACCTGGTCACGCTGGCCGGGGACGCCGCCGGGCTGGTCCGCGCGCTGGGCGAGGCGAACGCGATCGTCGTGGGGCACGACTGGGGCGGGCTGCTCGCCTGGACGATGGCCGTCTACCACCCGAAGATCGTCCAGCGGCTGGCGGTGGTGAGCGCCCCGCACCCGCTGCGGCTGCGGCAGGCCGTCGGCGGCGATCCGCGCGGCCAGGGATGGGCGACGCGGCACACGTTCGGCTACCAGGTGCCGCTCTGGCCGGAGCGGCGGCTCGTCCGGGACGACGCCGCGCTCGTGGGGAAGCTCCTGCGCGACTGGTCCGGGCCGGGCTGGCCGGACGAGCGCACGGAGCAGCTCGTGCGCAGGGCGGTGCAGATCCCCGGGGTGGCCCACAGCGCGTTGGAGTACCACCGCTGGTTGTTCCGGTCCCAGGCCCGACCGGACGGCATCCGCTACGCGCACCGTATGCGCGCCCCCATCCAGGTGCCCACGCTCCAGCTTCACGGTGCGCTCGACACGTGCATGCTCCCGGCGAGTGCCCAGGGTTCCGGACGCTACGTGTCGGCCCCCTACCGCTGGAAGCTCATCGACGGCGCGGGCCATTTCCCCCATCAGGAACGTCCCCGCGCGTTCGACGCGCAGCTCCTGGGCTGGCTGGGCGACCCGGAACCGGAGCGGTGAACGCCGGGCGTACGGTGGAGCCATGCGCGATCGGGACGAGTCTGGACGCCCACGCAACGCACGCCCGCGCGACGCCTACGGGCGTCCGCTTCCCCATGGCGCCACCGGCATCCCCACCATGCCGGACGACCTCGACATGCCGCCGCCGGAAGCTCTGACCGAGGCGCAGAATCTCCTGGACGCCGACCGCCCGTTCCATGCGCACGAGGTCCTGGAGGCGGTCTGGAAGGCCGCGCCGGAACCGGAACGGGAGCTGTGGCGGGGCCTGGCCCAGATCGCCGTAGGGATAACGCACTTGCGCCGAGGGAACGCCCATGGCGCCGAAGCGCTCCTCAGCCGGGCCGCCGACCGTCTCGTCCCATACGAGACCGACGCTCCGCACGGCATCGACGTACGCGGAATCGTGCGGCGGGCACGGGATCTCGCCGCGAGCCCCGAAAACGGGCCCGTGTCCCTCCGGCTCACGCTCTAGTCAGAGCAGTTCTGTGTGGACACCGGGTTGGTGGCCTTCCCGCCCGCACGCGCGTCAGGCGCGACCTCCGTCGCGGTGAGCGCGTAGCCCGTGGACGGCGTGTCGAGAGCCGCCGCGAAGATGACGCCGTAGACGCGTCCGTCCGTGGACAGCAGCGGCCCGCCGGAGTTGCCCGGCTCGACCTTGCCGCGGATGGCGTAGATCTCGCGGCTGACCTGCCCGGAGTGGTAGATGTCCGGGCCGCGCGCCGTCTGCCGGGCGCGGATCCGGGCGGCGCCCGCCGTGAACGGCTGGTTCTTGGGGAATCCGGCGATGATCGCGTCGTCGCGGACGCGGGCCTCCTGGGCGAACTCCAGCGCCGGCGCCCGCAGCCCCGGCACGTACAGGACGGCGATGTCCCGCTTGGGGTCGTACAGGACGACCCGTCCCCGGTTGCTGTCGCCGTTCATCGTCGACACCTTCGACGCTCCGCGCGCGCCGGCGACGACGTGCGCGTTGGTCATGATGTGCTGCGGCGCGAACACGAACCCGGTGCCCTCTATGCGGCGCTGGCACTGCGGCGCCAGGCTGACCACCTTCACGATGCTGTTCTTGGCGGCCTTCAGGCCCCGCGTGTTCAGCACGGACTCGTCCGGCGGCGGCACCTGGACCACCGACTCGCCGCCGAGGCCGTTGAAGACCTGCGGGAACTCGCTGCTCTTCACAAAGCCCTGGAACGAGGTGAACCAGGTCTGCGCCTGCTGCGGCATCACGTCGTTGATGCCGCTGATGATCGAGGAGCCCTTGACCTGCGTCCGGACGGGCTTGAACTCGGAGTTGGCGACCAGGCTGCCGAAGAACCAGGCGACGATCAGCAGCGACAGCGCGCTGACGAACGTGCCGCCGACCGCGTCCGCGGTGCGCGCGTTCATGCCGGTCACGCGGTTGCGCAGCACGGCGCCGAGGGACGAGGCGATCAGCTGCCCGAGGGTGGCGGCGAGGAACGCGATCACGATGGCGAGCAGCGCCTGCTGCGCGGCCCCGTCCACCGCCGCCTCGGCGATCGGCGGCGCGATCAGCACCCCGATGACGCCACCGCCGACGAAGCCGGCGAAGCTCAGCAGGCTGACGATGAACCCCTGCCGATAGCCCGAGACTCCGAACAGCACGACGAGCACGAGCAGGATGACGTCGAGAACGTGGTCGTGCAGCACCGCTTCACCGTATAGGGCCGGGCCGCCGGTGCACGTCCCCTCGATGTACCAGATTAGGTGCGGCGGGTAGCCGTCAGGAGTGACACACCGTCGTGACCATGGTCTTACCCGTGGTGAACCGGACACTGACCTGCGGATCATTCCGGCGCCACCAGAAATACCGATGTGATCGCAGTATTCGAGATTCTCAGCCGCGGGAGGCGAGGTCCAGGACCTCCGGCGGCAGGTCCTCCACCTGAGACATGTCCCACGGCCGGTCCCAGCCCCCCGCGTCGAGGACCTGGGTGAGCAGCAGCGCCGTGAACCCCCACACCAGCATGTCGCGGACGCGGAAGGCCGGCCCGAGCTTGATCCCGGACGGATGCCGGACCATCAGCCGGTTCGCCGGGTCCACCAGTTCGCCGAGCGGGACGCGGGCGACCATCGCGACCTCCCCGGGATGGCCGGGCGCGATCTCCGACGGCTCCCGCCACCAGCCGGCGACGGGCGTGACCCGGTGCTCGCTGCGCGACAGGTACAGCTCGGGGAGCGTGCAGAGGACGTCCACGCCGGCCGGTTCGACGCCGGCCTCCTCCCACGCCTCGCGCAGCGCCGCGGCGACCGGGCCGTCGTCCTCGGGGTCGATGCGGCCGCCGGGGAACGCGGGCTGCCCGGCGTGCTTGTTCAGCGTGGCGGCGCGCTCGGTGAGCAGGACGTCCGGCCCCTCCGGCCCCTCGCCGAACAGGATCAGGACGGCGGCGGCGCGGGCGCCCTGCGCGGGCAGGAACATCGGCGGAACCGCCATCTGGGGGGCTTCCGTGCGAAAGCGTTCGAGCCAGGCGGGGGTGCTGGAGACGGTCTCGGTCACGTCCCTCCCAACCGCGGAACGTCCGCGTTCCTTCCCCGCCGGCGGGGTTCCGGTCACGAGAACGGCCCCGGCTTCACGAGCTTGCGCGCGGTCTCCTCGTCCGTCGGGCCCTCGCCGAAGGACGGGCACAGCCGCGCGAGCGGGCACACCCCGCAGGCCGGACGACGCGCATGGCACATCCGGCGGCCGTGCCAGATGAGCCTGTGCGACAGCATCGTCCAGTCCTTGCGCGGGATCAGTTCGCCGACCTCCTGCTCGACCTTCACGGGGTCGTCCTCGGTCGTCCAGGCGAACCGCCGCGCGAGACGGCCGAAGTGGGTGTCGACGGTGATTCCGGGGACGTCGAACGCGTTCCCCAGCACCACGTTGGCCGTTTTGCGCCCGACCCCGGGCAGCTTGACGAGATCCTCCAGCCGCCCCGGGACCTCGCCGCCGAACTGGTCGCGCAGGGCCGCCGACAGCCCCATCACCGACTTGGTCTTGGCGCGGAAGAACCCGGTGGGCTTCAGGATCGCCTCGACGTCCTCGGGGTCGGCGGCGGCCAGGTCCTCCGGGGTGGGGTACTTGGCGAACAGTCCCGGCGTGGTCAGGTTCACCCGCACGTCCGTGGTCTGCGCCGACAGGACGGTCGCGACGAGGAGCTGGAACGGGGTCCCGAAGTCCAGCTCGCAGTGCGCGTCCGGGTAGGTCTCGGCCAGGATCCGGTTCATGCGGCGCGCCCGCCGCACCAGCCCCAGCCGTGTCTCGTCCTTCCACTTCCGAGCCCGCGCCTTGGGGGACGCCTCCGTCGCCATACCGGCAAGCCTAGAGCCTCACCGGCCGGATCCGGCCGAAGGGGAGAGCCGGGCCGAGCCCCGCTCCGGCATGACGGGGATCTCGCGGGCAAACTTCAAAAAGACAAGCATGTTCTTTAATGGTAGGGTCGGGGCATGATCCTTGACTCCCGGTGGACGGCGACCCTCGCCGGACGGCGTGTGCTGATCACGGGCGCGGCGCGGGGCATCGGCGCGGCCCTCGCCGCCAGGCTGCACGAGCGCGGCGCCCGCGTCGCGCTCGCCGGCCTCGAACCCGACCTGCTCGCCGCCGTCGCGGCCGACTGCGGCTCCGCTCCCTGGTGGACGTGCGACGTCACCGACCGCGCCAAGGTCGAGGAGGTCGTGAACAACGCCGTCCAGGAACTGGGCGGCCTGGACGTGGTCGTGGCCAATGCCGGTGTGGCAGCGCAGATGCCCGTCATCGGGGGCGACCCGTCCGTCATGGAGCAAAGCATCCGCGTTAACGTGCTCGGCGTCTACAACACGCTTCGAGCGGCCGGACCCCACATCAGCCATGAGCGCGGATACGCGCTGGCCGTGGCGTCCCTCGCGGCGGCCGTCCACGCACCTCTGCTGGGCGCGTACAGCGCGTCCAAGGCCGCGGTGGAGGCGCTGGGCAACACGTTGAGGGCCGAACTGCGGCCATGGGGCGCGAAGGCCGGTGTCGCCTACTTCGCCGAACTCGACACCGACATGACGCGGCGGGGGTTCAGCACCGAGGCCGCCTCCGCCATGACCAACTCGGGACGTGCGAGCAGCCTCATCTCATCGGTCACGCCACTGGAAGTGGGGATCAACGCACTGGAACGCGGGATCGCCCGCCGTTCCAAGCGCGTCGTCGCCCCCTGGTGGGTCGGCGGCGTCCTGCCGGTGCGGATGCTCGCGCAACCCCTCACCGACCTCGCCGTCCAGCGCGGACTGCGCCACATCCTCGAAGTCGCGCGGAAAGAGAAGGTCGAGCTGACCACGCCGCAGCCGCCGGACTCCCGCCGGTGACGGCACCCCGCGCCACGCCGGGCGGCCTCCGCGACGTCGGGGTGGTCAACTGGCTGGCCTGCCGGGTCGCGGGACGGGTCGCCGGAACCGGCCCGCCGAACCTCTTCCGCACCCTCGCGCGCCGGCGCGGGCTCTTCCGCGGCTGGCTGTGGTTCGCGGGCCGCCTCATGCCCGCCGGCACGCTGCCGCGCCGCGAGACCGAACTGGTGATCCTCCGCGTCGCCCACCTGCGCGACTGCCGCTACGAGTTCGACCACCACGTGCGCATCGCCGGCCGCTCGGGCGTCCGGCCGCCGGACGTGGCGCGCGTGGAGGCCGGCCCGTCCGCCGGCGGCTGGACGCCGCGCGAGCAGGCGATCCTCGCCGCGACCGACCAGCTCCACCACGAGCAGGACCTGGACGACGCCACCTGGACGCGGCTCCGCACCCACCTCACCGAGGGCGAGTGCGTCGAGCTGACCGTGCTGGTCGGGCACTACGAGATGCTCGCCACCGTGATCACTGCCCTTCGCGTCCAACCCGACCGTCCCCGCCGCCCCACGGGTTCGACGCGCCGCCGTCCCGGAGGCCGCTGACAATCCGGACCGTTCCAGGAGGTCCCCCCATGCCCCCGACCCGCGAACCAACGACCGGCCATCAGCCCGCCCCCGGGGACCCCCGCGAGACCACCGCTCTGCGGCATGCCGCTGGAGCACACGCGGCGACGCGGTTGCGCGTGCCTCGGCTCGCCGTGTTCGCGTTGGCGCTCGCGACGGCGTCCGCGGGGCTCGTCGCCCCGGCCAGGGCCGCCGCGGGCGGCATGCGGTTCGGTGACGCGGGCGGGATCCACGTCGTGAACGTGCGGCGCATCGATGACCGGCAGTACGCGATCCGCGTGAGCACGGCCGCACTGGGGCGGGCCGTGGACGTGCGGGTCCTGCTGCCGACCGGGTACGGGCGGCGGGCCGGCGCGCGCTATCCCGTCCTCTACCTGTTCCACGGGACGTCGGGACGGGCGTCCGACTGGGCGGAGAAGGGCGACGTCGCGAAGACCACCGCGGGACGGCCGCTGATCACCGTCATGCCGGACGCGGGCTTCGACGGCGACGGCGGCGGCTGGTTCACCGACTGGGCCGACCCGACCACCAAGAAGGGGCCGTCGAAGTGGGAGACGTTCCACGTCGGCCAGCTGATCCCCTGGATCGACCGGAACCTGCGCACCGTCCCGCGCCGCGAGGGCAGGGCCATCGCGGGGCTGTCGCAGGGCGGATTCGGCGCGATGAGCTACGCCTCCCGGCATCCCTCGCTGTTCGTGTCGGCCGCGTCGTTCTCCGGTGCGCCCGACACCGCGTCCAACCCGCTCGTCCTGGCGGGCGCGACTGGCGTCGTCTCCTACATCGCGCTCGCCCTCAACGGGGTGCGCCCGGAGGCGATCTTCGGCTCGCCGCTCACCGACGCGGTCAACTGGCACGGCCACAACCCCGCCGACCTCGCGTCCAACCTGCGCGGCATGCGGCTCGCGCTCTGGACCGCCACCGGCCTCCCCGGAGAGCTCGACCCGCCGGAACTCGACCCCGCCGCGATCGGCATCGAGGCCCTGACGCACGTCTCGACGATCAGCTTCCACCGGCGGCTGGACGAGCTGGACATCCCAAGCCGGTACACCGACTACGTGTTCGGCACCCACATCTACCCGTACTGGGCCCGTGACCTGCGGGAGCACATCGGCCCGCTGATGCGGACGTTCGCCGCCCCGCCGCGTCCGCCGGCGAAGATCTCCTACCGGTCGATCGACCGGACCTGGTCGCAGTGGGGCTGGACGGTGTCGCTCAAGCGTCCCGCGGCGCGCGAGTTCAGCGCGCTGTCCAAGGCGTCCGGGACGGGCTTCACGCTGCGCGCCGCCGGAACCGCCACGGTCACGACGCCCGCGTCCTACCGTCCCGGCACACGTGTCGTCGTCCGCGTAACGCGGGGGAGGACGCACCGGGTACTGAAGGCGACCGTTGACGGGCACGGACGGCTCACCGTCACGCTCCCGCGCGCACAGGGCGTCGCCACCACACGGGTCACCATCAGCGCACCCCGGACTTCCCGTTAGGCGTCCAGGGCCCCCGATCGGAGCAGGAGCCGCACATGCTCGACGATAGGGGGCCCGATCGCCCGCAACGCGTCCATGTCGCCCGCCGCGACGGCCGGCGTCACCATCGAACTCATCGCCGACACGATGACCTGGCACGTGAACTCGCCCGCCCGGCCGGTCACGCCCATGAGGCCCGCCAGGGCGCGGGCCAGATCGCGCTGTATCTCGCTCCGCCGCTGGATGGCCTCGGGACCGGCGGCGTAGACCTCGACCAGGAAGAGCCGTGCGTACCCCGGTTCGGACGCCAGCGCCTCCAGGTAGGCGGTGACGACCCTCTCGAACCTGTCCGCCGCATCGCCTCCGCCCTCCGCGGCCCCCTCCGCGACGCCCTCCGTGAAGCCCTCCGTGAAGCCCTCCGCGACGCCCTCCGCGACGCCCTCCGCGACGCCCTCCATGGAGCCCGCCAGCCGCAGCATGAGCAGTTCGCTCGCTTTGTCGAACGCGGCCATGAAACAGTCGAGCTTGGACGAGAACAGCACATAGAAGCTCTGCCTGGAGACCCTGGCCCGCTTGAGGACGTCCTCGACCGATGTACCGACGTACCCCTTCTCCGCCATCGACGCCGCCATCGCCCCGCAGAGGCGGTCGCGGTGCACCCGCTCGACCTCCGAGCGGGACAGCGCGTGGCGGCCCCGCGGAAGGCGGCGCGGCGTGGGGCGCGACCCCGAGGTCTGCATCCGCTCAGGTTAAGGCACGGCCTGCTCAACGCCCGGGTAGTCCGGTTACAGGTGATGAGACCGGTGTGATGGCATTCACCCGATGGTCCGTACACTGGGCGAACGGGACCGTGACCCGCCGCGGGATGCAAAACCCCCGGTCCCGCGTTTCGGCGCGCCGTGACCCTGCCTTCACGCACGCGGTGGGACGTACGTCACACTAGGCATGTAGGTGTTCGAGGAGGAGTAGCGTGACCGATCGCGACGTGGACGTTCTGAGCAGAGCCCCGCTCTTCGAGGCCCTCGACGAGCAGGGCGCCAAGGCGCTGCGCGCCAACGTGACCGAGGCGCGCCTCGCGCGCGGTCAGACACTGTTCAACGAGGGCGAGACCGGGGACACGCTGTACGTGGTCCTGGAGGGCAAGATCAAACTGACCCGGACGGCGCCGGACGGCCGGGAGAACCTGCTGAGCGTGCTCGGCCCGAGCGAGATGTTCGGCGAGCTGTCGCTGTTCGACCCGCGTCCGCGCACCGCCAGCGCCATCGCCGTCACCGAGTGCCGCCTCGCCGGGCTCGGCCACGACGACCTGCGGCCCTGGCTCACCGGGCACCCGGAGGTCGCCGTCCAGCTGCTCCGCGCGCTGGCTCAGCGGCTCCGCAAGACCAACGACGTGATGGCCGACCTCGTCTTCACCGACGTGCCCGGACGCGTCGCCAAAGCGCTGCTCGACCTCGCCGAGCGGTTCGGCCAGCCGTCCGAGGCGGGCCTGCACGTCCACCACGACCTCACCCAGGAGGAGCTGGCGCAGCTCGTCGGCGCCTCCCGCGAGACCGTCAACAAGGCCCTCGCCGACTTCGCGCAGCGCAACTGGCTGCGGATCGAGGCGCGCGCCGTCGTCATCCTCGACATCGAACGCCTCCGCAAGCGCTCCAAGTAGTCAGCGTTCGTCGAGGTAGTCGAGCTGCGACTGGACCGACCACTCGGCGGCGGGCCACAGGGCCCTGTCGACGTCGGCGTAGACGCGCTCGACGACCTCGCGCGCGGTGCGCGCGCCCGCCGCCACGGCCGCCTCGACCTGCGCGAGGCGCTCCCGCCGGTGGTCGATGTAGTGGTCGAGGACGGCGATCGGGTCGTCCAGCTTGGGGCCGTGACCGGGGAGGATGGTGGCGGCCTCGACGTCGGTGGAGAACGCGCGCAGCCGGTCCAGCGAGCTGAGGTAGTCGCCGAGGGCGCCCTCCAGCACGGTCGTCCCGTACCCGAGCACGGTGTCGCCGGTGAGGACGGCGCCGTCCGCCGGCAGCCAGAACGTCAGCGAGTCGTGGCTGTGGCCCGGCGTCTCCATGATCCGCAACTCCAGGCCGCCCGTCGTGACGACGTCCCCTTCGGCGAGGCCCTCGTCGCCGAGACGGTGCTGGGGGTCGAGCGCCCGCACCTTGACGGGGCCGCCCGCCAGCTTCGCGAGCTTCCCCGCGCCGGCGGAGTGGTCGGGATGGCCGTGCGTGAGCAGGACGAGCCCCACCCGGCGGCCCTGTTCCCGCACGACGTCCAGGACGCGCTTGAGGTGCTTACCGTCCTTGGGCCCGGGATCGACGACGACCGCCTCCTCGGACCCCGGCTCGGCGATGATCCAGGTGTTGGTGCCGTCCAGGGTCATGGCGGACGGGTTCGGGGCGAGCACGCACGTCGCCCGTTCGGTACCCATCCCGTCGATCTCCGTCATGTCTCCCATCCTGCCCGAGGCCCGATCCGGGTGACGGACCGGGTTCAAGCCGAGACGGTCGAGGTGGCGCAGCGCGGACGTGCCGGCCAGCCGCCACATGACGGCCTGCGCCCGAGGCACCCGGCTCACGGCTGCGGGTAGTGCCGCTCGGCGCCGTCCGGCAGGACGAGATACGCCTCACCGTCGATGATCTCCGCGATGGGCTCGTGCACGACGATCTCGCGCGGCGCGGCCAGCACGTCCGCGACCGTGTCGAACTCGGCCAGTTCCGCCAGCGTCGCGATGGTCGGCGGCAGCATCATCCACTCGCCCTTCTCCGCGCGCTCGGCCGCCTCCGCCGGGCGCACCCAGGCGACCTGGTCGGCCTCTGTGCTGACGTCTCGCGCGCGCTGCCCCGCCGGCATCGCGGCGACGAAGAACCGCGTGTCGTACCGCTTCGGCTCGATCACCGGGGTGATCCAGTGCGCCCACGGGCGCAGCAGGTCGGCGCGCAGCACGAGGCCGCGCCGGTCGAGGAACCCGCCGAACGACTGGGAACGATCCAGCAGCGCCTGCCGGTCGGCCTCCCACTCGTCGCCGCGGGTGTCGTCCACGACCGTCTCGCCGGTCGGCCCGGCGAGCAGCACCAGCGTCTCCTCGAACGTCTCCCGCACCGCCGCGCACACCAGCTCGCGGGCCAGCGTCTCGTCCGCCTTGAACGCCGCGCCCCACTCGGCGGGCGGCGGGCCGGACCAGGCCAGCGCCGCCTCCCCGTCGCGCGGGTCGACCGACCCGCCGGGGAACACGTAGGCGCCCGGCGCGAACGCCATCGACCGGACGCGGCGCAGCATGAACGCCTGCAGCCCGTGCCTCTCGTGGTCACGGAGCACGACGACGGTCGCCGCGTGCCGGGCGGGGGCGGGCTCGGCCCGGCCCGCCCGGAGGTCCTCGATCCGGTCGCGGAAACTCGCCGGCAGCTTCAGCCCGTGCACGATGCTCATGGCGGCCCATTCGGACATACCGAATGGCATTCCGTCAAGCGGTCCTACTGGACCTCGGCGATCAGCTCGACCTCGACCGGCACGTCGTGCGGCAGGACGGCGACGCCCACCGCGCTGCGCGCGTGCTTGCCCGCGTCCCCGAACACCTCGGCCAGCAGGTCGCTCGCCCCGTTGACCACCTGCGGCTGGCCGTAGAAGTCCGGCGCGCTGGCGACGAACCCGACGACCTTCACGATCCGGACGACCCGCGACAGCTCGCCGACCTCGGCCTTCAGCGCCGCGATCGCGTTCAGCGCGCAGATCCGCGCCTGCTTGGCGGCCTCCTCGGGGCTGACCTCGGCGCCCACCTTCCCGGTGACGCCCAGCTCGCCCTTCACCATCGGCACCTGGCCCGCCGTGTAGACGAGCGAACCCGTCCGCGCCGTCGGGACGTACGACGCGACCGGCGGGACCACGTCCGGCAGGTCGATCCCCATCTCGCGCATGCGCTCTTCAGGCGTGCTCATGCCCGCTCCTCCTCGTTGAGGCGTCTCGCTACGACTGGACTTCGCGCTTGAAGTAGGCCACCAGGTTCTCCGGGTTCGGCCCCGGCAGAACGGTGACGAGCTCCCACCCGTCCTGGCCCCAGTTATCGAGGATCTGCTTGGTGGCGTGCACCAGCAGCGGAACAGTCGCGTACTCCCACTTCTTCATGCCGCTCACCTTAGCGGGGCCCACCCCGCCCCCCTCGGCGACCGGACTCCCATCGCGACGCGTGCGCGCTCGCGGGATGGTCCAGCCGACTCAGCACTGATCGCAAGGCTGACTCGACACTGATCGCGGGGCCGGGTCAGCGCTGATCAGGCAGCCGGCACAGCGCTGGGCACGCCGGGCTGCCCGGCCGAACCCAACCGTGGCCACCCGGCCGGGTCAGCGCTGATCGGGGAGCCAGGTCAGCGCTGGTCGCGGGGCCGGCCGCTGGAGGACGGGTCACCGCTCGTGATGCCGCGGTGCTCGTCAGAGGAGTCGCGCTTCGGCTCGTCCAGACCGAGGACCGGCGGGACGTCCTCGGCGGACTCCAGGGTCGAGGGCTGCTCCGCCGCCTTGGCGAGTTCCTGTTCGGCCTTGGCGAGGCGCTCGCCGAGGTCGAGCCTGTCGCCGTCACCTCCGTCCGACCGCTCGCGTCCGCCCGCCATCTTGTCGAAGAACCGCAGGATCTCGACCGGAAGCGGCATGACCAGCGTGCTGTTCTTCTCCGCGGAGACCTCCACGACCGTCTGCAGCAGGCGCAACTGGAGGGCTGCCGGGTCCTGCGACATGATCTCGGCGGCGGCGGCGAGGCGCTTGGACGCCTGGAACTCACCGTCCGCCGTGATGATGCGGGCGCGGCGCTCCCGCTCCGCCTCGGCCTGCCGGGCCATCGACCGCTTCATGCCCTCGGGCAGCGAGACGTCCTTGATCTCGACCCGCTCGATCAGGACCCCCCACGGCCCCTCGGTGATCTCGTCGATGATCACTCGCAACCGGGCGTTGATCTTCTCCCGCTCGCCGAGCAGCTCCTGCATGTCGGCCTGGCCGATGACCGACCGCAGCGACGTCTGCGCCACCTGCGAGACCGCGTATCCGTAGTTGTGGACGTTCACGATCGCCTTCACCGGGTCGATCACCCGGAAGTAGACGACCGCGTCGACGCGGACGCTCACGTTGTCCTGGGTGATGCCGTCCTGGCCGGGCACCCCCATGGTGATCGTCTGCTGGCTGACCTTCTGCATGCGTTCCATGATCGGCACGATCGCGGTCAGGCCCGGCTTGCGCACCGCGCCGGGGCGCAACTGGCCGCCCCGCTGGACCTGGCCGAACCGGAACACGATCCCCTGCTCGTACTGCTGCACCACCCGGATCGACGACGCAAGCGTGATCAGTCCGATAACGACGACGACGAGCAGTACGACGAGTGCCACTGCTTCCATCACGGGCACCTTTCTCGCGTGGACGGCCGGACCGGGAACCCCCCGGACACCGGCAGAACTCTGAACCCGTGAAGATTCAGACGGAACCGCCCGCGAGCGGTCCACGTTTCCCAGCTAACCCCGCGGGCAGGCCCGTGTACAACGTCCGCACTGATGATCTTGTCCGGAACCGTGTCAGGGATCACTTGCATACGGGCGGACGCCCTCTGAAGTGTTTGCCGAGTGAACGATATGGTCGATCGGGTGAGCGCGAGAGACACCGACTGGGACGGCGTACGCCTCCATGTGGTCACAGGGAAGGGCGGCACGGGGAAGACGACCGTCGCCGCCGCACTCGCCCTTGCCCTGGCCGCCGGAGGCCGCAAGGTCCTGCTCGTCGAGGTCGAGGGACGCCAGGGCATCGCCCAGCTCTTCGACTGCCCGCCCCTCCCGTACGAGGAGCGCCGCGTCGCCGTCGCCCCGGACGGCGGGGACGTGTACGCGCTCGCCATCGACACCGAAGAGGCGCTCATCGAGTACCTCGAGATGTTCTACAACCTCAAGCGCGCCGGGAAGGCGATGACCAAGCTCGGCATCGTCGACTTCGTCACCACCATCGCCCCAGGGCTGCGCGACGTCATCCTGACCGGAAAGACCTCCGAGTCGGTGCGCCGCAAGAAGAAGGACGGCTCCTTCATCTACGACGCCGTCGTCATGGACGCCCCGCCCACCGGCCGCATCACGAAGTTCCTCAACGTCAACGAGGAAGTCTCCGGCCTCGCCAAGGTCGGCCCCGTGCGGAACCACGCCGACACGGTGATGAAGGTCGTGCGCAGCCCCGAAACCGCCGTCCATTTCGTCACGCTCCTCGAAGAGATGCCCGTCCAGGAGACGATGGACGGCATCCACGACCTCACCGAGGCCGGCCTCCCGATCGGCGGCATCATCGTCAACATGGAGCACGAGCCGGTCCTCAGCGAGGACGACCTCGCCGCGGCCGCCGCCGGCACCCTCGACACCGACGAGATCATCCGCGGCGTGAAGGCCGCCGGACTGGAGCACGACGCCGAGCAGATCGCCGCCGTCCTCGCCGCCGAGGCCACCGACCACGCGCGCCGCACCGCCCTCCAGCGCCGCGAGAAGGAACGCCTCGACTCGATCGACCGCCCCCGCTACGCCCTCCCGATGCTCTCGGACGGCATGGACCTGGCCGGCCTCTACGACCTGGCCGCCGCCCTCCGCACCCAGGGCGCCGCATGATCACCCCCCACCCGGCCTCGCACACGCAGCAGGCGGTGCCGCTCCACGAGCGCAACGCGCGCTCGCCGCTCCATGAGCGCAACGCGCGCTCGCCGCGCCGAGATCACCAGACGCGGCCTCACAAGCGGCACATGTCCACCCGGCCCTTGCCGCTTGCGTTGACGCCCTTTCAGGACAACGGGTCCCCCTCCCGCCGGTGCCATGAGGCATCGTCTCGCGAGTGGCGCGGGTCGTCGGCGCAAGGTGTGAGCAGTTCTCCGCGAGGCCGCGCCGCGTTGCAGCACGGGGTGTCTTGGGTCGCCTTGGCGGAGGCGCGCGCGATCGAGCCCGCCTCGCGCGGGGTGGCGCCTGTCGGTGGACCCGGGGTGCGAGCCCGGCGGATCGTCGGGGGCCGAACGACGGCAGAGGTGAATCGATGAGCCCGACCAGCAAGACTCCTCCCGTCCTGGACGTCGACGCCCTGCTCGACGACCCCCGCACGAAGATCATCGTGTGCTGCGGGTCCGGTGGCGTCGGCAAGACGACCACCGCCGCCGCGCTGGGGGTTCGTGCCGCCGAGCGGGGACGGGACGTCGTCGTCCTCACCGTTGACCCGGCCCGCCGGCTCGCCCAGTCCATGGGCCTGTCGGAACTCGACAACAGCCCGCGCAAGATCGAGATCGACGGCGACGGCGAGCTGCACGCCATGATGCTCGACATGAAGCGCACCTTCGACGAGATCGTCGAGGCGCACGCCGACCCGGACCGGGCGAAGCAGATCCTCGCCAACCCCTTCTACCAGTCGCTCTCCTCGTCGCTGTCGGGCACGCAGGAGTACATGGCGATGGAGAAGCTCGGGCAACTGCACCGCTCCGGCGCCTGGGACCTGATCATCGTGGACACTCCTCCGTCCCGGAACGCCCTGGACTTCCTGGACGCCCCCGAGCGCATGGGCCGCTTCCTCGACGGCCGCTTCATGAAGATCCTCGCCGCGCCGGCCAAGACCGGCGGACGCTTCGGCGTCAAGGTGATCAGCGCCGGGTTCGGCATGTTCACCGGCGCCATCAACAAGGTCCTCGGCGTCCAGCTGCTCCGGGACGTGCAGACGTTCGTCGCCGCGTTCGACACGATGTTCGGCGGGTTCCGGGAGCGGGCCGAGAAGACGTTCAAGCTCCTGCAGACCCCCGGGACCGCGTTCCTCGTCGTCGCCGCCCCCGAGCCCGACGCGCTGCGCGAGGCGTCCTACTTCGTCGAGCGCCTCGCCGAAGAGCGCATGCCGCTCGCCGGACTCGTGGTCAACCGCGTCCACGAGTCCGCCGCCGACGGGCTGTCCGCGGCTCGCAGCCAGGCCGCCGCCGAAACGCTGGAGGAGCGCGGCGAGCACACGCTGACCGCGGCCCTCCTCCGCCTGCACACCGGCCGCATGCAGCTCGCCGCCCGCGAGGAGCGCCTCCGCGACCACTTCGCGTCCGCGCACCCGACCGTCCCCGCTACGGCGGTCCCCGCCCAGGCGGAGGACGTCCACGACCTCGACGGCCTGCGCCAGGTCGGCGAAGACCTCGCCGCCCCCACCTCGGCCCCGACCGCCGCCTGACCACCCGGCCCAGGGGACGTTCTCACCTCGCGTTCCCGGGGACGTACAGGCGGATGTCGTCGACGTCGGCTGAGCCCTCGTAGTAGTTCAGGTGCGGGTCGCCGATGATGAAGGAGTCGGGGTAGGCCGAGCCCTCCGGCCAGGTGTGCTCGGTCGTGTACGTGCCGGCGGGGCCCTTGTGGAGGAGGCGGCGGTCGAAGCGGCCGTCGTACTCGGCCGGCGTCTGGTTGTAGTGCCAGATCGGACGGCCGTCCTCGACGAAGTCGTGGTGGACGCGCAGCGTGGCCTGCCCGATGTGGAGGAACGGGCCGCTCATCTCGAGCGTGTAGCCGGTGGCGTCGCGCTCCACGGCGAACCGGTAGGCGGCCTTCGGCATCAGCTCCGGCCGGATCTCGGCGCTGGCGAGGTGCTCCTTGAACCGGCCGCCCGGCCCGTAGGGTCTGTCCATGGACACGTTCCCGCAGGCCGTCTTGATGTAGTACTCGTTGCTGATGTTGTTGTTGGCGGCCTCGCGGAACTTGTCGCCGCGCACGAACAGCGCGTTGATGCCGTTGAAGGTGCCGTCGAACGTCCGGTAGATCTTGCGCGTCTTCGGGTCGCAGGTCCCGGCGTTCTTCCAGCGGTCGTCGTCGCTGTAGTAGCCGTCCATGATGACCTTGCGCCGGTAGTGGATGCCCGGGTTGCCGTGCGGTGCGGGGTTCGCGTAGTCGAGGATCGTCAGGTAGTAGAACCCGTTCTCCCGCGTCACGTCCGGGTACTCGCAGCGCTTCTTGCCGGGCAGCGCGCCCTGGAACGTCCACGGGTAGCGGGTCTTGCACGGCTCCCGCGTGTAGCCGTTGTGCCTGCCGTTGTAGTCCCACGTGCCGTGCCGTTTGCCGCCGAAGTCGATCCCGCGCAGCGTCATCTCCACGCGGTAGCGCGGCGGCAGTGGACGGGTGGGCCGGATCAGCACCCCGGCGTCCCAGCTCGGCTCGGAGATCCGGGCGACCTTCTGGCCGCCCGGCAGGGACGCGCTGGACAGGCCGGGCCGCGAGTCGGGACGTCCGTCACGGTCCTTGTCGACGGCCGCGACCTCGGCGGTCAGCCATCCGTCGCTGCCGAACGCGACGCGCTTGCGGAACACGTTGAGGGTGTCGAGCTGCTTCTTGAACAACGGCCCGCTGATCTTCGTCCAGGCCTCGCCGTCGTCGTCGAACGCGTCGACGTTCCATGGGCTGCGGCGTCCCTGCGGGTCGAGACGCCAGGGCGCGCCGTCCACCCGGAGGGGCTGGTCGAAGTCCTCGTGGGCCAACAAGACCCATGGCCCGCCGTGGTCGGACGTGCTTCCGGCGGCCGCCGGCCATCCCGCGCCCGCCACGGCGGTCGCCCCGGCGGCGGCCACGATGATCCTCCAGCGTCCCCTCACGACGTGCCCCTTCGGTCCGGTGAACGAAGGCGCGCGGCGTCCCCCGGCCCGCGCGCTCGCACGGACCATACGATGATCAAGGTCACGACCAGCGGCGATGCGCTACCCGACACCGTTTGTTGACCGCCCGTTGGCGGACTCCGTACAGGCACGCCCCGCGGCCCAAGCACGTCACCGGCGCACTGCTGCGAGGCCCGAGCGTGCCGGGTGGACAACCCAGTAGGGCGGGCAACCGACCCGACAGCGGCATGAGAACGTGGCCGCGGGCCCGCCGCCGTCGCGAGACGGTGCGGGCCCGCGGCCACGCATTTCAGTGGACCCTGAAGGTCCTCGAACCTCTGCCGGACGGGCCGCAGCCGGCCCACCCGAGGTCAGCTGGCGACGAGCTCCTGCTCGTCCACCTCGTCCTCGACCGACCGCTCGTACTCTTCCTTCGCGGTCTCCAGCAGTTCGCGCCACGACCGCACATCCGGCCGCCTCCGCAGCAAGGCCCGGCGCTCACGCTCGGTCATCCCGCCCCAGACACCGAACTCGATCCGGTTGTCGAGGGCGTCAGCGAGACATTCCGTGCGCACTGGGCAGCCGCGGCAGATGAGCTTGGCCCGGTTCTGCGCCGCTCCCTGCACGAACAGGGCATCCGGATCCGCGTTACGGCAGGCGGCGCGGGCGGTCCAATCCGTGATCCACATCTTGGCCCCACTCCCCTAGGGTCTGTGTCGATTTGCGCTCCTTGGCCAGACGGGCGCGGACGTCAGGCCGCCAAACGAAAGCCGTGGGGAAGAACTTACGGAAGCGAGGGACGTTTCAACAGCCCCCGATGGGCCCATTCTCGATATAGCCCACCGGGGCCATACCGCCGGAACGGACTAGTTACCTGTAGTTGACGCGCCAGACACAGCACAGGTTGTCATGATGAGGGCATAACGGACGAACGTCCCGCGCGGCACGGCCGGTACGCGGAGACGCCGGGGGACCTGTCCCTAATGCACTGCTCGTCCCGCGTACCCTAGACCCCGTGCGCGTTGCGAATACCGATCGGGTCCAGGCTGCTTCCACGCTGTTCAAGTTGCTCGGAGCGGGGATGGTGGCGGGCCTCATCGTGGCTCTCATCGCGCTGCCGGCCGTCGGCAGCGCCGGGATGACCGCGCGCGACGCCGCCAACAACTTCGACGACATGGACAGCCAGCTCAAGACGACACCACCGTCCGAGAAGACGGTGATGTACTCCGCGAACGGCAAGCCCGTCGCCACGTTCTTCGACAAGTACCGCGAGTCCGTCCGGCTCGACCAGGTGAACCCGATCATGCGCAAGGCAATGATCGACATCGAGGACTCGCGGTTCTACGAGCACGGCGCGCTCGACCTGAAGGGCACCATCCGCGCACTGGCGTCCAACGTCGAGTCAGAGCAGACGCAGGGCGGGTCCACGCTCACGCAGCAGTACGTCAAGAACCTGCTGGTCGACAGTGCCCGGACGCAGGCGGAGTACCGCGACGCGACCGCGCCCACGGTCGGACGCAAGCTCCGCGAGCTCCGCTACGCGCTCGACATCGAGCAGCGCATGACCAAGGACCAGATCCTTGAGGGCTACCTCAACATCGCCTACTTCGGTGCGGGCGCGTACGGGGTGCAGGCCGCGGCGAAGCGCTACTTCAGCATCCCCGCGTCCAAACTGAACCTCGGCCAGGCCGCGCTGTTGGCCGGCATCACGCAGAACCCCACCGCGTACGACCCCATCCGCAACCCCAAGGACGCCCGCCACCGGCGTGACATCGTCCTCTACCGGATGGTTCAGCTAGGCCACATCAGCAAGGCCCAGGCGGACGAGGAAGCCGCCAAGCCGATCCAGCTGAACCGCACCGATCCGGTCGGCGGATGCCAGTCCAGCAAGGCGCCGTTCTTCTGCGAGTACGTCAAGTACGACATGCTCAACATCCTGTCGGACGGCAAATACTGGTCCCTGAAGCCGAAGCAGCAGCAGAACATCGTCAACGAGCTCAACCGCGGCGGATACACGATCCGCACCACGCTCGACATGCAGGACCAGAACGCCGTCGATAAGACCCTCCGCAGCCAGGTCGCCCCCGGCGGCAACCGCGTCGCGGCCCAGGCCATGGTCGAGCCCGGCACGGGCAAGATCAAGGCGATCGGCGTGAGCAAGCGGTTCGGCCCCGGCAAGGGCCGGACGACCATCAACCTCGCCGCCGACTACCACCACGGCCGCAACAACGGCGTGTCGGCGGGCTCGACCTTCAAGGTCTTCACCCTCGCCGCCGCGATCGACCAGGGCATCCCGGTCAGCACCACCATCAACTCCCCGCAGACGGCGACGGTCGGCGGCTACCAGCCGTGCCGCTACACCGGGACGTGGCAGGGCAAGAAGTACGAGAACGACCTCGTCGGCGGCGGCGCGCCCTGGACGGTGTCCAACGCCGGCGACAGCGAGAAGGGCAACTTCAACCTCAAGACCGGCACCTGGCACTCGGTCAACACGTTCTACGCCTACCTGGAGAAGCGCGTCGGCGTCTGCAACGCCGTGAAGATGGCCGAGAAGTTCGGGATGAAGATGGGCAACGGAAACGCCCTGCTGCCGATCCCGTCCCAGGTCCTCGGCGTCAACGACGTCGACATGGTGCACCTCGCCGCCGCCTACGCCGGCTTCGCCGCCCGCGGCAAGTACTGCGCGCCCCTCGCGGTCACCGATGTCGTCGACTCGCAGGGCAAGAAGCTGAAGCTGCCCAAGCAGGACTGCCACCAGGCCCTGGACCAGGACGTCGCCGACAAGGTGAACTCGATCCTGCAGGGCGTCCTCACCAAGGGCACCGCCGCCGGACTCGGCATCGGCCGCCCCGCCGCCGGCAAGACCGGCACGTGTGAGGAGTTCACCTGCGCCGTCTTCGCCGGCTACACCCCGAACCTCGCCTCCGCCGTCGCCTACTGGGACTTCCGCGGCCCCTGGCAGTACAAGGTGCACGGCATCTACGGCGCGACCATCCCCGGCCCGCTCTGGCGCACCTCGATGCAGCGGGCGCTCGCCGGCGAGCCCGCCCCGGGCTTCCAGACCCCGTCCCGCGACTTCGGCGACACCACCCGCGTCCCGAAAGTGAAGGGCGATACGGTCGCCTCCGCCAAGGCCAAGCTCGCGGCGGCCGACCTGCAGGCCAAGGTCGCGTCCGGGTCCGTCGACTCGAACCAGCCGCGCGGGACGGTCGTGTCCACGTCACCGGACGCCGGCACCGAGGTCCCGCCGGGCACCACGGTCATCCTGTACGTGAGCAGCGGCAAGAAGCCCGCCCGAGGCCACGATCGGCCCAGCGGCGACTGGCCGCCCTGGAGCGGCTGAGCCATCGACGTGAAAGGGCCCGGCACGCCGGGCCCTTTCACGTTCTCGCCCCCTCAGCGGACGCCTCGCGCCTCACCCGGCGAGCTGCCGCTTCACCTCGGCCGCGACGCGCCCGCCCTCGGCGCGTCCGGCGACCTTCGGGTTCACCGCCTTCATGACCTGCCCCATCGCCCGCGGACCGGCCGCACCCGTCGCCGCGATGGCGTCCGCCACCAGCGCGGTCAGCTCCTCGTCCGACAGCTGCGCGGGAAGGTACTCCTCCAGCACCGCGCCCTCGTCCCGCTCCGCCTGCGCCTGCTCCGCGCGCCCCGCGTCACCGAACGCCGTCGCGGCCTCGCGGCGCTTCTTCGCCTCCCGGGTGAGCACCTTGACGACGTCGTCGTCCGACAGCTCACGCGCCTGCTTGCCGGCGACCTCCTCGTTCTTCACCGCGGTGAGGGCCATCCGCAGCGTGCGCGTGCGCACCTCGTCGCGCGCCTTCATCGCGGTCGAGAGATCGGTCTCCAGCTTCTCCTTCAGGGTCATGCCCAACATCATGCCCGTCCCGCACCTTCTGCCTCATCAGGATTACCGCGGGGTGCCCATGTCTGAAAGCATGGAGTCCTGAGAAGGGAGAGTCGTGCGAAAGATCTACGCCGTGCCCCTGGGCCTCCTGGGCGCGGGGGCCGCGACCTTCGGTTACGCCTCGGTGATCGAGCGGAACTGGTTCCGCCTGCGCCGAGTCGACGTGCCGGTACTGCCGCCGGGACGTCCCTCGGTGAAGATCCTGCACATCTCGGACGCGCACCTCACGCCCGGACGTACCCGCCTCATCCACTGGGTCCGCTCCCTGGACGCCCTGGAACCCGACCTCGTCGTCAACACCGGCGACACGCTCTCCCACCGCGACGCGATCGGCCCCTTCCTCGAAGCCCTGGGGCCCCTTCTCGACCGCCCCGGCGTCTTCGTCTACGGCTCCAACGACCTGTACTCGCCGGTCCTCAAGAACCCCCTGCGCTACGTCTGGCGGACCAGCAAGTCCGACTACGAGAGGCACCGCCGCGAACCCGACCTCCCGTACCGCGAACTCGGCTCGTCCCTCCAGGCCGCCGGCTGGCTCGACCTCAACAACCGCATCGGCCGCCTCAAAGTAGGCGAACTGGACGTCGAGTTCGGCGGCATCGACGACTCCCACATCGACCGCGCCCGCTACGACAAGATCGCTGGCCCGGTCGACCCCCAGGCCGACGTCCACCTCGGCGTCATGCACAGCCCCGAGCCGCGCAACCTCGACCGCTTCGCCGCCGACGGATACGACCTCCTCCTCGCCGGCCACACCCACGGCGGCCAGGTCTGCGTCCCCTTCTACGGCGCCCTCGCCACCAACTGCGGCATCGACCGTCCCCGCGTAAAGGGCCTGCACAAGCACCAGGGCTCCTGGCTCCACGTCTCCGCCGGCCTGGGCACGTCCCCGAAGGCCCCCATCCGCTTCTGCTGCCCGCCCGAGGCGACCCTCCTCACCCTCGTCCCCCGGTGAACTGGAAGACCGCCACCCTGGTCTCCACCCTCTACGACCACGCCGTCCAGAACCGCGCGCTCTCCCGCCTGGGAGCCCGCGTCCTCTGGAACTACGACATAACCCACCTCCGGGCCGCGATCGCGTCCCAAGACCCCACCGCCCTGACCCTCGACATACCGTGCGGCGGCGGCCTGGCAGTCGACGACAACCCCCATCACATAGCCGCCGACATCTCCCGCCACATGCTCACCCGAGCCCGCCGCAGAACGAACACCCTGATCCAGGCAGACATCTACGCCCTCCCCTTTGGCTCCTCCACCTTCGACCTGTGCCTCACCTACAACGGCCTCCACTGCCTGGACGACCCGGCCGCAGCCCTACGCGAACTGACCCGCGTCCTACGTCCAGGCGGCACCCTGACCGGCACCACCCTCGTCCGCGGCACAAACCGCGACCCCTTGATCACCCTCATGCGACGCCTGGACATCTTCGGCAACCCGGGCACGACCGCCGACCTCCGAACCTGGCTGACAGACGCCGGCCTGACCGCCATAGATCTCACCCCCACCGGCGCCGTGACCGGCTTCACAGCCCGTAAATAGGGACGCAGCACCCCCCGCCATCCGCTACAGTGGTCTAGGCGCCGGGAGCACGTACGACCTCCCGGGCAGCCACCACCGGGGTGTAGCGCAGCTTGGCAGCGCGCTTCGTTCGGGACGAAGAGGTCGTGGGTTCAAATCCCGCCACCCCGACACAAAGATGCAGGTCAGAGGCCGGTTCTCCTCCACGGAGACCGGCCTCAAGATCTTTTGTCCGTCATTTGTCCGCGAGACTTACCTTCTACTCGCCGACACGGTCCGTCCCGGACCAGCACCGACAGTTATTTCATCGCTCGCCCAACGTTCAAACGGCGCCCATCCGTCCAGCACCCAAACCAGTCGAAGGCTCCCAATGCCGGCAGCGCCTAACGGCACACGACCCCGGGCGATGTAACCGCCCCAACACGGCCACCTCACCCTGGCTGCGGACGAGTCCCTCGACGGGCATAACTCTCCCGAGCTCGTTCCTCTCATCACGGGGGCCGCCATGAGCCCGAGCCTCGGGTTGCTCGTACGCTCCGCCCGCGTCGCCCACGGCTGGACGCAACGCGACCTGGCCAACCGCCTCCACTGCTCCCGCTCCACCATCTCCCGCCTGGAGACGGGCGCCCAACCGCTGGACGACGTAGCCACCATCCGCCGCCTCGCCGAAGTTCTAGAGATCACCCCGACCGCACTGGGCATCACCGCTACGGTGACGATCCACCCACCCGCGGAGGACGATGTGCGGCGCCGCCAACTGCTGACCGGCCTTGCGGTCACCGCTGCCGCCGCCAGCGCCCCAGCCCGAGCCGCCGTAGCAGCAGCGGCTGGCCCCGAAACCAATCCGCGTGAGTACCTACTGGCTCGCATCCGCGACGCGATGCTCGGCACTGGCCACCCGAACCAGCCCATACAGGCACCCCAACTCCCCTCGGCACTCAACGCGGCGATCCGTGACTACGACAACTGCCAGTACAGCCGACTCGCGGACGCCCTACCGCGCCTGATCTCCAGCGGGCACTCAGCAGGAGAAACGGCCAGCTCCGTCCTCGCCGAGACGTACACCCTCGTCACGCGCATCATGATCAAGCTGGACGATCAACTCGGCTGGGTCGCCGCCGACAGGGCCCGCACTCTCGCCGCCGCATCCGGCATCCCCTTGGTGGCCGGTGAGGCAGCACGCAACCTCGCCGTGCTGGCACGCCGCGCAGGTCTGCACATCCAGGCGGCGCAGATCGCATTGGGCATGGCCGAGGACGAGATGCTGCAAGGCCGCGATCCCACCCTCACCGCCGAGCGCGGCCTGCTGGTGATGTCGGCCGCGTACACCGCCGCCCACGCCGGCGACCGCTCCGGCATGCGACAGCTGACAGAACAAGCAGCCGCAACCGCCGCACAACTCGGCAGAGGCGTGCTCCTACGCGACCACGGCGGCGGATTCAGCCCCACTGCAGTCCAACTCCACCTCATCTCCGCCGAGTACGCCGCAGGCGATCCCTCTGCAGCCATCGCAGCCGCCCGCAAGCTCACCCCACGATCGCTACCAACCCTGGAACGCCGAGCCCGCTACTTCACCGACATCGCCCGCGCGTACGGCATGTGGGGACGCCGCAACCAGTGCCTACAGGCGCTTCTCCACGCGGAACGCGCAGCTCCTCAAGAAACCCACTCCCGCCCCGCCGTCCGCGACCTGGTGACCAGCCTCCTGGTCTCCGGCCGAACGTCCCCCGAACTACGAGGCTTGGCCGCCCGCTGCGGCATCCCATGAAACCCAACCCTCGACCGTAAGCGCCTGGTCGACTCGATCCCCGCATCGGTCAGCACTGCTCGCGCTGGTAGAGCCGGACCAGCGCGGGGACCCGATGTTGCCGCTGTGGTGGACGATCAAGTTGGCCGTCACCTGGCCGCCAAGCAGACTCCTTAAGGGCACACGTTCGGCGTCGACACCGTGGCCGACCTCCTGCGGGCTGAACACCAGACCGCAGCTCTCCAGATCCGCAAGGCGGCCGGAGACCGCGCGGAAACTGTGAGACAGCTTCCTGCATCTCGCTGAGTCTTCCAAGGCATCGGAAGCGCGAAGGACAAGCACGACGTGCATTTTCCACCAAGCTGAAAGCCTCGACAGGAGATCGCTCTCAACCCGAGACACCGGGCTGATGCCTGGCGTTCATCTTCTCTATTCCCCGTTGGGGTCACGAACTCAGAAGGGAGGAACCTCGTCAGGCTGAGCGACCTCCAACTGCACATCACTCTTGAACTGCACATCAATCTTGTTCTCGCCTGCCTTCTGCCCCTCACTAGATTCCGCCTTCAGAACGTGTTCCTTAAGCATGATGAACTTGGCGGACTTGCCTGGATACTTGTCGTCGTCTCTAGATACAGTGGCCCACTGTCCCGGATACAGCTGATCCAGTGCCTGCTTGACTAGCTTCCTGCCCCAGTGGAAGGCGGACCCGTCGCGCTTTGCGTGCGCGGGTGCCTTCTCGGCCAGCAGGTGGGCGACACGTCCCCACTTTATGCCGCGGGGACTGTTGATCATGTTGTGGAACTCGTGCTTATCTCGGAGATGGACGATCGCGATCGCACTGTCGTCTGCTGCGAGGTCTTCTCTGGATGCCTCGCTGGCGCCGCCCGGGGGGTGGCTGGCTGCGAGACTAGCGGTAGCGACCCTCGCTTCGGAACGGCGTTCTTCGACGGCGGCCTTGGCTTGAGCAGCGAAGCTGTCGGGGGCCTGAAGCGAGTAGTCTGGGTCAGCCATCGTGTACGAGTCTTCGAAACTGAGGACACGAACGGAGACCGGGTAGGGGCGCGAATGACGGTCGGTGCCAGGGGCACTCGACCAGTAGATCCCGTTGCCGACGAGTGGTTCGTTGAGCAGGGTGGCCAGCAGGTCCTCGGAGAAGTGAGCGTTGGCCTTCTTCAGAGAAATCAGGTCACCCTGGGAAAGCAGGTGGAAGACGAAGAAGTTGTCACCCTGACTGAGAAGTTCCTGTGGCAGGCTGCCTGGCTGCTGCGTGATGAGCAGGGCGCCGAGGTCGTACTTGCGGCCTTCCTTGACCCAGGATACAAAGGGGCCATCTTCACTCTGAGTGGTGCCACCAAGAACGGATTGTGCTTCTTCAATGACGGCGATGGTTGGAATTGACTTCGGATCGGCCTCAGTGAATTGATTTTGGTTGTGCTCGAAGATGTCGCCGAGAATCACACCAGCGAGTTGAAGCCCTTGAGAACCACGCATCTGGGAGATGTCCACCACGCAGAGCTTGCCCTGGGACAGACAGTCTTTCAGAGCACTTAGGAGTTGGCTGTCGGGGTCGTGAAGTGCATTGACGACGCGGGTCATGTTGCCGATCGCCGCGTTCGTCTCGGCCTCCTGGCTGGCGTCCAGGTTGAGGATCTGCTGCACCTGAGAACGGTCGGCACCGTACTTCTCGCGGTAAATCAGGTCGACAAGACGGCCCCACTTGGGTCCGTCGAGAGACTTGAGCTTGACGACGTTCTGTTGGTCCTGCTTTTCGGGCGGCAGCGCGATGCCCAGCACGCGCGATGCCTGAAGCTCCTTGATGTTCAGTTTAACGCCGTTAACGACGAAGGACTGGTAGAAGTCGCTGGGGCCTTGGCGGTTGGTGAACACGACGAGCTTGTCGCGGAGGTGCGGCACGTCACACAGGGCGGGACGGCCCTTGAAGTCGGGCCAAAAGTACTCGCCGTCCGGGTCGAAGATAAGCGTGCCGACAGGAGCCTTGCCAGAACGGCGTGGGACGGTGGGCTGTTCTTGGTACAGAGCGGAGAAGAGCAGCTTGACCAAGTTTGACTTGCCGAAGCCAGCGCGGGCGAAGACGAAGCTGCGGCGTGCCACGAGCTTGTCGATTTGAAATGTCGGCATGATCGCGGGGTGTTGTACCTGCATCCAGGAGGTGTCCCCCACGCGCCTATCATTGCCAGCGTAGACGAATTCACCGAAGGCGAGATAGCCGATGGGAACCGCGCCGTCGCTGGTGTCCTTGGCGTTGACGACCTCGGCGAGCAGGTCGTCACCCAGGAGCGCGACCTGGGCACCGACGTGTGGAAGGCGCCGGTGGCTCGGGACGAAGATGTGCTTGTCCCCCTCCATGCGGAGGACGCCGAGGATACGGATGTCGACCTTGTACTTCAGGTAGCGCTCGCGCAGCTCGTCAGGGATGGGCCGCTGGTCGCGTACCGCTCGGGTGGCGTAGTCCTCACCGATCGGTGACACCAGGCGCCCTTGGGAGGAGATAGTGGTGATCCGCCCCAGGATGGCCTCACGCTCGTGTTCGAGCTGGACAAGGACGAACTGGCCGTGCATGGCCATGGTCTGGAAGTCGTCGTGGTGCGGCAGCACGAGGTCGGCGTGGAACTCCATGCCACTTTCGGAGAAACCACGGAAGGTGCCGACCACTTTGTCGCGCTCGAACAGGCTCATGTCGGATCTTGCTCCACAGAATGCGGACCGGGTAGGAGGGGGCGTTACTCGTAGCGGCGGGCAGCGACATCAGAGGCGAGCCGCAGAGCGTCGATGACCGGCGCCTTTTCTTCACCAACCTGGTCGCGGACAGCGTCAACGAGTTGGTCTTCGACGATGTCCATGTCCAGATCGGCGACGCGGGAGAAGCTGTCGGCCTGCTGGATGCAGTTCGGATAGAGTGGGATAGGAAAGCCGGCCACCGCGTCAGCCTGCAGGTATCCGAAGATCGCCTGGGCTTCCCTGTCCTGGCGAGACATGACGTCCACGGTCCAGATGGGGTCGCCGGAGTGTGGGCCGAAGCGGACGAAGTACATAGATCCAAAGTTGAACTTCGGCTTCTCGCCCGTCGAATCGTCCTCGATGTCCCTGGTGTACTCGTCCCAGAGATATACTTCGTCCAGCATCTCCGTGGGGACCTTGGCGAAGCAGGCAGCACCGTTGTCGAACACGCCGGACAGTGATATAGCCAGCCGATAGTACTCAAGGACCTGAGTCTTCTTTGCCAGACCGACCAGCCACACCTTGCGTCGGTCGCGACGCCGGGTCTGTTCTATGGCCTCATACATCAGCTCGCCCATCTTCACGAACAGCTCGCCGTGGAAGATCTTGCTGCGCAGCAGTCCGTCGCGGACGATCAAGGTGTCGACCGCGTAGTCGCGGTAACAGATCAGGTCATACAGCGTGGCCCACTCGCACAGGTCCCTGAAGACCTGCACCCAGCTGGGCGAACTGCCGGACATCATCGGCGACAGATCCTGGAGCCTTTGCACGCCCAGCCCGTGCATCATCCTGCCGAGCGCGGTCTGCGGACTGCCGTCCTCATGGAACTGACGGCGACTCAGGGCGGTGATGTCGGAGATCGGGGAGACCGCCTCCAGGCACAGCTCCTTGCCGTTGGAATCCACGACACGAACGACCTGAAGGTAGAAGGGGTTGAAGGCGACCTTATTATTGCCGCCGTCGGAGGCCATCAACGCAACAGAAGTCGCTGCCCGTGGCTTAATCACCCTGACCTCAGGGCGGATGGCACGGGTTTGCTCGACCAACTTGTCCAGCACTTCACGACCAGCTTCGACCTGATCGCCGATCAGCTGCTTGAGCTGCTTGATCTGGTCCGCGTCGAACATGCCTCTCCCCACACCGGGCTCATAGGCAAGTGGTTCACTCGTCCGGCCCCCACAGGATGGCACGAGACACTGACAGTTTGTTACGCAGTTGTGGGAACTAACCGGGATGCTGCCCTAACGGGCCAGCCCTACCAGCTCTGCGACGAGGTCGATCTCGTCGATAGCGGAGCCGGCCTTGCCGAACTGCTCGGCCTGCCTGTTCCGTTTGGCCGGCGTACCGGCCTGCCGGACCTCCTTGATGACCCATCCAGCTCTTGACTCCTTCACGGAGGCCAGAAGCATCTCCTCCGGATCAGTGCGGGCCGAGGGTAGAGCGCCGAACCGGATCGCCAGCCGAGCACCCTCGTGGCAGCGGCGGGCAGTAGCAGCCCATACCTCGGCCAGAGCCTGGATGAACGCTTCTTGATTCGGCTGGCGGGCGATCTGCCCGGTCGTGCCATAGGGGACCTCCGGGGATCCCCCGAGGAACCATGAACGCAACCACTGATCGGCTACGTAGGTGCGCATGCCGTAATAAGGAGGTGAGGTGACCACCAGATCGAACTTCTGCCGCAGACCGTTGAGGGTCTCAACAGAATCACCCAGGTAGACTCTTCCGCCGTGGGCAGGCGGTGCCGCATGCAGGAGACGCTGGGCCCGCCGCTCGATGACTTCCAAGGCAGGGACACGCACCGGCTCCATCTCACGCTCGGTCCAGAACTTCACCGCGTAGGCGGGCTTAGATGCGTATGTGCGCGGCATCTGGTTCGACAGGTACGACGGGACGCCCTTGTTGCGCGGCCCATGCAGAATCCCCAGCATGACCGCTCGGAGCATGGCGGCTGTCGGCGTGCTCATCTCCAGCAGCGCCTCGCGTAGGGTCACCAGCTCGCGAAGCGTTTCCTGCTCGAAGCACAACCGCCAAAACTCACCATCGGGCATCTCCCCCCTAAAGCCATCGCTGAGGATCTGCCGGGCAAGTCGGACCACGGAACCCGGTGTGACCTTTATCAGCTTCGCCCGAGCGATGGCGGCAGCCACCGGGTTAATGTCGATGCCCACCGACGGCAACCGGGCCAGACGCGCGGCATACAGGGTGGTACCCCGCCCGCAGAACGGGTCCAGCATCCGGGTGGCCTCTGGGAGGGCCTCAAGCTGCTGAAGGGGGAAGTCCAGTGGAAACATCGTGTAGTACGGGCAGACGGCGTTCAGGCGCAGGGCGTCTTCAGGCCACTTGAGGGAAGAGGTCGCTGCGGTCGCCGTCATGGTGGAAGAATACAAGTATAATTACACCATGTCTCGCAGGAGGCTGGATCCCGCTGCACAGCGCCGCGGACAGGTGCTGGCCTCCCGTCTGACACAGGCCCGACACGCCTCCGGGCGCTCAGCCGAGGCCGTTGCCCGTAGCGCGGGGATCTCCGTCGAAACCGTGAGAAGCATCGAGAGGGGCCGCACGTCCACGCCGGAATTTTTCACCGTTGCCGCCCTGGCACCGAGTTGGGGCTGTCACTCGACGAGCTATATGTCTTCGTTCACCGATCCTCCCGGAGTGATCCGCAAGCACCCAACGACCCTGGTGCGGCAGTCTGAGCTCATGTTCTGAGTCGATTGGAGCATCGCCGAGCAGGCCTGAGACAGCACGCAGGATAGGGTGCAGCACCTGAAGAGCACCGCGACGTGGCACATCATGGCGCGATGGCCGCCGTCGGACGCTGGTGTCCGATTGTCAGGACGACGGTGACACGGTCGCAGTCCCTGGACGAGTCCGGGCAAGGGAATGGGCCCCTGGACCGCCAGTGTCAAACGCCAGTACGTCGGCTGCGTCGGCCGGATCTGGCAACGCCACCAACACCCGTGTACCGCAGCTTGGCCACCGCCACCAGGCACGCCCTGGTCGGCCGCGGCCCTTACCTGACACGCGAGCAGACCACCGGCCCCGACCGGCGGAATACGCATGGGCTTGGACCGAAACCGCCGGCCCCCGCGGCCACCTGCTGAACCGCAGCAGCTGACCCCCAAGGCCAAAGGCGTCCCCGAAGTGGCGTTCTACCTGGTGTTCGTCTCCGAAGGGTGGCGGCCGGTGACATTGCGGACCCTGGTGCGGATCGCGGCCGCGGATAGGCCGATCGACGGACTTCCAGACCGGGAAGCACGCCTTCGGGCTGGACCACTGGCAGTGTCAGGACCTATCCGACGCTGCATCGCCACCTCTTTCGGCCATGGCGGCCCTGGGGACTGCGCCATCACCGCCTCCCACGCCCACACCACCGGTGACAGTCCTCCCACGCCCGCCGATCTCCGGACTGCTCCGGCTGAGCGTTCCCGAAGCAAAACACCTGGTCAATCTATCCACCCGCACCTAGCGCAGCCCGCAACATCACCGATTCAGCCGACCATGGTGAGATCACAACCTCAGGAGCGGCGGGTCGGGAAGGTCGGGAAGGTCGGGAAGGTCGGCTCGGCCATCAAAGAGATCCATTCGATTGCCGGGCTTACGTTAGTCGGGCCGCCATCCTAAACTTCGAACCGGTAGGATCAGCCTACGGATACTGATAGGCAGGAGCGACACGATGGGCTCTCGGGATAGCAAGATCAACCTACAGGTTCCGTTGCTCCCAGGGGAGGCCATCGACGAGCTAAGGCCGAAAGACTCGCCGCCCCTAAGCGATGCGCAGCTGAACAAGCGGTACGTCGAGGAAGGCGTTCGTATCGTAGTCGAGCAGGCGCGCTATCCACTGAACCAGATCCTGGCCATGTTCACGGATACCTTTGAGACAGAAGCCGGAACAAGAGAGGCCAAATACAAAAGAGATCCCGAGTATCAACGTCGCCATCGCTGGGATGATGGTCGAAAATCTAGGCTGATCGAATCGTTCCTGATGAATGTCCCAGTTCCTCCAATCTTTCTTTATGAGTACGACCTGGCACGCTTCGAGGTGATGGACGGCCGTCAACGCTTGACAGCGTTGATGGATTTCTATAGCGACTCACTTGAACTGAAAGAACTCCAGTACTGGCCAGAACTTAATGGTCGGACATATGAAACACTGCCCAGCTCAATCCGCGACGGAATTGACCGGAGATATCTGTCATCGATCATTCTACTCAATGAGACGGCTACAACCGAAGAGCGAGCCGCGTTCCTCAAGAAGTTGGTTTTCGAGAGGTTGAACTCTGGCGGTGTACGACTTAGTGGCCAAGAGACGCGCAATGCTGTCTTCAATGGGCCACTAAACGACCTCTGCCTGAAGCTGTCGCGAACTAAGGAACTTCGCGTAATGCTAGGCACCCCCCTCGACGGCATCGAGGCAGCCGCTAGTGCAGATGAAGAGGACGCGGGTGATGGAGAGGGGGCAACACTTGAGCAAGACCCAGAAGGTGTCCTGGTGACAAAGATCGGACGCAGAATGTTCGAGTCGATGGAGGATGTAGAGATTGTCTTGCGATTCTATGCTTATCGCCATCTCACTAAATTCTCACAAGGACTGAATCGAATTTCAGATTTCTTGGACGAGTTCCTCGCGAAAGGCAATAAGTTCGACGCTGCGACTCTGGACGACTATAAGCAACTTTTTCAAGAGAACATCAGTTTCTGGCATGCAATCGCCGGAGCGACAGCTTTTCAAGTCAAGGGAAGTAATCGTCATTTCAGCAAGATTGCCTACGATGCCCTCATGTATGCAAGCTCAGCCCTGACTCAAGAGCAAAGAGTGTCGCTTCTGAATAACGCTGGAGTTGTCCAGTCAGCGATTGACAAAATGTATGATGAACACGCTGCAACTTTCGGTGGCCGTAGAACCAATACAGCGGATGCACGTCGACGCAACAGGTACGCACTTGACGCGTTGGGTGCTGCATTGGCCGCCATCGCGGGTTAAATGGGTCGACCTTACATGATGTTGCAATACAGCCAATTCTCGACGGATCTTGAAAGGATTCGCCGATTCCTTAGAAGTGGATCAGAAGAACGGCAGACGTCTGATCAGCGTAGATTTGCCTACATCGGATGCATTTCTGCGATGTATGCATCATTCGAAAACTTTGCGGAACGTGTGGCACTCCGATTCAGTGAGATGCTGCTAGCTGATCCCACCAACTTGTCCTCCGAACAGCTGTTCACCCTACGTCGCCGGTACGTGCGCAATGCCTCGGTTCTCTTAGGCCAAAGTCTGGGCGTTGGAAGGTACCGGGAAGTTAAGGAACTTGATGTTGTCAAAAGTCTCGCATCATGCCTGGATGAATCATCTTCATCTTTTGATATAAGACTTGAGTTGATAGCGCTTCATAATTCGAACCTTCGCTGGGACTCACTCTGTGAACTCTTCGTGTGGGCCGTTTCAGACTTGCAAGATAAGATCCGACGCTCGGATGCAGTTGAGAGCTGGGCGTCCCTCACAAACAATACGAGTAAAAGCACCCTCATGGGAGTTCTGAAGAGCGAATTGGACGACCTAGTCGAACGTCGCAACGAAGTCGCACATCGCGCAATACCCGATGAGATTCAATCGTATGAACGACTTCTGGCTAAGGTCGATTTCCTCGAAGCTATTTCCTTAGGTCTCGTTGCCAGCCTCGCCGGACTACTCGTGGAAGCATCGATTAGAAATGGCGAATCCATTCCCCTGGGAGTGCCGAGCGAATACTTCAGAAATAAGAGAATCGTTGTGATCCCCTCTCTGGCATTTTCGATTTCGGAGGGTGACTGCGTTGTGATGTCTGGAAGTAGATCGACACGCTGGGGGCGCATACTCGAGATACAGTTGGCCGATGAGCGGGTCGCGCATGCACCCGCTGGCGTAGAAGCTGGACTTCGCCTCGATTTCGAGGTCCGAAGAGGAGCTGATCTTCAGCTCTGGCGAACTCCGAGCCCGGATCTCGCTTCCCCTCCCGATAAACTTTTCGGTAGCCGCGGGCCTCTGGGCGACGCAAGACCGTCGTCACAATGAATGTCGCTGAGCAAGGGTTAGGCGGAAAACCTTTGAGGGAGCGGACAGAGGTTTTTCGTCTTGCTATGATTCTCTAAGTAGGGCGTCATGTACTCGAGCTGAAGCATCTTCGGACCAAACGGATCGTTAATCGTCCCTGGGCCGTTATTAGCTGATTATCTCAGTGGAACGATCGCGCCGAGACCGCCCGATACAGGCCAAATGTCGAGCGCAATCGCTATTACTGGCAGCCACGTAGCAGGCGCGTCGCGTGTTCATTCGAGGGCGGCGCGCGACAGGCAAGTCCGAGTTGGCCCTGGAGAACTATCGGTTGTCGAGCTGTGGTTCGCACAGTGCCAGCAGCGGCTCGCGACCGTAGGTTGGGCAGTCACGCCCCTTCGGATCACGCCCCTTTGGAGCTGCCAAGCGTGCATGCGGAGGCTTCGCGACCAGCGGCCACGCGTCGGCGGAGGGTGGTGCGGGGCGGCTCCGGCCAGTTCTTGCGGTTGGTGAGTTCCTTCTCGGCTCGAGTCGGTCGGGGCGCTGCTGTGCGGTCGGTGGGTGCAGTTCTGGTGAGGCCGTAGCGCTCCTCGGCGATGTGGCAGGCGTCGGCGACCTTGTAGTAGTCGCGGTGGACGTTGGGGTTGCGTCCGTCCTCGCGGGCCAGGACGACGGCCAAGTGGATGTGGTCGTCGGCGTGCCTCACGGCGATCCAGCGGCATGCCTGGTCGTCGCCTCGTGGGGCGAATCCGGTCTGGTGCAACACCTCCTCGGCGATGTCGGCCCATTCGTCGTCCGACAGGGTTCGGTCTGTGGGGGCAGCTCGGACCGAGCACTGCCAGACCGGCGAGGTCAGTGGCGTGTGCCGGAGGGTGTCGAGCGGGGAGGTCATGACACCGGTCAGGTGGCGGAAGTCACGATGCCCTCTGGCGTCGAGACCGGGCTCCAGGGCCATGGGGAGCCGGAATCCGGCGACGATGTGGGACCGACGTGCTCGTTGCGGGTGCCGGGGCCGTAAAGGTAGGACAGCAGCCTTGCGAGGTTCTCGCCTCGGGTTACTTTGCCGATCAACGCAGGAGCCGGCCGATCTCAACGGACGAGGTGTCCACTTTGCGGAGGACGTTCTCCAGATACGACAATGCGGCGGGCAGTTCGCAGGGCACCTGTCCTGTCGTGTTCGCTATGCGCGCCAGCTGATTGAGGTTCACGCCGATTCGGTTCAGCTGTCGCGCGATGCCGCGCAGTTCTTCGCAGAGTTCCGCGGTTGGTTGCTGTCCTAATTCGTGTTGACGAATGACTGCCTGTACGGTCTGGGTAATGAAGGTGCCGTAGGCGGCTCCTGCTCGCTGGGCTGCTGCGCAGATTTCCTCGTACTCCTGGTCGCTGACTCGGAACCTCATCTCCCGGTCCCGTCGGCGCCCTCCACCGAGCTGCGAACGTCGCTGGAGCTTGCGTGGCTGGTTGAGCTGTACCTCGCTCGTGACTGCGCCTCCGATCAACTCGTCCAGGACCGCGCCCGGTCCCGCACCACAGAAGTGTGTGCGGTGGATTCCTATGGATCCACTACGTGTCGCGACACGGTCCTACCTTGCAGCCTCTAAACAGCTCGGCAACCAAATTGTGCCAACGCATGCCTCTCATGCTCTTACCCTGCTGCGGCGGGCGGCGGCGGGCTGACATGTGCCGCTGAGTTCAGGCAGATCTGACTGTCAGGGAGGCCGTCAACAGGCTATCCCCCTAGGACAGAAAGGAGCATTTCAACTCGCCGGAGTTTGTCTCATGGGACACCCGTACTCTTGGGCGGGGGAGGTCCGGCAATGCCGATCGGTTGTCGGACTGGAATCCACCTCTGGCCGAACTCGGGCACTGCGCGACAGCTTGGGAGTGCCGCAGTGCGGGCTCTCCCTACTGGACAGTCAACAGCCAATGAGGCGGCTCACCGACTCCCACTGCCCGGGAGAAGCAACGGAACCTACTGGGAATCTATCTCAAATCGGGCATATCATGCTCATATGGATATATCGGCGATCACACGTGAGGCCGTCCTCAGCGCAACCCTGTTGAGCCTTCACCGACGCACACCAAGACGCCCAAGCCGTCCGGGAGGTCTTCATGGCCATCACCCGTTTCTGGCCGGGGCTGTCGACTTCGTCAACATGGTCCCATCCCGGTTCATCCTGATCGACGAAGACTTCTTCACCACCGAATGACCTCGACCTATGGCGGCTGAAGCCTTACACGTTCTGAATGAGTTGACTCACCCCGATTGTCTACGTAACGATCGTTGTCGTGACAGACACCATCCGATGTATCCACGACAACCTTCCCGGGCAGTGCGGTGTAAGCCCATGCAAAGTAGCGCCGCCCGGCCTGGCCACCAGGGTCTTCATCACCAGAGGAGGTACCGTCTTCCACCAGTCCACTAAATGTGATGCCCTCCGCGGAGGACAACGCAAAGCACTCGGTCGAGGTCAAGAGATTCACGATGTACGGCCGGCCAACGTCTTCGACGCCATGGCCGACGGGTACAGCGCTTGCATCCCCTGCTTCCCGGACTATGCCCCGCAGGGCACGAAGCTCTGTTGGGTGCGTGTGGAGGGGCGCTGGGTGAGAGGTCTACTCACACGTTGGGAGCGGGATAACGGCCAGTGGATGGGCTGGGTCTTCTACGTCGTGGATATTCGGCAGGAGACCGCCCTCATGCCCGCAGGCGATCTTCGTCCACGCGAAGTAGGCGAGACTCCGCCCCAGAGGTGATTGGCCGCCCGACCGTCGACGTAGCAGCGATTGGGCAGAGAGTGACGACCAGACTCCGACGTACGGGCGGGTTAAGTTAACTCAGATACCCATGAACTGCCGGTACTCCTGGACCAGCAGGTAGATCTCTTCGGCGTGATGCTGGATGAACGCGTCCAGGCTGTGCAGGCCGCCGTTGACTTCGACGGTTTGCGCGTCCAGGGCCGAAGGCAAGCCGACACAGCCGTCGACGACCTCAGACCCGCCCGAGCCGTCGGGCGCCAACATCTGGACATGGATCACGTACCAGAGCCCCATCAACTTCAACAATCTGCTGTCGGCCTCCCAGGTGATGCCGCCGTAGTGGTGGGAGGCCCACGACAAAGGGGTGGGATAGATGCTCCTGGCCCGGCGCTGGAACGCCGGCACAGTGGTGCCGTCCCATTGCAGACCGCCTTGGAGGAGCGATGACACTTGGGAGTCGTCGCGAGGCACCGCAACCGCCGCGATCATCGGGACGAGCTCGGCCATCCTCGGGGCCATGACCTTGGTCCGGTAGTCGACGATGCGTTGCGGTAGGCCGTGAATCAGAGTACCCAGGAGATCGCACGGATTGAAGATGTGCACTTCGACGTCGTACTCGCCGTCCCATTGCTCGACGTTCTCTAGCCAAGCACCCATCAGCTCGGTCCACTGCTCGTTGCCCGCCAGGCAGCCCATCACGTCCTGCTTGAGCAGGTTCCATCGCGAAGCCACGGCTGTGCTGGCGCTGGCGTGGAACAGCTCGCGCGCTTCCCCGTCGTTGCCTCGCAGCGCCGCCACGAAGTCACTGGTCTCATACAAACCCGCCGCGAAAACTCCGGTGGTTCGGACGTGACCGATTTGCCAGTCAGGGTCCTGCACGAGACGGTTGAAATTCGTCGGGTTGCCGCTTTCTGCCTCGTCACCGAGCACACTACTTGTGACATGACACAGCGCGTCGTATTCGTCGGGGTGCTGAAAGCCCATGCGTTCGTCGGGAAACAGGACCAGGTGATCGCACACTTGGGCACAGGGCGGCGGCCCGACCTGCGGGTCGATGCGCCCGAACGCCACGTACAACCCGTGAGGGTTGCGCACTTTCTCCGCCGGCCCTTGGAACAGGAAGTCCACGCCGACCAGATCGGTTACGTGAGCTTCGCCGGCGTGGGCCCAGACCTGCTCCCAGCACTTGTCCCGGTCCTGCGGACGGCCGAACAAGTAGAAGTGATGAATTGAGGTCAGCCGCTGGTCCAACGGCTCGGGCAGCCACTCAACTCGCCGAGCCGAAAGAGGCATTCCGGCCTCGTCGACGAGCAGGCTGTAGCCTCGCAGATCGTGCCTCCAATCTCGGGCGACGTTGCTCAGCGGCGCCAGCAGTTCTCTCCACTGTGGTTCCAGCGCGACCACGATCGTCCGGATGCGGTCCGCGGGAAGCCCTTTGTGCTGGCGCAGCAGCTCCGCGTATTTAGCGATTTCGTTTGCGGCCTCCCTGGCGGTCGCGTTCGCTCGTTTCAGTTCGATGACCACCCACATCTGATGCTGGTCGCGCGCCAGGATGTCGATGCGGCCACCGCTGCCCGACGCGTTGGGCAGCACATACTCCTCCGTGATCAACCTGAGCCCCGGCTCAAGCACCTCCAGATGCTCAGCCAACTGCGGCCGGATCCGGCTCTCAAGGGGAGCAGCGCTTGCCATACGAGCCTCCAGTTGGTCGGTGGCCACCACCGTAGAGGACGCCACTGACACTGCCCTTACCCAGAGTGCGGACGCCCCGAGCTCTGAAGCCTGGGCGCGTGGGCGCCTGGGCAAGGGCCCCAGTATTTCGGGCTTCGATTTGCCCTGGTGGTCGTCGCCGCTTCGTCCGCCAGTGAGTGGTCGGTGGACGGACAGCGTGTGGAGGAAGCGTCGCTCAGCCTTCGGTTGCAGCGGGCCATTGGTCGGTTGCTGAGGTGGTTACAGCGGGAGGAGTGGGCTGGGGGTGCTGTGCCAGGAGATGTAGAGGTCTTCGCGGGCACGGGTGCAGGCGACGAACAAGAGGGAGCGTTCACTGAGCATGTCGATCTCGTGCTGTATGCGGTCGAGGTCGGCTGCTGTGACGGCGGCTTCGAGCGGGTGGGCGCGCTCGGTGACACCGATAAGGGCGACGCATCGAAACTCCAAGCCCTTCATCGCATGCATCGTGGCGACCCGCACGCCCTCTTCCGACGCGTCGGGGCCGTCCTTGAGCGCGACGACAGAAATGCCGTCGTCTAGGAGTCGCTGTTTCGCCCGTGCGCCGAGGTCGTGGAAGCGGGTCGCCACCGCGATGTCGGACGGGTCGACCCCCGCGTCCAGCCAGGAGCGGACCTTGTCGGCCAAGCGGTCCAGTTCGACGGCCTGACCGGACGCCGATGCCAGAGCCGGGTTCCGGCCGCGGAGCCTCGACCTGTACCCGTCGAGGGTGTCGGAGCCCTCGTCCAGATCGTCGATCTTCTCGCCGGTCATGATGGCGGACGACCAGGTCAGGATCTCCTGGGTGCTGCGGTAGTTGATGCGGAGCCTGCTGGAGCGGCCGGAGACGTTCACGCCCATGGACCGCAGGGACACGCGGGTGTCGTAGATCCGCTGATGCGGGTCGCCGGCAATGAACAGGTCGTCGGACTGTTCGGCGACGGCGTTGCGGAGGACGCGCCACTGTGCTGGGTGCAGGTCCTGCGCTTCGTCCACGACGATGTGCCGGTACCGCGGCCCTTCCGAGGCCAGCAGTTCGGCGGCCTTAATGCAGAGCTGGAGGTGCGCGCACTGGCCGTCGGCTTCGAGCTGCCGCTCGAACTCGGCGACCGCTCGCCAGACTTCGGCGCGCTGAGGGGCTCGGAGAGCCGCGCCTCGGCCGGCGCGTGAGGCCGCGAGGTAGTCCTCCTCACTGCCGATGCCCTGCGCGAGAACGACGTGCCGCCATTCGAGGTCGAGGAAGTGCTCGTTCCATGGCAGGTCGAGCCTTTTGGCGATCTTCTGCCAGCGCTTGCGGGTGCGGTAGTCGTTCTCGGAGACCAGGTGGGGGACGGAGCCGTGGTCGGCCACGACCCGGCGGGCGAGCGCGTTCACCGTGGTCACGTCGACACGGTCGAGCGCTTCGGGATCGTCAACGAGAAGGTGCAGGCTTTCACGTAGGGAGTCGGCCAGTGCGTTCGTGAAGGTCGTGAGCAGGATTCGGGCGTCGTCGGACTGGTCGAGGAGGTGCTTGACGCGGTGCAGGGCCACCACGGTCTTGCCGGTGCCGGGCCCGCCGGATACCTGCGCCGCGCCGCTGTAGGACGGGCGGTAGGCGATGCGCCGCTGGGACGGGTGCAGGAAGATTCGCCAGGCGTCGAACGGCTTGGTCAGGATGTCCTGCAGTTCGTCTGGCCCCGTCACGAGCGCGATGCGGCTCGGGGTGTTGGCGATGGCGGTCGCCAGGTCTTCGGTGGGCTCGCCAGCGGCCGCGTCGGCGGGACGCCGGACCGCGACGACCTGCTGCCACACCTCGTCGGACGTGAAGCCCTCGGCGAGGTACTGCAGAACTTCGAACTGGTCTTCGGGGAACAGCTTCGCGAAGGCTTCGAGTTGCGGTTTGTCGATGATGGTGCGGACGGCGGGCAGCACACCGTCGTCGATGCCGAGGTCCCGCAGGACGGTGTCGGAGTGCTCGGCGAACAGAAGCGCAGGGGCCTTGTCGGCTGCCTTCTGGAGTACGGGCGTGAGTTGCTCGATCGCATCGATGTTGCGGATTTCGAGGCCACGTGTGGCCGTGTTGATGCTGATGACGCGTTTGCGGGCCCACGCGATCGCCTTGTCGTGCTGGAGCACCTTGAGCAGCAGGTATGTGCCGCTGCCGTCGTCCGGTGCGAGCACGACTCCGCGCCAGAACCTGGTGACGCGAATGGTGCGGATGCGAGGGTCGCGAGCTTTCTCGAGCTGCTCAAGGTGCAGGCCCTTGTCGGCGGTCAGCTCGGCGGCCGTGAGTTTCTGGAACTTGGCCATCGCCTCTCGCACACCCTGCTTGACCGTCTTCTCCAGGTTTTCGTACTCGTCGAAGAAGTCGGCGGCGAAGGCGAGCTGAGGCAAGGCTTCCTCCAGGTCAACCAGGTCGGACAGAGCAACGCAAGCGTCACGTTACTGGACCTTGACCGATTTCCGACTACAGCCTTAGATCTGGATACGACAAATATCAACAGGACGCCGCACGGAGGACGCGCCGACATCGTGGATGCGAGGAACCACCAGGGCGGCTACGGCGAGCTACAGCCTTAGATCTGGATACGACAAATATCAACAGGACGCCGCACGGAGGACGCGCCGACATCGTGGATGCGAGGAACCACCAGGGCGGCTACGGCGAGGCGTTCGTCAGCACGCTCGCCGTGGCGGCGGGTCTGCGGCTGGCGAAGCCGATCCCGGACATGGACGGCGTCGACTTATGCATGTGGCCCGACGGTGTCGGAGCACTTCGCGGCGCACGCGCCCCCGCGATCAATGTGCAGGTGAAATCAGGTTCCGCGGCCACGGAGACTGACACCACGTGGGGTTATCGTCTCGAGGTTCCTCACTTCAACTTCCTCGCCGACGGGTGGGCCACCATCTACCCCACGTTCCTGTTCCTGGTGATCGTCCCGAAGGAGTGGCGGGAGTACGCCACGGCCGAGCACGACGGGCTGCTGTTGCGGAATGCCGCTTACTGGCATTGCCTGGCGGGCGAGGACCCGATCGTCGACGCGAAGGCCGGAGCGAAGACGACCGTCCACGTCCCCAAGGCGAACCTGCTGACCGTTGATTCGCTTCGCGCACTCGTGGAGGATCCAGAGAAGGCGACCGCGGCCCAGGCGGAGGCGTCATGACGATCAGCCGGGACGAACTCCAGCGTCTCGCGCCCGATGACGTGGTGCGTTACCTGAGCTCCACTGGCTGGCGCCGGTCGGGTGAACTCAACGGACGCGCCACGGTCTGGGAGTTCGGTCGGCGCGACCTCGAGATCGTCGTCCCGGTCTCCGACCGTTTCCGCGACTTTCCGCAACGCATGTACGAGGTCGTCCGGACGCTTGCGGAGGTTGAAGAGCGCCCTGAGCCGGAGATGTTGCACAGGCTCGCTGCCCCCGCTACGGATCGGCAGTACTTCCGGCTCTTCCCGAACGCTCCCTCGGGCTTGATCCCGGCAGCCGATGCGGCTGAGGCGTTCCAGGGCGTACGGGAACTGCTCATCGCCGCCGCTTATGCCGAGTACTACCCCGATGCGGGCTTCATCCTGCCCAACAGCAAGCCGAGGGTTGTCCGGGAGTTCCCGGAGAAGGCTCTCCTGGGTACCGCGCCGGGAAGCTTCGTCGTCAGCGCGGAAGTTCCGCTGGGCCCTAACGACGACACGCTCTTCTCCACCGTAGACGCCTTCGAGCGCAGAGTCCTCCTGCGGTTGAGGCGTGCGCTCTTCAGCGCGAGGGCGGCTGCCGAGGAGGCATCCGAACGGGCCGAGCTCACGCCTTTCGAGGAACGGACGGACGCCGGTGTCTCACGGACGCTCTGCCAGGCGCTGGCCCGCTTCGGTGGCTCCGACCGGAACCGTCCCTTCGAGATCCAGTTCGACTGGGCCGGCGCGGTGGCCGCCAAAGCGCCCGCTGCCCCGGTCCGCTTCGAGGGCGAGCAGGTGAGCATGCTGGCCCACGCCGCCGAGGACCTCGGACGGAAACCGAGAACCGAGCCGGCGCAGATTCGCGGCCGAGTCCGCACCATGGAGAGGGCCCGCCCCGACGAACAAGGCTGGGTAGTCGTCCGCGGCGTCCTCACCGTCCGAGATGTCAGCAGGAACCGGCAGGTGTGGGTCCCTCTCGACCCGGACGACTATGACCGTGCCCTCCGCGCCCACGGCCAAGGTCTCGAAGTGCGCGTCTCCGGCTCCCTCACCCGCACCGGCCGGCGTGCCGAACTCAAGCCTGACGGATACTTCCGCGTCCTATGACTCGTGGAGAGTCGGCGCAGGCCGGTTCCACTCTGCCTCGCTAACTAACACCTGGTCCCTTCGCTGAGGCCGCGAAGGGACCAAGGGCAGACCGATCACTCATCCAGATAAAGGAGGGCGGTGATGGTCTTCTTGCAGATGTCGCAGTGCATGGGGGCCTCCTCGGACGCGAGGTCACACTCAACGGTGGTCACGCGGTCGATGACGCCAGATGTCGCCTCGGTGGCCCATGCATCGGCCCATCGGCGGGTGTTGGCGGTGAGGTCGTCGACGTAGCGCGCGGTCATCTCGTAGAAGGCGCGGACGCCGTGCTCCTTCATGTAGCGCCGGTTGAACTGGAGCGACAGCAGTGCGATGGGGAACGGGTGCTCGACCAGGCCCCGGGCCCAGCGTTCGGAGACGTCGTCGATGTCCGGGCGTGCGGCGCGCTCGTCCAGGACCTGCCACATGCCGTTCTGGTCGTACTCGATGAGCACATCATCGAGGAGCTTGCGCGCGGTGACGAGGTTGCGGGTCTTGCCGGTGAACAGCTCAGAGACGCTTTAGCTGAGCTGCCTGTCGGGGCCCTTACGCGCTTGGCCGATGGCCTGCTTGAGCTGGACCGCGAAGGCCGATTCCCACGACAGGCACTCCCCGAAGGCGACCATGGGGCGGGGAACCCCTTCCGCTTGATCGCGGCGAAAATGCGATCGCCTTGCACACCCCATCCACGGCCCCATCATGAAGTTACCTCGACGGCGCACACCTCCCGGTGAGGTGCGCGGCAAGCTCACCGGTCGGAACCTGGGCCTGCTCCCCCGTGTCCATGTCCCGGACCGTGACCACACCCGCCTCCTGGTCGGACGCCCCATAGATCAGCGCAAAGCGGGCCTTGCGGTCAGCGGCCCACTTCAGCTGCTTGGCCAGTTTGCGACTGGCGGCCAGATACACCTCGGTCCGCAGACCCGCATCCCGCAGCCGCGCGGCGAAGCTTATGACGTCGGACGCGGTGTCTTCGGCGATCACTGTGACGGCGACGTCGATCCTGTGCGCGTCGCCGTGGTCGTCGCTGAGCAGACCGATGATCCGTTCGACGCCCAGGGAGCCGCCGCAGGCCGGCACGTCCGGGCCGCCGAGCGCGGCGATCAACCTGTCGTAACGTCCGCCGCTGGCTATCGAACCCGGCATGCCCTCGGCGACCACCTCGAAGATGACACCGGTGTAGTAATCCAGACCCCTGACCAGGCTTGGCGTGAACGCGATCCGGTCTTCGCCCACCTTCGGCGACGCCAACTCCAGCAGTCGGCCGATCTCCTCCAGGCCCGCGCGTCCGGCCTCGCTGTCCTTCAACGCGGTCTGCATCCGCTCCACCGCATCGTTGGCGGTCAGGTCACCGACCAGGGCCTCGGCGATGCCGGGGGCCAGCGACCGGGCGTCCACCAGCTCGGCCGCGACCTTTTCCGGCGACAGCTTGTCGAGCTTGTCCAGGGTGATGAGCACGCCGCCGCCGAGATCGGCGGGAACGCCGTACACCTCCAGCAGGCCAGAGAGCGCTTGGCGCGAGTTCACCAGCCCCGGTAGTCACGTAGACCGACCGCATCCAGCGCATCGGTCAGCGCGCACACCACCTCGGCGTCCGCGAGCGGGGAGGCTGACCCGACCACGTCCACATCGCATTGCGCGAACTCGCGGAACCGGCCCTTCCCAGGACGGTCGGCCCGCCATACCGGTCCCATCGCGTACCGCTTGTAAGGCGTCGGAAGCTGCGACCCGTAGCCCGCGACGACCCGCGCGAGCGAGACGGTCATGTCGTATCGCAGGGCCAGGTCGGCTTCGCCTGTGGCCTCGTGCTCTCCGCGACGCAGGATCTTGAAGATCAGCTTGTCGCCCTCGTCGCCGTACTTGCCGGTCAGGGTCTCCAGCCGCTCGAACGCCGGCGTCTGCAACGGCTCGAACCCGTACCGCTCGAACACCTCGCGGATCTGCGCGAAGACATGCTCGCGAGTGCGCAGCGCACCGGCGAGAAAGTCGCGGGTGCCTGACGGGGGCTCGAACTGTTGTGACGCCATGAGAACTCCTGACCACGTAACAGAGCAATGAGACAAGGCAAGTCATGGGAACCGGTCCACATCCGGACGCACAGCGAACCAGGGGACTAACGCCTTCCGAGGTTATCGACGGCCCTGGCATCGTCCCGGCCGAACCGCGGGCCTCTTCCGACCCGGCAAGGTGCAGAAACTCGACGTACGAGCAAGCCCCGTGCGGCGCCCCTACACGCCCGGCCCGGCTCCAGTCTCCGACGTAGGGCCACATCTAAGGCGGCTGGGAACACGGTATCCACTCCACTGGCACCGATCTTTACTCCAGACGAGTGTTACCCACCCGACTAGAACATGAAGTGTTATGGTGGTCACTCCAGATACATGGACATCAGGACGAGGTAGATGATGAGCCCGAAAGTCGAGAATGAGTTCATCCAGGTAGCAGTACCCGCTCAGCACGTCATGGCCGTGTATCGGCTGCTCTCCGAGCTCGAGCAGGAGACCGACGCCGACGCCGGGCTTGCTGGGACGAGCGACGCTCCTGGGGCGTGGGACGCCGACAAGCTGGCCAGACTGGCCAGCACCGAACTGAACACCACCAAAACGGTCACCCGTATTCTCGACGTCCTCTGCCAAGAGCCCGGCAAGCAGTACGACATGCAGGATCTGGTGAAGGCCCTGTCGATGGAGTACCACAGCCTGCGCGGGAACCTGGCGGCATTCACCCGCCACCTGAACACGCACTACGACAGCGACACATGGCCGATGCGCGTCGTCGAATCGAGCGGTGGCGCGATGCTCTACAGCCTCGATGCCGCAACGGCCGCTCTCTGGAGATCCGTCCGCGGCTGACCGGCCGCCTGCACGCTCGGCCACGGTGATGCGCTGACAGGTCAGCGCAACGGTGCAGGGCCAGCAGACCGAGCAGGCGAACCTCTGCCCCTTCCCCAGTGCCGGTCTCTGTAGCGGTCACGGGCGGGGGACGCGAGGTTCCGGCTACGTCGATGATCGACGGCATTCATGGCGTTTGAGGCGCCCCGGCTTCTCCGAACAGGATGCGGCAGCCGCCGGTGAACAGGCGACGGAGGAGGCCGTCACGCCGTTCTCGTGCCGCTGCGGCGGTGGGCCGACGCCGACGGCCTGGGGGAGACGTCGGCCTGCTTCGGTCGGCCCAGGCGCCGTGGGGTGTCCGAGGGAGTGGCCTCGCGCGCTGGACGTGTCGGGCCGTGGTGCCCCGCAGGGCGGAGCGCTCGCGGATGGCGTCGATACGGCGGGCGAGGTCAAGGGCGTTCTTCGCCTCGACCAGTTGGTCGGGCAGTAGGGCCCAGATAGAGCCGGTGTACTCGCCCCACCAGATGCAAAGGTCCGGGTAGTTTCGCTGCAGCCATGCCACGGCCAGATCGAGATCGCTCTCCGCCGATATGGCTCTCCGGCTCTCGGCAATCAGCCCGCAGGGGACTCCGCCGGGTCGGGCGAAGGGCATTTCAGGAGTCATTACGTCACCTCCAAGCGAGCGCGGCGCACGCGCTCGTCAGGTGATGGGCGGCCACGAGGACCGGCCTGCTCAACGTTCGCGGGGGAAGGTGGCGCGGACGGTGCGGCCTTGGGCGTCGCCGATGCATGACCAGGTCGTAGCCAGGGCCTCGACGGTGAGCAGGCCCCGGCCGCCCTCGGCCAGTTCGGTGATGTTCCGCAGGTGCGGCTCGTCCGGGCCGCCCTGGTCGGTGACGTAGACGATGACGCCGGCCACGTCCATGCTGATCTCGACGGTGAATCGCCCGCCGTCGTGGCCTGAGCGGGTATGCCGGACGGCGTTCACGGCGAGTTCGTCCAGGACGAGAAGAACGTCGTCCAGGCTCGGAGAGTCGGGGAGCAGATGCGCGGCGAATGCCCGGACAAGCCGGATTTGATCCGCCTTGCCGTGGAATTCCCGCCGCCAGTACATCGACGTCTCGGGCTTCGCCGGAACGGATACTGCGAGCAGCATTGATCACCTCACACGGACGGTCCGGTATGACGCCTCCATGCTCGGGACGACCGTCAATGCCCGCCTGCGCCTTCTGTCATCCAGATGTCCGCCGCGCGGAAGTTGCGTGCACAGCAGGAATGTCCGCTTACGGCGATGTGCGCGATCGTGAACGTTCACGGAGACGCACGCTCAGCTCTGGGACGTGGTGATCCACAGAAGTGCATTCACAGCAAGACAGTCGAGCGACACGTACGGCGATCGCGTGATAACACAGGGTTGACACGACGAAAGTCCCCCGGTCAGCGTCCACCCCCCGCCCCCACCGGCCCGATCACGGAGGTCACCGGTGACCAGTCCCTTCGTCCGCCGGCAACGACTCGCCACCGAACTACGGACCCTGCGCGAGCAGCGCGGCATCACCGCCGACGAGCTGGCCAAAGCGATCTTCCGCTCCCGCACGACCATCTCCAAGCTCGAGAACGCCCGCTGCCGCCCCGACCTCGGTGACGTCTCGAACATCCTCGACGTCCTCGACGCTCCCCGCGAGAGCGTCGAAGAGATCTTTGAGATCGCGCGCCAGGCCAACGCGCGTGGCTGGTGGGACGCCTACGGGGACACCATGGGCGCCCGGCAACGCCTGTACGCCGACCTCGAGTCCGGCGCCGGCACAGTCCGCGAGTACAACCAGTTCACCATCCCGGGAGTCCTCCAAACACCTGGTTTCATTCGGTTCATTATCGAGATGGCGATGACCGAGGGACAGATCGACTTCACTCCTGACCGCATGCTTGAGGCTCGCCTGAACCGTCAACAGCATCTACTCGGCCCGAACGGCCCACACTACGAAGTAATCCTCGACGAAGTGGTCATACGCCGTCCTACCGCACCACCTCAAGTAATGCTCGATCAGCTCCGGAGCTTGATCGATACGGCTGCCCATCATCCTCGGGTCACCGTGCTCGTGCTACCGCTCGCGGCAGACTTCACCGGCCGCTTGCTGCCGAAGTCAGCCTTTTTCCTCTTCACATTTAGAGACCCTGCCGACCCACCGATGGCAGTAGTTGACACGGTGAGCACCGACATCGTTCATACCCAAGGTGACGAAGTAGTGAGGTATAACCAACGGTACGAGCATCTTCGGCAGGCCACGCTCTCAGGCGCCGCCACTCTCGGTCTGCTGACCGATGCAGCCGACGACCTTGAGAACAGGACTGAATCCCCCCCATGACGACGCACTACGGTACCTGGCGCAAGGCACGCCTGAGCGAGGCCAACGGGGCCTGCCTCGAAGTTGCCCGCTCTGACCACGGGACTATCGGCGTGCGGGACAGCAAGCAGCACGGCGTTGGCCCGGTTCTTGACTTTACTCGTTCCGAGTGGGTCGCCTTCCTCAAGACCATCCGCTCGACCAGAGCGTAACCAGTACCAGCCGAGATGTCGGGTACGCACTCGGCCGTTCACTCCGACGGAACGTTCGGCGAGACGCCACCAAGTCACAGCGCCAAGATCGGATGCGTGTCGCCACTCTACGGACAGTATGCAATCCGGGCGTCTCAGCTAGGGGACGCCCGGACCGGCGGTTCACACAGTCCCGAGCTCGAAGACCGAACGGATCGGGTGGCCCCCAATCCCGCTGTCCGGCGGCCCGGCGCCGCGCAGCCCGGCTCAGGTCGGTCGCGATGACTCGGGGTGGCGGGGTCCTTCCCCGGGGGGCGGGTCGAGGATGGTCTTGTAGGGCTCTCCCGTGCGGATGGCCTGCGTCATGGCGTCGTACACCTCAAGGATCAGCTCCTTGGTCCGGTACGACCCGAATGCCGCAACGTCCTTCTTCTTCACGATCGGGAACGTCTCCATGATGTAGTCGACATCGTCCCGCTGGATCTCGTACAGGTGGAAGAAGGCCGCGTCCAACTCCGCCCGCAACAACCTCCGGCGCTCCTCGTCCCATACAAAGGGAGTTCCATTATCGCCGAGATCACGAGCGAGCGACCCCATATCAAATGCCGTATAGGAAAGTTCGAGAATACGTCGATTAAGCCACTCGGCAACTACTCCCCCCAGCCAGGGAGCTTGTGATTTTACCAGCCCCGGATGGATGATAGGCAGTTGTTTAACGATGAAGAAATTGAGCGTCACGCCACCCAACTTCTGCCTACTGGAGAAATCGAAAGCGAATGACGCCATCGATGCCATCAAGGATGCTGCATATTTCACACCCACCCCCGGAAAGATGAGTGGAATCTTATTCCCTACAGCCACCCTCGGAAGTATAGAACTGAGCATTGTTCGCTCGTTTGTGGGACTCGTAATATCACGAAATCCCATGAGCCATCTTTGAGTCCAATTTTGTTCAGCAAGTCGACTCTCGACCTCAGACTCGTGAACCCAACTTAGCGGCAATGCCATCCTGCAGGGAGTACCTAGTTCACCTTTCCCCAGATAGGACGGCTGGTTCTGTCGCTTGGTGGCCATCTCACTTTTTACAACATCCGCCGCTCTGTGATTATAAACGTCGACCATTTTAGCCTCGTACAGCGGCAGGTAGCGCTGGTCGCCTCGAGAGAAGACGTTGCCTTCCAAGCGCCAGCCGTCTGCTTCGAGCTGGTCTCGCGTCCGGAAGAGGTGCGAGTCGTTGGACATGTGGAACATCGTCATGAAGGAGATGCCCCAGGGGTTGCCATCGGGGTCGCCTTCACGGAGGAGCACAGGGACGCGCCTGTAGATGCCGAGCGTTATCTCGGCGTCGCGGCGGCTGCGGAAGACCGGGCAGGTTCCGGTGTTCGGGTTGATGAGGGTGATCTCTTCGGGCGTCAGCGAAAAGCGCTTCAGGGGCGTTTCGATTTCGGTCGGGTCGTGGAGGAAGAAGGCGAAGTCTGCCTTGGTGGCCTGTTCCGCGCGTCCGGTCAGCGTGAGCAGCGAGAACTTGAACGACCTGTGCACGCCCGGGAAGAGCGGCGCCGCATTCTCGAAGTCGTAGAGGGAGGCGAGCGAATTGCCTTCCACGACGTCGCGGAAGAAGTGCTGGGTGGTGGCGTCCGTGGCGATGCCGGTCGGGACGATAATGCCCGTGCGGCCGTGCGGGCCGAGGACGGTCCGGTCGTGCTCGGAGAAGACGGCGTAGGTGTTGATGTCGCCTCGTCCGGTTAGCGGGTAGCAGCCGGACATCCGCAGGAAGTGGCTCTCCGCCTCAGCCTGGCGCTTGGCCTTGCCGAACTCCGCGTACAGGTCGGGGTTCTCGTCCTTAAGGTCCTCGATGAGGTCTGTCCGTGCGGCCTTGTTGGGGGCCTTGGCGATCTCCTCGTCGCGGGTGGCGAAGAACTCCTGCTCCTGAAGCTTGATGCGTTCCCACGGAGGGTTGCCGAGGACGCAGGTGAAGCCGCCGGTCCAGCCAGTTCGGTCGTCGGTGCCAGGAGCGTTCTCGTCCTCGGGGACGGTGAAGACGGTCGGGAACTCCAGGTGCCAGTGGAAGAAGCGGTACTGCTTGGCCAGCTTCCGCAGTTCGGCTCGGCTGCGCGGGGCGAGCGTGTCCGCGTCCTGGCTGAGCTTGATGAGATTCCGGGTGGTGATGGCTGGGGCGTGGTCCTCTGTCTTCGTCCAGACGAAGGCTGCGCACCAGGCGTCGTGGAGCTCCTTCTGCTCCAGGTATTCGGATGCTTCCTGCAACTTCTGGTACGCGGTCTGCTGGGCGTGGACGTGGGTCAGGTCATCGCTCTGGGCGTCCGTGATGGCGGCGGCGCGGCGGGACAGGGCGTGGTTTCCAGCTCGCAGGCCGGTCTCGTCGAACAGCTCGCCCTGCACGCCGAGGTGGCGCTTCTCGTAGGCCTCGCGCTCGCCCTTGTTCCGCTTCTTGAGGGCGGTGACCCACTTCTTGTCGTCGCCTTCGATGGCCTTGAAGGCGTCGTCGGGCAGGCCGGCGTCCAGCAGCTTCGGGGTGGTGCCGAGGAGGGCGTTGCCGACCTTGATGTGGGCGTCGAGGAAGGTCAGGGCCTTGCCCGGCTCCAGGGCCTCCAGCCAGAGGGAGACCTTGGCCAGCTCGACTGCCATCGGGTTGATGTCCACGCCGTAGATGCAGCGGGACACCACGTCGCGCAGGGCGTGACGGATCGCCTCGTTGGACGGCTCCGGGTCGCCGGTGCGGACGAAGGCGAGGCGCTTGGCGATGCGGCGGGCGGCGGCGACGAGGAAGTGGCCGGAGCCGCAAGCCGGATCGCAGACCGTGAGGGCGAGGAGGGCGTCTTCCTGCTCCTCGGGGGTGTTGCCCGACTTCATCGCGTCGTCAATGACGGGGTCGAGCGCGGAGTCGAGAAGGGTGTCGATCAGGGAGGACGGGGTGTAGTACGAGCCGCTCGTCTTGCGGTCGTTGCCGCTGAGCTGCCGCAGCTCGAAGGCGCCCTTGGCCGGGTCGTGCTTGGGGACGTACTCCAGCAGCGACTCGTACACCGACCCCAGTTCCTCCGAGCCGAGGTGTTTGAAGTCGACGCGGCGGATGCGGCGGGCCTTCTGGTCGTGGACGCGCGACAGCGACCGCACCGCGTTGAACAGGTGCTCGTTGGTGAGGGAGAGCCCGTGCAGGGCGTGGTCGGCGTCGGAAAGCTCGAAGATGCCGCCGAGCGCGGGGAGGCCGAGTTCGGGGCGTCCGCCTTCCCGGTTCAGGCCGTCCAGGATGAGCGTCACGGCCTGCCATTCGTCGGCATGGCGGCCGCCGTGGCGGCGGGCGGCGATGCGGCGGAGGCGGTCCGTGGAGAAGTAGGTGTTGTAGCGGTCGCGGGCCATCTGGGGTGCGTCCGGGGAGAGCAGGACGTCGCGGTCTTCGGCGACGAAGAGAAACAGAAGACGGTAGACGGTCCGGAGCAGCGCGCGGTGCAGGGTCTCCGGGGTGACGGCCTTGTTGTCGGCGTCCTTGAGCGCCTTCCGAAGAGCCTCGTTGTCGGGGTGTTGGATGAAGCCCGTACCGAGGGTCTCGATGGCTTCCTTGACGGTGACGCGGAGCTGGTCGAGGACGCGGGCGCCGGAGTCGATGGCTTCCTGGCGCCACTTCTCCAGCCAGCATGAGGCCGGACCGGTGTCCTCGCCCTGGTGCTCGAACCGGGACGAGTGCGCGACCCGGTACAGCAGCACGAACGCGTCGAACGCCTCGCCCTCGAAGATGGCTTCGAGGTCGAACTCGACGTAGGCGGAGCCGGCGAGGGCGCTGGAGTCGCGGAGGACGCGCAGCAGCCGTCCGTTGGTGACGATGCCCCAGAGGGCTGCGGCGCTGCGGTTCAGGTACTCCTGCACCAGCGATTGCGGGGCCGCGTCGGCGGCACCGGGGATGCCCTTGGTGCGCCGGTCGAGGTCGACGCCCCAGCCGAGCTGGTGGATCGGGACGTGCTGCCAGTGGTGGCTGACGGCGAACTGCTTCTCGCCGTCGTCGCTGGGCAGTCCTCCGGCGGGGACGCGCGGCAGGTGGCCGTAGCCGAGTTCCTGGAAGAGGCGTCCGAGCCAGTATTCGCGGGTGACGCCTACGGCAGCGTCACCGTCGGCGAGCTGCTCCTTGAACGCGGCGTAGCGTCCGCGCAGGTACGTCCAGGAGCGCTCGGCGACGTCGGTGACCGTCTCGTCCTTGGCCAGGTGGTACGCGACGGGCTTTGCGCCGGGCAGGTCGCTGTTGCCGCCGGCGATGCGGAGCAGAGTCTCTTCGGGGAGGAGTCCGCCGACGGAGGCGATGCCGAGGGGAAGGGTGCTGGTGCGGCTCATCGGGCGGCCTCTCCGGTGACGGGAAGGTAGACGTACAGGCCGAGGACGTCGGCGTTGGGGTCGGCCTCGACGCGGAGGCCGCGGACGACGACGCCGGTTTCGCGGCGGCGGGTGGCCTCGCGGACGCGCGCGTGCGACGCGCGGAGGCCGTCGGCCAGGTCGCGGCCGTACTGGTCGAGATAGGGCTGGAGCGTTTCCAGGCCGTCCAGGATGCGGGTCGCGGTGGCGGTGGCGAACTCGGGCGCGGTGTTCTCGTCCGCGCGGACGTCCAGTAGGGCGAGCGCTTCGTTTTCGCTGAGCCATTCGGCCTTGGCGGGGCTGCCGCGGAAGGCGAGGACGCGGGCGTCCTCGGCGATCTGCTGGCGGCGTCCGCCGTCGCGGGTCGGCAGCGTGAGGTGGAACCGGTAGCGGACGAGCAGCAGTGTCGTGCGGGTCGGTACGGCGGCCGTGCGGATTACGCCGCAGCGGCGGGCCGGGCGCTGCCAGTCGTCCAGCTTCGGGTCCAGCGCCGCGTCCAGGACGAAGCGGGCGATGGTGTTGACGGTTGCGTCGGTCCGGACGAGCGCTGCCTCGCCGCGTTTGACCGGCGGCAGCGGGTGGAACGCGATCTCGCGGGCGTTCTTCGGGCCGAGAACCGCCTCCAGACCGCTCATCAGTGTGGACGGAAGCCCACCCGTGTCGGCGGTGAACGAGCCGTCGGCGGCCTCGCGGGAGATCTGGCCGCGCAGCTTCACCACGGCCGTCCGGACGAACTCGGCGGCCTCGGCGCCCGAACCGAGCGCGGCGCGGATCTCGGTGACCTCGCGGGCCACCTCGTCCGCGTGGATGGCGTGCTGGGCGAAGCGGGCGCGGGACGCGCGCTCGCGTTCGGCGGCGCTGACCCAGTCGGCGTGCAGGTCGTCGCGTTTGGAGGTGAACCCGAAGTCGAAGCTGAGCTGCTCGGCGTCCTCCTCCCGGAGCAGCAGACCTTCGAGGACGGCGTTGACCACGCTGTCCGACTCGTCGAGGACGGCGACGGAGACGCCGGTGGCCTTGCGGATCTCGGCGTGCTTGCGGATCAGGATGTCGAGGACGATCCCGTCGATCTGGTTGTCGGACCCGTAGAGGGTGACGGTGCGGACGACGTCGCGGCGCTGCCCGTACCGGTCGACGCGGCCTTCGCGTTGCTCGTGTCTCGTGGGGTTCCAGGCCAGGTCGTAGTGGATGACGGCGTCGAAGCCCTCCTGAAGGTTCACGCCCTCGGAAAGGCAATCCGTGGCGACGAGGACGCGCTGCTCGGGTCGGGTCCGCTCTTCGGTGTCCTCGTCGGCGGGAGCGCCGGAGATCATGCGTTCGATGCGGGCGATGCGCTGCTTCGGCGACAGGGTGCCCGTCACCGAGACGACCTCGGTCTTCTTGCCGAGCGCGTCGCCCAGGTGCTCGGCGACGTACTCGGCGGTGGGGATGAAGCGGCAGAAGACGATCGGGTTGTAGCCGTCCTTGAGCAGCTTCTTCACAAGCCTGGTCAGCTCGCCCAGCTTGGTGTCGGCCGCGCCTTCGAGGGCCTCGGCCTGCTTGGCCATCCGGCGGAGCCGCTGCTGCGGCGCGGTGCCGTCCGCGTCCTCCAGGTCGGCTCCGGGTGCGGCGTCGACGGCCTGGGTGGAGTCGTCGTCGGTGAGGTCCATGACGGCGATGCGGCCCAGTTCGTCCGCCTCGGGGACGGTCTTGGCGTCCAGGTTGGCGGCGCGGGTGCGGAGGGTCTGCGCGGCGGCGCGGGGCGAAGACGCGAGGGAGCGCAGCAGCGCGAGCGCCGACCACCAGCGGACGCGCTGCCGGACGACGCCGTCGCTCTCGTCGAGAGCCTGCTCGCGGGCGTAGTCGACAACGGCGGTGAACAGCTTCCGGTACTCGGCGGACAGCTTGTATGAGACCTCCTTGCTCTCCCGGTCCTTGGGGAACGGGGTCTCCTCGCCGATGTAGGTGCGGATGTCCGCGCGGCGCCGCTGGACGAAATGGCGGGCGAGGCGGCGGCGCCCCGCGTCGGTGTCCAGCGGGACGGTCTCCAATTCGGGGTCGAGAAGGCCGAGCAGGTTGCGGAAAGCCTCGTCCTTGCCGCTGTGCGGGGTGGCGGTCACCAGGATGAGGTGGCGGGACGCGTCCGCGGCGACCTTGCCGACGAGCTCGTGGCGGAGCTGGCGGCCGTCGCGGGACCCGGTGGAGCCGGCGGCGACGCAGGTGTGGGCCTCGTCGACGATGACCAGGTCCGGGCAGTGCCGGATGAACTCGTCGCGGTGCCTCGGGTTCTTGATGTAGTCGGTGGAGACGATGACGTTCGGGTGCCGCTGGAACAGCGACTCCCCGATGTCGAGTGAACGCTCCAGCCGCGGCACGGTGGAGGCCAGCACGAGTTCGGTGTCGATGCCGAACTTGTCGCGCAGCTCGTCCTGCCACTGCTCGGCCAGCGCCGGGCTGCACAGGACGGCCAGCCCGGACGCCTCACCCTGCGCCAGCATCTCGGCGGCGATGAGTCCCGATTCGATCGTCTTGCCGATGCCGACGTCGTCGGCGATCAGCAGCCGGACGGTCTCCTGCCGCAGCGCCATCAGCAGCGGGACGAACTGGTAGGAGCGCGGGTCGACGGCGAGCTGGGCGAGGGAGCGGAACGGCCCGGCGCCGGAGCGGAAGCCGATGCGCAGCGCGGACCGCAGCAGCCCGGCCGAGCTCTGGTCGCCCAGGTCATCCGGGGTGGGTGGCGGGAAGCTCGCCGTCTCGACCTTTTCCAGCGCGGGAAGCACGCCGACCAGGTCGTCCTGCGCGCCGCCGAGGGGGCGCAGCACCAGCAACTCGGCGTCCGAGCCGGGCTGCACGACCCATTCACGGCCGCGCGCACGAACCAGTACACCTGGGGCGAATTGGGCGGCCTCTGGCACGTTGATGCTCATGTTTGGGGGGTCCTTTCGGGGGGTGCCGGGCCGCTTACGTGTCGCCGGTGCCGAAGATGCTTCGGTTGGCGGAAACCGTGGCGTGCCAGTCGCCGTCGTGGCGGAAAACGATCACATGCCATCCGGCGTCGATCAGCCGCTCCTCGGCCTCCTCATCACGCGTGCTGACGTGCTCGTCGTCGTGAGCCGGGCCATGCACGAAAACAGCGACCTTGGCCTGTCCGGGCAGCCGGTACACGTAGTCGGGTTGCGCGAGCGCCTCGGTGACGAGAACCTGCTGCTCGGTCGGGAGCCGGTATCCGCGCTCCTGCAGCCACGTGATCAGCTCGCCCTCCAGGCTGCTTCCGGCCTTCTCGATCAGCACGGCGGGCTGCTCGTCCCGCTCGACCTTGCTCTGCGCGAGGCGGAGCAGCAGGTCGCGGACGGCGTGCCGGTCGATCATGTGGTGGAGGAGCTGGTTGCCGAAGGAGAGGAGGCAGTCGTAACAGCCCTTCTCGCAGCGGTTCTCCGGCCGCGGGCCGCCGAGGTCGTCCCCGGTCTCTGGGTCGAAGTGGGCGATGTGCAGTGCTTCCCGCGCTACACGGGCCAGCGAGTCCCGCTCAGCCTGGATGCGGCGCAGGACGCCCGCGCCGCCCTCGGCAGACTCGATGAACAGCATCCGGAGCCGGTTCGGGCCGTTGTCGGGCGGCAGCGACTCACTGTCCAGCTCGGAGTCCTCCAGCTGGAAGACAGCTTCGATCCCGCGTTCCAGGGCGTACTGGAGCGAGATCGCGGTCTCGGCGGGAACCGGTTCGGAGAGGGTCAGAACAAGGATGTTGCGGCGGTCCTCCACGTACGGGATGACCCGCAACTTGCGCACCTTGTCCTCGGTCTCGCCGTCGGCGAGGCCGGTTTCCTCATCGGTGAGCTCGGTTCCGGGCACGGCGGCCTTGGCGTCGCGGGACGGGAGCCAGCGGCCATTGACGGTGTCGAGCCAGAAACCGGTCTCGCGATCCTTGCCGCGCCGGTAGCCGAGGTTCGCGACACGAACGGTGGCACTGTCGCCGTAGTCGAGGTTCGCGATCGGCCCGTCCTCGTCGACCGCGCGTGCCTCCAGGCGTCCGCGGCGCTTACCGTGATCGTGGAAGCGGTAGGACGTCTCCAGCTCGAAGCCGGCCCGGCGGCGCTCCTCCTCGTCGGACGAGATCCGCTCGCGGCGTTCGGTGAAGACGGTGTGCAGCTGCATCCAGCCGCTGGTGGCGATGGGGAGCGGCGTCTCGCAGATCTCGCAGATGTCGAGACCAGGATGCGGCTCGTGGTGGTATCCGCAGTTGCGGCAGCGGCGCGCCTCGCCGGTGGCGACGTCGCCGCCCTCCTCCGTGGGCACCTGGACGCGCTTGACCTGGTAGCGGCTGCCTTCGTGGTAGATCAGCGCACCGGGCCCGAACTCGCGGATGGCGATGAACCGAGAACGCTGTAGGTAGTCGCCGTCGCGGTCGGCGAGCTTTCCGCCGCGTCCGGGGATGTAGGCGGCCAGCGGCAGGCGCGGGAATGAGTAGCCCGGCAAGAACCCCTCCGACGCGAGGTAGCGGTAGGGGTTGAAGTCCGAGAGGGTGCCGCCGTCCTGCTCGTTGCGCAGCAGCTTCAGCTGGGTCTCAGCCTCGGCGCGGCGGCGCTTGGCACGCTGCCGGGCGCCGGCGGTGAGGGTGTAGTCGTCGGCACGGTCGTGCTGGAGTTCGCGTTCGGCCTTGGCCCGCTTGTAGAGCGTCCGCCACCGCTCACAGGCGGCGTTAAACTCTCCCGGCGCCGATCGCACGACGCGTTCGAGCCACTCGTCGTCCCACCATGAGGTGTCCTTTTCCAGCTCCACCATGAGGCCGGCGAGCATCCGCTCGGCGCGTTGCCGGGCGCGTTCCTGCGCCGGCTCGGCGTTGATCTGCTCGCGCACGTGGCCGAGCAGGGGGAGTTCAGGATCGCCTATGTCGATCAGTTCCGGCATGGCGCGTCCGAGTGGCAGTTCCGTCTCGGCGAGCCAGATCGCCTGGACGTGCGAGCGGACGAGGTCCTCGTTGCCGAGGTCGAGGCGCGGTGCCGCCACGGAACCCGAGACCATCTGGTCCGAGCGGCGGAAGTAGTAGCGGTCGTGGCTGTTGCCGCTGGCGCAGTATGTGGTGACCAGGGCGGCCTGGCCGGACCGGCCGGCGCGTCCGCTGCGCTGCGCGTAGTTGGCCGGGGTCGGCGGAACGTTCCGCATCGTGACCGCGTTGAGCCCGGCGATGTCCACGCCGAGCTCCATCGTGGGGGAGCAGTACAGCAGCGGCAGCTTCGCCTTGCGGAATGCCCGCTCCCGGTCCTGGCGGACGTTGCTGGGAACCTGCGCGGTGTGCTCGCGGGCGAACAGGCCCGCGAAGCCCCGTGACTGCTTCTGATAGAGGTCGCGGAGGAACGGGTTGACGCGCGGGCGGGTGTCGGTGCCGTTGAACTGCCAGCGCAGCGGATCAGCGACACCGAACTCGCCGTCGCCGGCCCGCCAGATGATGACGGCCGCGTTGATGCGGTAGCCCGGCACTCCGCCGTTCTTCGCCGGGACGGCCTCGGTGATCAGCCCGTGGGTGGCTAGGACGTCCAGCATGTCGGTGATGATCTGCTGGGCGTCCTCGGTATCGATCTTGTCTGTCCAGGCGGGGAACCGTCCGGAACGGCGCAGATGTCGGCCGAACCTGCTGCGGCCGGACAGGTTGAGGTCGCTGCGGCTGCCGCCTCTCATGCTCGAGCGAGCGAAGGCAGCGCCGACCGGCACCATCCTCTCCCTCTCGGCGAGGGCCCACGGGTCTTTCAGCTGGCGGGAGAGCTTGCTCATCTCCTCGAAGCCGAGATCGGTGAGGCATTCGACGTCGATGGCAAGGACGCGGCGCATCTCGTCGAGCAGGATGCGGATCAGCTCGGCGCGCGTCTGCGGGTCGGCGGTGCGGAGCGGGCCGCACGTGCCGGTCCACGTCTTCTCCAGCTCCGCGAGCTCGTCCAGATCGGCGTAATCAATCCCGATAAGGCCGGTTTGTTCCAGATTGGGCATTGTCACGCGCCAGCCGCGCTCAAGATCGACGAAGAGGCGGTAGGCGACGACCTCGCGCAGCGCCCGCTGGGTGCGCTTGCGCTGCGTCGACAGCTCCTCGGGGTTGAGGGCGTAATCGGCATGGTCGAGATGAAGCTGAGCGGTCACCGCCTGCGCGACGTTCTCGTGGTGGAGGCCCTCGTCCCCCTCCGCGAGCGCGGCCTGGTAGAGCGCGCCGCGGAGCTGGGCGACCTGCGCGAAGTCGTTAAAATGACCGGCCTGGAGGCTAGCGTCCTGCCGGTTGTCGACGAACGTGAGCAGCTTGCGGGCGTTCTCGGGAAGCTCCTCCTCCGGCATCGCCTGAAGGCTGCGGACGATGCTGCCGCTCAGCACAGATACCGCCGAGCTGCGTCCCTCCTGGTCGAGCCGGGCGAGCTTGCCGAAGTCATTGCCACGTGCCTGCTCGTAGGAGACGCCGCAGCTGAGACAGAAGCCGAACGGCGTGGGCACGAATGCGGCCAGGACTCCGTCGGTCGCGCCGGAGTCGCGGTCGAGGACGGTGCCGTCCGGGAGGACGCGCAGCACCTGCGGGACGTACTTGCGGCGGGACGTGATGACCTCAGGGTTGCCACCCGAGTCCAGCGTGAGCCAGTTGTCAGGCAGGCGCTGCTCGGCCAGCGCCTGCGCCGTCGTCCCCGGCCAAGGCGACTGCTCGGAGATGTAGAGATAGCCGGCCTCGTCGTCATCGCCGCGTCGATGCCGGATGACGGTGCGCCCCGCCTGCTCCTCGCGTGCGACCGACAGGTACTCCTGGCCGCACTGGCGGCAGAAGGCCAACGGAAGCAGCAGCTTGTCGGGCTCGCCCGGGACCCGCAGCTGGTAGTCCCGGGTGATGCGACGAACGCCTTCCGGTTCGAGCGAGACGAAAACCGTGTCGCCCTTCGACAGGAACTGGTGGAGCCGGAAGGCGAACAGGTACCGGCCCTTGACGGTCGGGTGCGGTGCCTCCGAGCCGGCCTTCAACGTGGCCTTGATCGCTTCGGCGCAGCGTTCCACGGCCATGCCGGTCAGGTCAGCGAGTTCCGCGGCCGCCTTCTGAACGGTCGTGGGCCTGCGGCGGATCAGCCGGCCCGTGCCCTTCTCCGTCTCCACGCCGAAGGTCGTCTCGATCCAGCGCGCGAGCGGGTTGCTGATCAGTTCGTCGTAGGACGCTCCAAGGGGCGGCTGAGCATTCTGAACCGCCAGTTCGACCGGGTCGAAGCTGCCGTCCTCGGTCGAGCGCGTCAGTGTCTCCCCGATGACGCGGTGCCGCTCAATCGGAGTGTCGAAGATCTTGCTCGCGACCTCGGCCACGGTGCGCGCCTGGGTCTCGGTGCCGCCTTCGCTTGCCATCGTCGCGGACGTACCGACGCACTGCAGAGCCTCTGCGTCACAGGCGTCCCGGACACGGCGGACGAGCATCGCGACGTCTGCGCCCTGCCTGCCCCGGTAGGTGTGCAGCTCGTCCAGGACCAGGAACCGCAGCCCGCGGGCGGCCTGGATGAGGTGCTGACGCTCACGCGGCCGGGTGAGCATCAGTTCGAGCATGACGTAGTTGGTCAGGAGGATGTCCGGCGGGTCGTCCAGGATGGCGCGGCGCTGGGCCTCCTTCTCCTGGCCCGTGTACCGCGCGAACGTCACCGGCTCGTGGCCTTCGCCGTAGCCGTTGCGCAGGAACTTGCCCAGCTCCTCAAGCTGCGAGTTGGCGAGGGCGTTCATCGGGTAGACGATGATCGCCTTGACGCCGGCTGGGGCCCCTTGCTCACGGAGCCGGAGGACCTGGTCGACGATCGGGATGATGTAGGCCAGCGACTTGCCGGATCCCGTTCCGGTGATGAGGACGTAGCTGTCACCGGTCCTCGCGGCCTCGATCGCGTCACGCTGGTGCCGACGCAGCATCATCGGTTCGCCGTCGAGCGAGTCCTCCGGCTTGTGGACCCGGAAGATGCGCTCGGTCTCCGGGTGCAGGATCCCGGCCTTCACCAGGGCGGGAACCGAGCCGCCGTCCGCGAAGCTCGGATTCAGGGACAGCCATGGGTCAGGCCATTGCTCCCCGACGTCCAGCCCTCGCCGCACATGATCAGCGATGTCGTCATCGCGGACGTTCACGGCCCCTGACGTGAACTCCCGGTAGTCCCGGATGAGCTGATCATGCACACCGAAGACGTCCATAACCCCCCTCAAAGGCAGGCCACACCCGACCTGCGCTCGTATTCCCATACCTGTAGAGCCGCTAAAACCCGCTCGACATAACGGTTTGATTGCAGCGATAGGCGCCCGCACCCGACCGTCGTACGGGAAAGGACGCAGTACTGCCGAATCAGGTTGACATCCTGCGAGCAGCTCATGTGGCCAATTCGGGCGCAGGAGAGCAGGTAAGCCGCAGAGCTCAGCAAACCATAGGGCGGCACGAGTACTCGGATGCTTATTCGATCAAGGGCGGTGGCCATTGATTCGGATACACAAGTCTCACTCCGCCAACGGATCTGTCGATCCTCACGCGTTGCAACTTCTAGCGTCGATACGCCACACATGGCAAAGTTCAAGTAAAGCCGTCAGAGTGTGACAACACAGGCCTTCCGCCCCTGCGATCGTCGTCGCGTCATTTGGACCTCATGGCGGTGCCACACTCTTCGCGCCGCACCGGACCAGCCTTCTCCGTCGCCGTGCGCGGGCGTTCCCGCGCTCAGGGCCGCCAAGCCGCCCCGCGGCCGTCACCGAGGCGAGTACTGGACAGTCAGGCGAGTTCGCACCACCGCAGCGGCGAACCGGCTCGCCTCACCGACGCTCCGGCAGTGGTCGGCAGGGTGACACGGCCGCGAATGATCGCCCGCCCTCGCCGAGGCAGCACAAGGGCCGTTGATCAACAACCAGTCGCGGAATCACTCTCGGGGTCACGCTCCCGCCTGGGAAGCGAGGACGCAGACGTGGCCCATCTCCAGACGGCGACGCCGGCATCAACGGCGAGGGCGACGACCCACCAGAGGGGCCGGCAAGCATGGACGATCACCGTCCCGAAGGCGCAGGGTCTGGACGACCCCATAGCCAACTGCAGCTGGGCATCAGAGAGACTCAAAGGACAGAGCAACGCCCGATCCTTGTCATATCGGGCATAACATGCCCGATATGGATCTGTCGCCGATCACGCGCGAGGCAGTCCTGGACGCGATGGCCGAGTGTGATCACATCGGCCGCGACCGCTTCCTTGAGCGATACGGCTTCGAGCGAGCTCGCCGGTACTTCCTCTACCACGACGGCGTCTACTACGACTCGAAGGCCATCGTCGGGGTGGCATACCGCCACGTGGCAGGGCGCCCTCTAGCCGCCAGCGAGTTCTCCGGCGGGCAACAAACGGTTGGTCGGCTCGTCAAACGCTTGGACTTCAAGGTGGTCACTGACGAGCCTCCCTTGCCGCAGCAGCGTCTCCTTAACCTTCTCGGAACGCTGCGCGTCGCCAACACCCCAGACGGCCCCTCTCGACATCAGCCCATAACCCTTCTTTGGGCTCTGGGGCGGGCTGCCCACCACCGTCCGCGGATGGTTACCTGGCAAGACGCCCAAGCTGAGCTGCGCAGCCTCATGCGCGAGTACGGCCAACCCAGCTCGAAAGCGACTCCAGAGTTCCCTGTTCTCGCGCTCGCTCGCACGGACCTGTGGGAGCTGCAAGGCCACGAGGGGCCCATCCCAGCAGCACACGGCAAACCGATCAACTGGCTCCAAGAGCAGGATCCATCATTCGGCCTCACCGCCTGGGCCTACGAGCTCGTCGCATTCGACCGGGCTACACGCGCAGAAGCCGTCGACACACTCAACAGGCTCTTTTTCGACGGCAAGATCCCTGACGGACTGCTGGAGGAAGTCGGTCTGCGCCGAGCAGACGACGCTGTTGTGCCCCCTCCCCACGAAACGAGTGCGCTAGAGACGTACCTACGGCTCTGCGGAGAGATCGAGGCTGCAGAGGCACGTGGCGACCACGATCGCACGAGGCACACTGCCCGTGAACAGCCCGTACGCTCCTCAGCAGCAGTCAAGGCCGTCCTGGTACGAAGTGCCGGGCGCTGCGAGAACCCGACCTGCGCCGGTCAGCCGAACGACGTCACCAAGAACGGCGGCCCGATTCTCGAAGTCGATCATGTGCAGGACCGGGCAAGTTGGGGTCGTGACCACCCGATTCAAATGATCGCTCTCTGTCCGAACTGCCACGCCATCAAAACCCGAGGGCGAACGGCTGAGCAGCTGACAGAGTTCCTCCAGCTGGAGGCCCGATCGAGGCACAGCGCTTGGGTGTCCCGCACCTGAGTTGCCTGCTTATCAATCTCGACAGCCGTAGGAGGAGCTCTGCGTGGGTCCTCAGGCTACGGCATGATGGTGTCGGTGTACGCCGCGTCCACCTCGGCTGTGAAGGTGTCCTCGGCGTCGTCGCCGTCGGTGATGGAGACGCGGGACTGGCGGCTTCGGGACCAAAAGGCGCGCATGTCCGGGCTGGTCATGAGGAACCGCAGGGCGTTGCGGAGTTCCGGGAGCTCGATCGTGTGAGTCTCGTAAGCGACCTTCTGAAGGTTGAGGATCAGGTTGCAGTAGTGGTCCTTGCGGGTCGTTTCCTCGCCAGGCGCGGGGGCGGGCCAGACCGAGCGGAGCTCACTGTCCTCGATGGCCATCTTGATCAAGTCGGTGTGAAGCTCGCGCATCGCGAGTTCGCTGCTCCGAGTCTGTTCCTCCTGGGCGATCCTCAGTTCTTCGCGCTGGTTTCGCAGCTCGCGCCCCTGCATCAGGAGGGCGGCAGTGATGCCTAGGAACGCTGCGCCGGAGAAGAAGACCGCGACCGGGCTGATCGCTTGGCCGATGTCCGACCAACGCGCCAACTCGTCCTCGTCCAGCCGGAGTAGGAGAAGCACAGGGACGAGGGTGCAGAGGACCACGACGAGGAGCCCCGCGGTGATCGCGAGACCCATGGGGAGGGCGCGCCTCGTTCTGCCTGTCATGGCACCGCCATGTTAGGCGCGGGATCTGTCCGGAATGCCTTCCAGAGGCCGCACTTGCTCGCCGCGGGTGCGCAAGTCGGTGGCGATGTCCACCAGGGCGTGCAGCGCCTTCGGGGCGTGGGTGAGCCAGCCACCGGTCTGGTAGCCGACGGGCCCAGGCCCGTAATCGTGGATGAGGGCGGTGTGGGAGTCGAACAGCAGGAAGTCGAAGTAACTGGACACGGGAGACGGCGGCACGAAGAACTCGATGCGCTCTCCCAGCCGGCTCCGCACCTCATAGTTGATCATTTCGTAGTGCAGGTAGTCGCTGAGGGGGTAGGAGAGAAGCCGCACCCGAGTGAAATCCAGGTTCCTCGACCTCACCTCGTCACGAAGAGGCTGGTCCTCCATCGCCTCTTCTTCCAGGAGCCGGCGGGCCAGCGCGATGTCGCCCGCTTGGAAGGCCTCCTGCGATCGGACACCGTCGGCCTCACGGTATGACTGCCAGCACTCCAACTTGAGGAAGCGGCGCTCGGTGCGTGCCCAGGCTTCACCGAACGACTCCAGGAAGCCTTCCAAGGTGAGCCGCTCGCTGCCGTCCAGCGCCCACGCAGTCGGTTGATGCATCATTCGTCCGGGATGTCTTCCTTCGCGGCGATGAGAGTAGTGCGGGTGATGCGAACGATGCGTTCGTTCGGTGCACACCGGGCGTCCTTCAGCGGATTCAGCCCAAGCTCCTCGGTGATGTCAACACCGATGACCGCGAATGAACCATCACTGAGAGCAAGAATATCAGGGGAGCCTGTGGTCGAGGTCGTGTCACCGCGTTCGGCCGGACTTTTACCGAGCCTGCCGATCGCCTTCATGAAAACCTCCGGGATAGAAATCGCAGATGACTCTACCCCGGCCGTTTCATAAGGAAACTTCGCCGCGCATGCATGACCGCATCAGGTCGATCCGCGTTCGCGATGCAGCAAAGTCGATTGCAGATAACGGACAACCACGGGCATAAAATGGATCATCCGAATGCGTGAGCAGGTTCAGTGGCGTCCTCGACCGGGCGCACTGTCCGAACCTCCGCGAGGTCTTGCCACCCCTGCCGCCTGGACGCCTCGCCTCGACCATGCGTCTCCTGCCTGTACGCCGCCTCGTTGACGGACCGAACCGCCACGACGACGATCAGACTCCATGAACCGCGCCCCGGAAGAGACCACCTATCAGGTGGTGTTGGAGACCCGGCAGTGGCTGATCATCGACGCCACGATCGACAACGAGGTGAGTACGGAGGTTGTAGAAGGCGATCCGAGAGGTGTGGTGAGCCTCGGTAGCAGCATCCGCAAGGCTGGTTGGAGGCAGAACCCGGGGTGGCCGCGTGACGCGAAGGGATTTGAAAGCTGGCCGGCGCCCGGCCAAGAGGCGACGATGACCTTGACCGCAGTCCAATGGGAACTGGTTCTTTCCGCGTTGGCGCGCTGGTCGGCCGTCTCGGCAAGCCTCGGGGACCCTGAGAGTGGCGCAGCTGCCGAAGAGGAGCGTGCCATCGCGACACTGATCCGCGCGCAGCTTGCCACTCAGGGATGGTCCGCTCCCTAGCCTTAGTCGAGCCCCGCGTACGTGCGGCACTCCGCCCGCTGGGACGGAAGGCCCCAAGCACTGAGCATCAGCATGAAGTTGCCCCAGCGCCAGGTGTCGTCCCCCATCTCGGCCAGTGTCCGGACGGCGCGCTGCTGCGGTTCGGTCAGCTCCGCATACGGTGGCAGCGGCCCGCTCCGCGGCTGCCCGAACACGTGTTGCAGCACCGCCTCGGCCGTGGGGAAGGCGGCGGGGCCGGAGCTGAGCGCGAGCCCTCTGAGCATGGCGCCGAGAAGCCTCGGATGCGTTCGCTCCTCGATCGCCGCCAGAGTGATCGTTGCGTATCCACGCACGTTGCCGTGCAGATGATGGATCCGGGGTTCGGAGTTCTCAGGAGGCTGGACGGCGGCCGTCTCAAGCACGTCGAGGACGTCCGGGTCGATGTCGTCCAGGCGGGCCAGTGCGATCGCGGCGGAGCAGCGGAGCAGCGCTTCCTGTCCGGTCAGGAAGGTGCGGAGTTGCGGTACGAGGGCATGGCCGGAAGGCAGGCCGGCGGAGACGATCGCATTCGCCGCCACACCGGGGACGGCGTCCGACTTCAGCAACCGCCCGAACACTGGCAGGGTCCCGGCCGCCTCCTCCGGGAACCAGCCGAGCGTGTACGCCGCAGCCGCCTGGATCTGCAGGTCAGGATTGTCCAGCAGGTCGCGCAGTGCGGGAACGGTGGCGCGGACAGCGTCGTACGCGCCGAGTTCGGCTTCGGCATCGCGCAGGGACTGGTCGTGGTCGTACATGGCGCGGCGCATCGCACGGACTCTGCGTTCGCCCTCATCGTCGGCTTCCGCGACCCACTGGTCAATACGGCGCAGTTCTTCCTCGGGGTCGGCGGTACGCATCTGTCCGATGCCCGCGCGCCATCCGGTGATGTCGATGCCGTTCGGCAGGTACGCCTCGTCATAGCCGATAGCGATCGCGGAGAGGAGGTGCACGATGTCGGCACGGTCCTGGACCCGGGGGTCAGCCGCCAGCGCGACCAAGAATGGCACGGCATGCGCGGTCGCCTCGTACCGGCTGCCCTGGTGGAAGATGTTGCCGTACAACTCGCTCCTGGCCTTGTCGCGCTCGCTCGGCAACTCCGAGGCGAGCGCTCGGAGCAGCTCGGGCACGTCCTCTGCCGGGCCGTAAGCATGCTCCAGGCCAGCCCAGTCAACCTCGTCCAGTCCCGCCAGCGGGTCACTTTCCCTGCCACTCATGGCGTGTGATTGTGCCAGCCGGTACCGACACTCGACGGCAGCGGACCAGGAGGCCAGAGGCTTTCCGGCCGTATCGACGGCCTCATTACTGCCCCGGTCGATCGTTGGGCCGTTGTCGACGAGTCTCGCCTCAACGGAGTGCCCCAGGCTCGGCCTTCCAGGGCCGTCTCTCGCCAAACCGGGTGCTCGAAGGCGCAGGCTCTGGCTATGCCTTCGAGGGGCTCCCCAGCAGCGGGGACGTTGGACGAGAGCTCGCAGCCGTTGCGATCGACACATAGCCGGGCCTTACAGGATGTATCGTCCTGTTTCAACCTGTACTGTGGGCGAACGGTTCAACGGCGCGGGGCCCGGAGTGCAGAATTGGCAACCAACAGGGACGTTATCAGGACTGAGCAGCAAGCAGTCGACTATGCCTACGACTGCTTGGATAAATGGCTCAGCGAGAGGTCGAGACAGCGAACGCCGTCGTGGGATGTGACGGACGCCAAGGCTGGGACGACTTTCATTCCAGAGACGCCGCCGGAGCTCCTAGCCGAAGACGACGATCTCGGCGGCGCCGCTCTCGTGATCAAAAGAGTGGATGTCGCTGACGACAAATTCACCGAAAGTCAGACCTTCTATATCGGTCGGCGAGTGGTTCGCACACCTGAGGGCGATCTGGCCGTCATCAGCTGGCATGCCCGTGCCGCAAAGGAATGGATGCTCGCTCGCAGTGACGATCCTGGTGACGTCCTTCTGCGGCGCGACCTACGCTGCGACGGCCGTAAGGTGACCGGCTACTTCGATGACATCAAAGCGCCCCGTCACACAGACGTCGGAGCCGACATTCCTGGGGAGGCCGAGGAGCCTCAATGGCTTGACCTGGAGGACTTCCTCCTCGAGGACCTACGCCGCGCTCGGGGCGGACAGATGCGCGATATCGTCGAGACGATACAGCGCGAACAGTTCATTCTGGTATCGGATGAGCGGAAGAGTCTGCTGGTCGTCCAAGGGGGTCCCGGCACAGGAAAGACCGCGGTTGGGCTGCATCGAGTTTCCTGGTTGCTCTTCAATAACGTGTTCAAGGCCAGCGATGTTCTGGTCGTCGGGCCCCATCAGGGATTCTTGAAGTACGTCGGCCAAGTACTGCCCCAGCTGGGCACCAGGGGCGTGACCAGTATCGAGCTCGCACGTCTCTGGGATGGAGAGGCTCGCGGGTCCGACAACTTGGAGGCACGACGAATCAAATCGAGCTCCAAGATGGCCGAGGTGCTTCGGCGCGCAGTGGACAACCTTGCAAATCCGAAGGCGCTGGAATCTGCGGCGGCCCGGACCATACAGGTCGGTCCGCGTCCCGTGACGCTTCCGTCCTCTTTCATCAGGTTCACCGGAACCGAGGGTGTACGGCTGCCGTACCTGGTACGCCGCCGGCAGTTCACCGACCGGGTGGTCGACCACCTCTTGAGGGCAGGCGGCGCCGCCGGAAAGCGCTCGAGAGACGAGCCCGGCGCCCGCAAGCAGGTGGAGCAGCGGCGGGATGTCATGCGCATGGTCAGCCGCGTCTTTCCGTCGGTCTCAGCGGAAGAACTGCTGCGAAGCCTCCTTCGAGGAAGGCAAGCCCTGCGCGCTGCCGCCGCGGGCGTCCTCTCCGAGGAGGAGCAGCAGGCGATCGTCCGCACACCTGCGGCGAAGGTTTCGCAGGAGGCCTGGTCCCCAGAGGACCTGGTGTGTTTGGAGGAGATCCGCTTCCTTATGACCGGGGAGACCTCCGTGAGATGGCAACACGTCGTTGTCGACGAAGCACAAGACCTAACTCCGATGCAGGCACGCTCACTCGCCCGCCGCTGCCCCAGTGGGTCGATGACCCTGCTTGGTGACTTAGCGCAGGCCACCGGCGTCCATCGCTATGCCGGCTGGCAGGAACTGGCCGGTCAACTGGGCGGGCAGAGCGGTGGCCATCTGGCCGAGTTGACCATCGGGTATCGAGTCCCCCGGGAGGTCATGGACTTCGCAGCACCATTGGCGGCTGTACTCGCGCCTGACACGACGTTCCCGCGGTCAGTCCGCCCACCCGCCGACGATGAGGTCCTGAGGATCATCCGAACCGACCCGAGTCGCCTGGTAGCCGAGGCGATCGAGCGCGTGTCGACCCTCTCCGGAACGGATGGCAAGCGAGGCCGCTCGGTGGCCTTCATCTTGCCTGACGACGATCCGGGGATGCTCCGGTCGGCACAGGCCGGGATCGCGGCCGAACAACTGGAGTCCGTGATTCAGGTACGCACCGCAGGACAGATCAAGGGCCTGGAGTTCGACCATGTCGTCGTCTTGGAGCCCGCCGCCATCGCGGCACAGGAATGGGCAGGTCTACACGGACTGTATGTAGCGATCACACGTTGCACCCAGACACTCACCATCCTCCATTTTCCATTCGGACCCGCTGCCGACCGTTCTCACTGGCATGTCCGAGGAGTCTAGGGAAACAAGCGACCAGGAACCGGGCGATAACACCGGCGACGCTCCCTCTAGCACGGAGCTTCCAGCGCAGGACATTGCTTTCGCCGAGCCTCCGACAGACGATCCGGCACGGACGGCGTCCACTGACAGCTTCCGCGCGCGTTTCCTCGCCGAGGTCGCAGAGGAGAGGACCTCCAGCGTTCATGAATACCTGCGCTATACCTTGATCGGAGAACTTTTCCGCGCGGGGCGGACGCCTCAAGTTGATTCTCCCCTCATCGATACCGCGTGCGACGACTCCTCCGGATGGATGCTATTCGAAGTCCTCGGCGAGGACGGAAACACCTACCCGCGCATGCGGGAGGGCGCCATCCGACTCACGGACATCGAATTCGCCGAGGGCAGGACGGCGGAGCACCGTTTTCTTGTGCTGCCCGAACAGCCTGAGCGAGGAGCGATCGATGCGATAGCTGAACGGCACGGCACCCACATCATCTGGCCAGAAGGGCAGGGCTGGGGCGGCACGGGCTTCGACAGGGCCTTCGGTGGAAACCACCGCTGAAGGCTGCCGAAAGCATAGAGACGATCTGCGTTGGATGCTCTCCCTAGGGATAGCGCTACCAGTCAAGTTTCACACCGGCACGAGCAACTCGATGACGAGTCGGGCCTTTCTCCCGTCAGACCTCCAGGTCATCGAGGTCAGGCATGACGGCGACGTCCTCCGGATCGAACTTCTGCAGCCCTTCCTCGGCGTCGCTATCCTGCATATCGTTCTGCACGGGCTTACCGGTCGCGGCTTCGATGATGGCCATGAGCTTCTCCAGCCGCTTCTTGAAGAAGTAATCGAAGTCATCTGCACGCAGGTCAGCGGCATCGACCAGATGAGTGGCAAGGTGAGCATCGAGCTGTGCGGGAACGATTCCCGCCTTCTTCTCGATCTTCGGCAGATACACCGACGGGGCCGACCCGCCGATGGCACGGTTGGTCTCGGCGGAAAGCGGCGTCTTGTTTACAATGCTCTCGCGCATTGCCGGATCGATACCGTGGTCGAGGCACCACTTGTACGGGAAGATGTGGTGGATGTCGACCGCGAGCTCCACGTACTGGACTTTGTCCAATGACTTGTCGTACATCCAGTCCTTGGCGCCCTGAGACAGGACGAGGGCGTAGATTCCCTTGTACGCCGCCGCGTTCCGAGTCCGTAGCGACAGAAGGCGGGAGGCTGCGAAGGTGCAGTCCGCGACCGTCCGCGGGGTAGTGGCTTCGATGCCCCGCGCCCAGTCTGGAACGGACTCGACATCACGCGCGAATCGGGTCTCGCTGGCGGAGCCGTAAAGCTCACCAAGGATGCCGCACCAGAACCATTGGGTGAGTTTGGCGCGCACTCCATGGAGATCAGCGTCGCCACCGAGCACAACCTTGACGGCGGCGAGCGGCACGAGCTGCTTCGGGTAGGGCAGGAACCTGACATCGAAGATGCGCTGGTCGGCGAGGAAGGTCGCCGTCCACATGAACGCGCCGCGAACCGGCTGCACCCACTCGAGATATTCGTCCAGCGTGAGCTTGAGTAGATCCTCTTTCCTGGCGGACACGGCAGACGGCCGCGCGGAGCTGCCTTCCTTCGCTCGTTTCAGGCTCGCGAGCAGGCTCACCACTTGGAGAAAGTCTGTGTTCTCGACAGCAGCCAGAACTGGGTGCGCAGCGAACTGCCGCTGGGTCGCTTGCCAATCGTCGTTGAGACGGAAGTCGGTCCCATGGGTGTCGTAGTACTTCTTGTCACCGGCGAACGTGGCGGTGAGGAGCTCGAAGACGTTGAGCGGCAGGCCGCCCGTGTTCACCTTCTCGAACACTGTGGCGACAGCCGACTTGCTGGTCGTCTCATCGAGTTCGATAGCCGGTATATTGTAGGTGGAGCAGCCTTGTACCACCTTGGCATGGAAGACGGCCGGCTGCTCCTTGTTGTCGCAGGCAAAGAGCCAGTTGACGGTTTCTGCCCCGCCGAAGAGTAGCCGTACCGGGAAGTATCCCTGTGCGCGCTCGTTCTCGGGTGTGGACAGGTCGAGATCGATGTCCTTGCCGAAGTTGCTGCGCAGCACACCGTCACCGGGCAGGGAGCGGACCGCGTCATCGATCCACTCTTCACCTAGCAGTGCGGTGGCCATGTGCACGTAGTAGCGACGCTCCATGAGCTTGCCGCGGCTGTCCTTGGTGTGTACGACGCCGTCGCCAGTGAGAGCCTGAGTAAGCGAAGTCAGCCGCTGCTGGCCGTCGAGCAACAGCCAACCAGGCTCGGTGTTTGTGGGGAGGACGACCCCCTCCACCGGACGAGGCTTGAAACGAATCTGGTCGTTCCCCGTCTTTAGCATCATGACGACACCGAGCGGATGACCACGGAGGATCGTTACAAGGAGTTGGCGGATCCGCTCGTCTTCCCATTTGTAGCCCCGCTGGAAGTCGGGAAGCTGGACCTTGCCGCTCGTCGTCCACTGGAGGTAGCTGGCCAGCTCGTAGAGGGGAGTCTGAAAGCCCACGGTCTCTCATCCTTGTCGAGGGTCGGCCCGCGCCGTGGCGGCGACCCGCTCGAAAGCCCCTGCCCTGGCCGGCCTCCACCACGAGTGACAGCTTAAGCATGACTCCTAACCGTCCGCATGCTCTCAAGACCGATCGCGAGATGAACGGGCGTTTTTACCGTGAAAACGCGGAAGCCGGGGCGTCCCAGCGCCGGAAAAACTGATTCCCATAGCCGCGGCGACCGTCGAGTAACAGCTACAGCGCAAAGGGGTCCAATTCGGGAAGCTGGCCACCTTCGGCCCTTCTGCCGGTCAGTGGCCTGGCCCATGTGGCGCACGCTGTCCTCGACTGCTTGAGTTGGGCACCCAGGTGGGACGTGACGGACTAAGGAGTTCAAGGCATGGCAACAGGTGCCCTCGACGGACCGGTCCCGGCAGCAGCCGGACGCGGGCAGCGAGTCCTCGACCTCCTGGACAAGGCCATCGAAGTCCAGAGCCCACTGGTACGCAAGAACATCGCCCGGGCCCGCCAGCGGAACCCGGAGGCGACACCAGCAGAGGTCATCCGCAACCTGGAGCGAATGTACGTCAGCGCCCTGACCGGGACCGGTGCGGCAGTTGGAGGAACTGCCGCCGCCCCCGGGGTCGGCACGGGAGTCGCGCTGGCACTGTCAGCGGGCGAGACCCTCTCAGCTCTGGAGATGAGCGCCCTCTTCGCGCTCTCGATCGCCGAAGTCCACGGCGTCCCCATCGACGAGATCGAGCGCCGCCGAACGATCGTGATGGGCATCATGCTTGGTGGATCCGGCTCCGCTACCATCACCAAGGTCGCCGAGCGGACGGGGGCGCACTGGGGGCGTCAGGTCGTCACCAAGGTGCCGGTCGAGACATTGCGTCAGATCAACAAGATCTTGGGGAGGAACTTCATCACGAAGTACGGGACCAAGCAGGGGATCATCGTTCTCGGTCGAGTGGCACCGTTCGGTATCGGCGCGGTGATCGGTGGTGGCGCCAACGCCGCCATGGCCGCCCTGGCCGTAAGAGCCGGTCGTCGCGCATTCGGCGAACCCCCGGCGTCCTGGCCATGGCTGACGGACAGCACACCGCCAACATCCGAGGACCCGCATGACTGACCTTCGTTGTCCAGAAGGCGTGCAACCCCGAGGAGTCTGGATCACGACGGTGCTGCGAGTAGGACGGCGCGATCGAAGCGGGCGATGAGGCCCGTTTTCCGGTGGTGCTTTCGGCGCAGGTGCGTGAGCCGTGCGGTGAACTCCTGGCGGAGGCCTGCACGCTCGGCGATGGCCCGCAGGTCTTTGAGGAGCTCGACGGCCACGTCGTAGTCAGATGGTTTGCGGGCATCGATCAGTTCGTCGACGCGTGCCCAGGTGATTTCCGGATCGCGGGCGATGGCGTCGAGTCGCTTCTCGCGGGCCGCCGCGCGTTGTTGCTCGCGGCGGGCCTCCTGCTCCGCACTTGCCGCCTCGGCTTTGCGTTCACGCTCGTGACGGATTGCGGCGGCGGTGTCCAGCAGCTCAGATACCGTGCGCCGGGGACGGTTGTCTCTCGCGGCCTCGGGTTCGCCGCGGAAACGGCGGAGTAGCTCCATCTGGACCTGGGGTCCCTGACCTTGCGCGACCCGGAGGAGGAGAGCCTTCCCCTCCTTCGGGGGTAGTTCTTCGATCCACTTGGCGAGCCGGCCAGGGTCGTCCTTGGTCTCGGCCAGGGGCGGGCTCGTCTGGGAGGCGACCCGGAGCAGGTCGGAATCGAGGCGGAGGAAGTCGGCGAGAGCCCGCTGGGGGGCCGTCAAGGAACGCAGCCCTGCAGGTACCGGCGGCTCGAGTTCCTCGTCCTCGTCCTGGTCGAAGGCGTCCTCGTCGCGTTCCCAAGTTCCGTAGGCCGCGAGCCAGGCAAGGTAGAGCGGACGCAGGTCCCCGGCGGCGAGTTCGGTGCGAACTCCGATGATCGCCGACAGGGAGTCGTCGGCGCCCTCGATCCAGTCGCCGCCCTCGTCCTGGCTGGTCAGGTCGAGGATGAGATGCTTTCCGGAAAGCTCTGCGGTGACGTAGGGGTCGATGCAGTACCGCTCGGCGACCTTGAGGGGTAGCAGCGTGCGGGGAAGGCGAAGCATCACCTGGTGGGTGCCCCAGTTGGTGACGTACAGGTGGGCGTCGTAGTAGCGCCGCATCATCGTCCGCGGACTACCCCCGAAATCACCCCAGTGGTATTCGTTCGTGAAACTGGTGGCGGTGATCCGTGCCCGAGTGGACAGAGCGCGGACTTCGGCCTGCTGCCGCTCGTCCAGGGGCTGGTCGACGGCCAGGAACTCGTAGTACTGGTATTCGCTCATCTTCGCTCGTAGTCAGCAGGCCCGGCGTCGGTAAGCGTCGATCCATTCGGCGCCCGCCGGGCGTGGGGTTGGAAGCGGCAGGTCTAGGATCCCGATGGCCTGCCGGTGCTTGCCGCGGGTGCAGATCCCAATGATCTCGCCACCAGGCGAAAGATCGATCTTCGTGACGGTCACTCGACCCCCAGGACAGTGGTCTGGAAGGGCACGATCAAATGCTCTTCCAGCAGGCAATGGAACGCGGCGTGTTGCTCGTGCTCGTCGTAAGCGTCGATGATTGCCTGCTCAACCAGGGCGTCCAGTTCGGCATCGCTCAGGCTTGTCACCCGGTCAGGGTAGTGAGGCTGGACTGAGGATGTGAGGTTTCGCTCGACCCGACGATCAATGGGTGGTGCCGTTCCTCGGCTCGGATGCCTGGCTGCGCGGGATGTCGGCGCTCAGCGGGTTCCGCCGTTCGGCTTGAATGGCTCTGTGACGGACACGCAGGTCAACGAGGTGCCGGCGGTTGGTCGACGGATTGCGGTGGGACCGCCGGCGGGACCCTTATCGGGGACGCCGGGAGTACGCGGCTCGGGCCAACGAGGTGGCAGCGGAGATCGACCACCTGATCAGACACGAGGCGGCGGCTCAGGCGGTTCCCTTGGCGCGCCGGGCGGTGGAGCGAGTCACCTCGGCGTTGCTGTATCTGGACGACTCGTCGGGGATCGTGGGCGACCGATTGCGCGAGTTGATGCTCCTGTACGCCCGAGCGTGCACGGCGGCACCGCCGGATGCCAAGCGGCTGGCTGGTTGGCTGGTGAGGACGCGACTGGACCGGCCGGGTTGGCCGGACATCCGGCTGGCGGAGTTCAAGGACGCGCTGGGGGAACGAGGCCTGTCATGGCACCGCCATGTTAGGCGCGGGATGTGTCAGGAATGCCTTCCAGTGGCTGCATCTGCTCGCCGCGGATGCGCAAGTCGTCGGCGATGTGCGCCAGGGCGTGCAGCGTATCTTTGTGATGAGTGAGCCGGCCGCCGGTTTGGTGGCCGACCGGGCCAGGTTCGTAGTCGTGGATGAGGGCGGTTTAGGAGTCGAACAACAGGAAGTCGAAGTAGCTCTTCACGGGACACCGGTCTTCCGAGGCCGACGCCCCCATCCCACGCGCAATCACTTCGTGGAGACGCTGGTCGTTACCAGTCTGTCCGGATCTCGTAGATGAGGTTTTCCCACACGCCAGGCCGTATCGATCGGGGTTGCGTTTCCAGAAGCTCCTTCGAGACCTCTTGGAAGACGAACTGCGTCAATCCAACAACGGCCATGCGGAGGTCCGGCCACTCGCGGATCGTCTGAGCGACCTCTACGAACGGGGGGCGAGAGTCGTCCTGTGCGATGTGCGAGACGGACTGCCGCCGCTGATTGAACAGCTGGAAGTACCGCTCGAGCGTCGCGTACATGGACGGCTGCATCGAACGACTGGCCTCGTTCTTCAACTGGGTGAGCGCCATTCCCCCATTGCCGTACTCTGGCAGAAGTCCCTCGGCAATCCCGTAGCCACGCCAATAGGTAGCCGTGGACATCATCTCCGGCCACGGTGGCTCCATCTCTTGGAGAATTAGCACATGCTCCATGAAGCCGAGGAAGGCATGCTGCACGTTCTCCTCGGAAGGGAGAACTGCTGGCATGGCGGGCAGATCGTCAGACCCAACGACACACCCGAGGGTCCATCCGTAGATCACCGGGCTGAGCGCGCTTGGTAGCGGCACTGTGATGCCTGGCAGGTCGGTTCGAACGCGCTCCATCACCCGCTGGCTCAGGTCGTTGGACATGTCATAGCAATGACCGGTGTTGCGTAGGCCGGCCAGGATCCAAGCCGCAAGCACCGCATGATCGGGTTGTGTGAGAGCGAAGTTTTCAACGGCGTCTGGACTCATGTACTGCAGGTCCGCCGTCCACTTAGCGTCGTAGGCGTCGATCACCTCTTCGAGCCAGTCTGTGCCGTATCGGATCTCGTCCAGACGGAACGCCAGTGAGTCAGCGAGTGCCCTACTGCTGCTTAAGACCCGATAGAGCTCGGCGTAGACGATCGCCGCGAACTGACATTTCAGCTCAGCCACAACAGCTGCTCCAGCCGGTCCGCAAGCGGAGCCACAGGCACATCTGGTTCGACTGGGTGAAGGGCCTCCTCGCGGATCGGAAGCTGCTCCAGATCTTGTCGGCGCAAGTTTGGGATGTAAGCGCCGCTGATGAGCATCTTGCGGAGCGCGAAGCCCTCCTGGCCATTCAGGTACTGGGCGAGTGCTGGGCCTTGCGCCGGAGTCCGGAGGCGCAGGACGTAAACGTTCGGGTCGGCGATGGCCTCCACAAAAATCACTGCCGCATGAGGCCGCTCCCCCACGGCAGCAACGCAAAGGTCCCCGGGGTAGACGGGCGTCAGGCCGTGGTCATGAGCGGGTACCCATCGTCGGGCGGGGTTCCCCGCGAGCATGCTGATGTCGACCACGGGGAGGGATGCGGTTTCTTCGGACTCAGTCGCGACATCACGAACGGGTCGCCCCTTGGCGATCTCTCCGCAGAAGTCACGAAGCGGAGTACCGACCCGAAGTAGATCGGGCTGAGGACTGGCGAGCATGAAGCGCCACTCCTCTCCGCGTAGATCCGCGGTCCTCCACCACGTTTCGGCTGCCTCGTCTTCCGGGATGTGCGTCGTGGCCTCAACGTCGCGCAGGGCCGCTGCCAGGGAATGCTGCTGGGCAAGCGGCAGCACGGGCACCTGCATGTCCAGCAAATCCGCCAGGGACAACATCAGTGCCGCAGAGCCCGACGACACATTCCTCCGGAGCTCGCGACCAGATCGGCAGTTCAAGAGTCCCCAGATCCACAGCGCCGACGTCTCATTGTCCGAGCGCAGCGCGTAGAAGGTCGATGAGATCAGTGCTCCAACCATGCGCTCCGAGACGAGCAGAACAACGCCTGTCGGGGTGCGTGGAACGAGCAGATCACCGGCCCGAAGATCTGCACCCACCTGGTAGGCCGCACCTTGGTACTTGCGACTACGTCGGCGCACGCCTCCGAGGTTCGGATCAATCCCCGCCAGAGTGATCGTCGGCGTCCCCGCATCGACGAACCCGGTCGGCGCAATCCGTGACAGCAGGTCACGCATCCGTACCTGCGGCGCGTCTGTCGGCCACTGAAAGGCTTCAGCCGTCAGACGTGCTGGATCCCAGTTCGGTTGGCGGCGAAGGTCCAGGAGGGTCGAGGTAACCATGATGGTCACCGCCCGTTCGAGTCGCCGTCGATGTGAGCCATCGCGGCGGTCATGGCCGCACCGCCAGGCGCGAGCTGCGTCTCCCAGTCCTCACCGAGTTGAGCGACAAAGGTTTCTCCCGGCTCCGCACGGTCAATGACAATCAGGATTGATCGGACGCTGGTGCCAGGAATCGCTCCGCCCGGAAGACCAATGAGTGCAGCGACTCGATGCTCGGATGCCAGGTACTCGCGGTAACGCTCGGCCGCGCGCTGGAACGTGAATCCAGCCCCCACATGTAGAACAGCGCGTCCACCGGGGCGCAGGCGCCGCAGTGCGAGATCGACCGCAGCCACCGTGATGTGGGCCGTCGTTGAGCCGTTGAGTAGAACGTGGGGCTCAGGTAGACGCACTCCCACAGGCGGTGCGGCGAGCACCAGATCGGCCATCGGCAGGTTGGTCAGGAAGGCGTCGCCGTTCTCAATCGTCGTAACCATCGGTGCCGTCTGGCCGATAGCCCGGGCAAGGCCAGCTAGTCGCTCGTTGAGTTCGACGCCGACGAACTCGACCAGGGCTTGGAGCTGCAGGGCCCGATCCATCACGGCCCACAGGAAGGATCCCGTGCCGCAGAAAGGGTCAAGTACTGTGCCCGCTACTGCCGACCCAGCCAGCTCCGCGACTGCCCGGGCAATAGCCGGGATCGAGGCCAAAGCCTCACCCTTTCCGGCGCGGCTGGTGAAGTCGAGCAGGGCACGGCGGCGGGCGCGCCCAGGGCTGATTGCGTTCTCGGATGTTGAGATGGTCGGAGCGAGTGGCCAGGTCACGGACTGATCGCGGGGGGCGTGTCTGCGGGCCGGGAAGCAACAAGGCCCCGTAGAACGGCGATTGCCT